>CAZBWH010000010.1:0-19608 GCA_964495595.1 uncultured Burkholderiales bacterium | reverse complement strand
GTCATCCAGACGGCGCTGGTCGAATTCGAGCTCGGCACGGGTCATCAGCACAGCCAGGCTGGGCCGCTGATCAAAGCTGTCGACCCTGGCCAGATACACGTCACGTTTTCCGTAATCGCGAATGGCATGGGCGGCGCGGGCGCCGAGCAGGGCCGCCAGCACCCGGGGCTCGGCGCGCTGCTCCAGCGCCATGGCTTTGCCCGCAGCCTTTTCACACCGGTTAAACCGCCCTTCCAGAAAAGCCTGCAATGCCTCAAGCAGGTTTTCCCGAGCCTGGCGCTCAGCGCGACGTTCACGGTAGGCGCGCACCCGGTTGGGCAGATCGAGAGTGACGAACACCAGTCGCAAAATGCCGTACACCACCACGAAAGCCAGCAGCTGGAGCAAAATCACCGCATTCAGCGACAGATCGACCCGGTAGGGCGGCACGACGATCAGCGCAAAGCCATCGTTGACCTGCATGAACAGGGTGAGGGTGACCATGGCCGCAAAAATGGCCAGGAACAGCAGCAGCGGTCTCACGGCTGGATCCTCTCCCGCGCCAGCCGGGCATCCTGCACCGCAGCCAGGCTGCGGGCCAGTGTCGGCATCTGCACTGCAATTTCGGTCTGCTGCAGTTGCTTGAGCGCCTCGGTAAAGCGCGCTGTGGCCGGCGCACTGCTGTCGAAATACCGTTCCAGATAATCCTGCGCAGCGCGCAGGTCGACTTTGAAAGTCGTGCCATCGCGCTGGATATTGGCAATCCGCGCGTCCAGCAGACGCAATTTGAGGTTTTCGCGCAGGAAAAATGATTGCTCCGGCGAGAGCAGCAAGGGCTCCTGCCGCTCCAGCCGCCGCACCCGGATCAGTTGCTTGATCTCACGCCAGATGTCGCCGGCCATCTGCGCCAGCCATCCGGGAGGCGAATCCCCTCCCTGGCTGACCACAGGCTGACGCGGTTGCGGCTTTTCCACCACCAGCGGTAATTTGTCCACCTGGCTGACCAGGTTGTCGATCTGCACGCTGATTCCTACCGTATCGACAAACGGAGCTTTCTTCAGCGCCTCGGCATCGGCCGCCACGGCCCGCCGGATGGCGATCCAGTGCGGTTTGCCGCTGCCTTGCAACCGCTGATCGAGGTTTTGCAGTGCAATCAGCGCCGTGCGCACATTGCCAGCCAGCTGCAGCTGCTGGTCCGCCAGCTCCAGTGCCTGCTCGACGTCGGCCAGCGAGGTGTCGTCACTATCGCGCGATAACTCCTGATACATCGCCTGCAACGCAAGCTGCTGGCTGTGGCTCTCGTTGACCTTGCTTTCCAGCACCGCCAGCCGGGTTTGCAGCTGGCGCGCCAGCTCCTGGTTACGATCAGCCAGTTGCCGGCTATCGCGGTTGAAGGTGCCCGCTTCCAGCTGCAAGGCAGCCATCTGCTGCCGGGTCTGCAACCAGTGGGCACCACTGGCCAGCAATGCCAGCGCGGCAAGCCACACGGCGGGCTGCCGCCAGGCAGGGTCGGCCTGCCTGGACATCGGCTCGCCGGCAACCGGCGGAACAGGCTCTGCAGCCACCGGGCGGGCGGGCGCATCCTCCGGAACGGGAAGCTTGTTCATTGACGCTTTCTCGTGTGCAAACCATTCCACCAGCTCAAGCAGCAACGCCTGATCGTCTGGCCCGGCCACCCTGACCTGCGAGAATCCCAGCTGGCGGGCGTGATCGGCAATCCGTGGATGAATGGCAAAAATATGAAGCAAGGGATTCGATTGTAGCGACAGGCGTCCACTTTCTCCAACGAGCGCCAGCAAGTTGTCCAGCACTTGCCCGCTGGTGACGATCAGCGCTGTCAGCCGGCGTTCGAGCAACGGCGCCGGGTCGACATCCGGTCGCACCCGCTGGTAAGCGCAGACCACGTCAACTTCGGCCCCACGGGCACGCAGCGTATCGGCCAGCAACTCCCGCCCGCCGTTGCCACGCAGGATCAGCACCCGCTGGCCGTGCATCTGTTGCAACAGTGGCTGGCGCAGCAGCGCCTCGCTATCCTGGCCGTCAGTCGGGCACAGCGGGTCGATCGCAACCCAGCGGCGAAACGCAGCAGCGCTGCCCTTGCCCACCACCGCCGCCTGCGTCCGGTCAGGCCAGTTGCTTGCCGCCAGCAGCACCGGCATTGCTTGATCCACTGCACTCGGGCTGACAAACACTACCCACTGGTAACCCGCCAGCACCGCCGCAGCCTGAGCCAGCGGCGCCAGATCGTTTGCCGGCTTGATTTCGATCATTGGCAGCGAGACCACTTCGGCACCCGCATCGGCAAACCGGGCCATCTGGCCGGCCGCCTGCCGGGCAGGCCGGCTGACTACAACCCGCAAACCCGCCAGCGAATCGACCATGCTGCTCAGTACTCCAGCGAGCGGATGACCTCGGCCGCACCTTGTTCACGCAACATCGCCGCCACCCGTGCTCCCAACGCTTCCGGCTCATCCAGAGCACCGGAATCAGCCGCTCGAAGCAGCCGGGTACCATCCGGCATGGCGACAAAGCCACGCAACTGCAACCGGCCGGCATGGCATTCGGCAAATCCGCCCAGCGGCACCTGGCAGCTGCCATTCAATTGCCGGCTCATTTCGCGTTCGGCACGAACACAGGCTGCGGTAGCCGGATGGTTAAGCGGTGCCAGGCACGCCTGCAAATCCGCACGATCAGCACGAATCTCGATTCCCAGCGCGCCCTGGCCCACTGCCGGCAGGCTGTCACAGGTATCGAGCAGGCAAGTGATTCGCTCGGCCAGCCCCAATCGCCGCAAGCCGGCCGCCGCCAGAATGATGGCATCGTACTGACCCTCGTCCAGCTTGCGCAGGCGCGTTTGCACATTGCCACGCAAGGGCTGAACCTGCAGACGCGGGTAGCGCGCGCGAATCTGGCATTCCCGCCGCAGGCTTGAGGTACCCACCACCGCGCCTGGCGGCAACTGGTCGAGTGAAGCGTAGCGCCCCGACACCAGAGCGTCGCGCGGATCTTCCCGTTCACCGATTGCCGCCAGCACAAACCCGGCCGGCAACACCATCGGCACATCTTTCATTGAATGCACGGCGATGTCCGCCCGCCCCTCTTCCAGAGCCGCCTCCAGCTCTTTGACAAACAAGCCCTTGCCACCGATCTTGTTCAAGGTGACATCCAGAATGCGGTCACCCTGGGTCGTCATGCCCAGAATGCTGACTTCGGTGTCCGGGTACAGGGCCTGCAGGCGGGCCTGGATATGCTCTGCCTGCCACATGGCCAGCAGGCTCTCGCGCGAAGCGATGACAATCTTGCGGGGCGTCTGGATACTCTGGTTCACGATCTGGAATCTACCGGGGTGGCTAATGGCGAAGATTCTAGCATGGCCGCTTTGCCAGCTACTTGACAACTGTCATGGGCAGCGGGCACTGGCCCGCTCAGCATTGTGCTAATCTGCGCAGCATTACAACAGACTGACCCAAGAGGAGAAAATTCGATGACCCGCATTCCCCTGCTGCTGGCGCTGAGCGCCGCCCTGCTGTCTGCTCCCGTGCAGGCCTCCCCGAAGGATCAACCCAAGGAGCGGGCTGCGGTCATGGGTGAGGACGGCGTACAGCGTCAGCAGGTGTATGTCGGCAATTATTACTACCGGCCGGACCGGATCACCGTCAAGGTCGGCAAACCGGTCGAACTGCTGTTTCGCATTCCCGACGGTGTCAACAAGCACAAGTTTGTCATCCGCGCCGCCGAGGCAGGCATGAAGATCGACACCTTCATTTCGCAGCGAAACAACATCGTGACCTTCACCCCCACTCGCACCGGCACCTACCGCTTTTATTGCAACCATCAGGCTGGCTTTCTGCAAGCCCATGTCGAACAAGGCGAAGCAGGCGAATTGATCGTGGAGGAATGATCCCGGCCAGCAGGAATACAGGCTGACGACAGACTGCTTTCCAGCCAGCTTGCAGTTGGTTAGAATACGTTGGCATATTCTGCCGCCAGCATTTATTCCACACCCGTCCGAGCCAATGGTCAAGTCCGACAAAATCAGCCATTTCCTGCCGATCCAGTTCCGTAACGGTGATCGCGTACAGCAGTTTGCCAAAAAATGCCCGCATTGTGGCAAGACAGTGTCTGCTGCACAGATGCACGGCATCGCAGCCAACATCAACGAACGCATCCTGCTGGCTGCCCGCGCAGAATGTGCACAGTGTCGCTTCCGCTTTCCGGTCACCTGTGTCATCACCCCGCAAAAACGCGTGCTGCGCGTCGTAGTGCCACTGTGGCTGTACCGGTTATACATCCAGCTACTGATGCCAGACTCGCGCCCTGCGCCCCGGCTGGACACTCCCGCGACAGCCGACACCGCCCCACAGCGCCAGCCGTTGCCAGTGGCAGCGCATCTGGTCGACGCCTCGGCTGAGATCATTGGCTATTTTGGCGGCAGACCGATTGCCTCGTCGGTCATGTTCGATGGGCAGATATGCACCTTCGAACGCACCAGCGCCGACCAGTGCAAGGAAACACTCGCCGCAGACGAAATATTGCTGGAAGGTGGGCTGATCTACCGCCGCCAGCGCTGATCAGTCCGCAAGGGCAGCATCCAAAACAAAAGGGTGAATCAAATGATTCACCCTTTTGTGCCGGCGAGAGCGAATTCAGCGGCTGGTGGCCACCGTAATCGAACTGCCACGCAAATCGATACCCCGGATCACGATGCTGCCCAAGCTGCCGCCACTGGTGTCACCCTGCACCCTGATATTGCGAAAGCTCAGCTCACCGATCGAACTGGGCAGCCGCAAGGTAACCGATCCGTCCTTGTTGACCACCGCCCTGGCATTCTCAGGATCGTACACGACATCTTTCATGGTGCTTTCAGATTCCAGCATCTGCAATACCGGATTCATCAGCTTGGCCAGATCCTTCACCACTTCCAGCCCATCGCCATCTTTGCTGTGACGGGCAATATCCATCAGTGCATCCTGGGTAATCCCCTGGGCTGAGATATCACCCATCTCGTCTTCACTCATGGCCTGCAAACCACCGCTTGTCCGTGAAGCAGATTGTGTTGCGCTGATCTGGCTCACCGGAGCCGGTGCCGCAGCAAACGCCTGGATCGGCCCCAACAGTGCAGTCGCGACCGCGGCAGCGACCCGCATGTGCCGCTGGCGGCGCAATACGCCGTTGATCTGACGCTGGGTTGCGATGTTCCATTCGGTCAGAATCTCACCCAGCTTCTGGCCGGACTGCCTTTGTTGTGCAATCGCCCGATCAAGCTGGGCTTCGGAAATGATCCCCTTTTCGATCAGCAGACGACCAAGGCGGGAACGATCTTGCGTACGTTGAATTCTATCCATGGCAGTAAATTATCATTTGTTAATATACGGCCAAACTATATGGGATATGCCTGCGCCTTGCATGCCAATAATTTCTATCGTCGCCATTAGCGCAATAGCGGTTAAAGCTCTAATTTCTGTTTGGCGTCATTTAAACCTTGAGTGATACCGCTTCCGGCAGATCACTGGCCCGCCGGCCGGCCCGGCGTCGATCAAGCCCGGAGCGGGTATCCAGCCAGGGCGAAGTTCGCTGCAGGCGACGGTGTTGCATGCGACGATCCTGGCCAGCGCGTCGTTCCGCCAACTGCTCTGGTAGCTCAGCCGTTTCCGTCCGGAAGTGTTCGGGGTCATCGGCAGGCAATCGGGTCAGTTCGCTGGCTGGCAGTGGCATCCTGATCCGGGAAATGCGGGTATAAATCATCATCAACTCATTATGCTGCAATGCAATATGCATCGGCAGTGCAGCAGGAAACTTGAGCCGCGACAATCACGGTGGCCTGCAAAAGTACAAAGGCGCAATCCGCCAGAGGCAGTTTGCGCCGGATTGATGCCAGTCAGACGGGAAAGGTTACAGCCTGGCCATGACCTTGGCTGCAGCATTGATGGTGGCATCGATGTCCAGATCGGTATGGGCTGCCGAGACAAAACCAGCTTCGAATGCCGAAGGCGCGAAATAGACACCTTGATCGAGCATGCCATGAAAAAAGCGGTTAAAGCGTTCCTTGTCTGCCTGCATCACTTCCGTGAACGACGATGGGCAGCGTTCCGCAAAATACACGCCAAACATCCCTCCAACTGATTGGGCCGAAAAGGTCTGGCCAGTATCGCCAGCTACCCGGCACAAGCCTTCCACCATTCGCCGGGTGGCTGCTGCCAGGCGATCGTAAAACCCCGGCTCGCGCAGCAACCTGAGAGTGGCAAGGCCTGCAGCCACGGCGACCGGATTGCCGGACAGCGTGCCCGCCTGATATACCGGGCCCAGCGGGGCAATCCTGTCCATGACATCTGCACGGCCACCAAATGCGGCCAGTGGCATGCCGCCACCGACGGTCTTGCCCAGCGTGGTCAGATCCGGCCGGATTCCGAACAGTCCCTGGGCACAGCCAGGGCCGACACGAAAGCCGGTCATGACTTCGTCAAAGATCAGCAAGGCACCGTGCTGATCGCACAGGCTGCGCATGGCCTGCAGGAATTCATCGGTCGGCTGGATCAGATTCATGTTACCGGCAACCGGTTCAACGATAATGGCGGCGATTTGCCCACCAATGCCGGCAAATGTGTCGGCCAACTGTTGCGGATGGTTGTATTGCAGCACGATGGTATCGGCTGCCACTGCCACCGGCACTCCGGCAGAGCTGGGGTTGCCGAAAGTCAGCAAGCCGGATCCGGCCTTGACCAGCAGCGAATCGGCATGGCCATGATAGCAGCCTTCGAATTTGATGATCTTGTCCCTGCCGGTAAAACCACGGGCGAGCCGAATCGCACTCATGGTGGCTTCGGTGCCCGAGCTGACCAAGCGGAGTTTTTCTACCGAAGGCAACATGTCGCAAACGAGGTCGGCAAGTTCGATTTCCTGTTCGGTAGGCGCCCCGAAGCTCAAGCCGTTTTCAGCGGCCCGCTTGACCGCGTCAATGACTTGCGGATGGGCATGACCAAGAATCAACGGGCCCCAGGAGCCGACATAGTCGATGTACTGTTTGCCATCGGCATCCCAGACGTACGCGCCCTGACCCTTGACAAAAAAACGCGGTGTGCCGCCAACGCTGCCGAAAGCCCGGACCGGTGAATTGACGCCGCCGGGAATATGGCGTTGTGCCCGTTCAAACAAGATTTGGTTGTTCGATGTCATATCGTTACCCGGATTGTTTTCAGAATGGTTTGACCACTACCAGAATGACCACCGCAAACAGCAGCAATACTGGTAGTTCGTTGAATACCCGATACCAGACGTGGCTGCGCCGGTTGCGGCCGGCAGCAAATTCTCGCAGCAGGCGGCCGCAGTACAGATGATAACCGGCCAGCAAGCTGACCAGTGTCAGCTTGGCATGCATCCAGCCACCGCTGAAGCCGTAAGCCTGCCACAGCCAGATGCCGAGAATGATCGCCAGCATACCTAATGGAGTCATGAAGCGGTATAGCTTGTGTTCCATCAACGCCAGCCGGTCGCGGGTGGGTTGATCTTCGACCATAGCATGGTTGACGAACAGGCGTGGCAGGTAAAACAGGCCGGCGAACCAGCTGATCACGAAAATGATGTGCCAGGCTTTCAGCCAGAGGTAGGTATTGTCCATCGGTGGTCAGCGCTTGCCCTTACCCTTGCGAGCCTGTTCGTAGAGCGGCATTACCCGTTCGCTCTTGCTGCGCAGTTCTTCCTGTCGCGCCTGGCTGGATGGATGAGTGGACAGCCAGACCGGTGGGCCTCCGTTGGAGGCCGCAGCCATCTTGCCCCACAGGCTGACTGCGGCATTCGGGTTGTATCCGGCACGCGCCATCAGTTCCAGTCCCAACAGGTCGGCCTCGGTTTCGTTGTCGCGGCTGTATTTGAGCAGGAACATGCCGCTGCCCTGGTTGATCAGGTCGAGTTTTTCGGTGCTGACCTTGCCAGTCATGGCCAGTACATTCATTCCCAGTTGACGGGCCATGTCACGAGACATTGCTTCCCGGCCATGCTCACGCAATGCATGGGCCATTTCGTGCCCCATAATGGCGGCGATTTCATCATCGGTCAGCTTCAAACGGTTGATGATGCCGGTAAAAAACATGATTTTGCCACCCGGAGCGCAATATGCATTCAGTTCGTCACGGGTCTCAAGATTGACTTCCCAGCGCCAGTTGAGCGCATCACCGCGGAAAATGCCTACATGCGGTATCAATCGCTGGGCGATGGCATTGATTCTTTTGGCATTGACCGTATCAGTGTTCAGTCGCCCCGACTGGCGGGCAGAGCTCAGGGTCTGGGAATACGATTGTGCCGCAGCTTGCGTAACCTGTTGCTCCGACAGCAACCACGAGGGCGCCATTTTCTGCTCGCGGTCAACGCCGATCGCACCACCAGAGGTAGTACGAACCGACTGGCAACCCGTGCCAGCCAGCATGCTTGCCAGCATCAATGGAAAAATTACACGTTTCACGATCATGATGGATATGTGCGTTGTAGGTCATTCCCGAAAAAACGGCGCTTCAGTCAGGAAGATACTTTAGTGTGCCTGCAAAACCGGCCAGCCGATCAGATGCAATATGGCAAGTTGCGCATCCAACCATTATTGCTGCTTCGGCTAGAATCCCATTATTCTAACCGATTTGGCGAAAGTAGCCGTCGATGTCCTCCAGACCGTTTCCAATTGTTCTCACCTTTGCCGCAACCGACCCCTCCGGCGGAGCCGGTCTACAGGCCGATATCCTGACATTGGCCAGCCTGGGTTGTCACCCCCTGTCGGTGGTTACCGGCATTACCGTTCAGGATACGGTAGGGGTCGACGATCTGCTGTCAATGGAAGCTGACTGGGTTGCCGATCAGGCCCGGATGATCCTGGAAGACATGCCTGTGGCAGCATTCAAGGTTGGCGTGATTGGCAGTGCCGACAATGTTGCGGTCATTGCCGAAATTGCGGCTGATTACCCCGACATTCCCTTGGTGCTCGATCCGGTCCTGGCATCCGGTGCCGGTGACGAATTTGCCACCGATGAACTGATCGCTGCCATGCGTGACCTGCTGATTCCACACACCATGGTCATCACACCCAATTCGATTGAAGCTCGTCGCTTGGTCGATGATGACGACAGTGAGCTGTCGCTGGATGAATGTGCCCGGCGAATTCGTGGCCTGGGCTGCGAGTACGTACTGATTACCGGCACGCACGAAAATACTCATCAGGTTGTCAATACGCTGTACAACCGCGGTGGCAAGGTGCGTGCTGACAGCTGGCAGCGTTTGTCAGGCAGCTACCATGGTTCGGGTTGTACACTGGCCTCGGCGATCGCGGCCTGTCTGGCAGTGGGCATGGAAATGCCCGAAGCCATCCGTGAAGCGCAGGAGTATACCTGGCAATCGCTGAAAGCCGGCTATCGGCCTGGCATGGGGCAATTCGTTCCCGATCGCTGGTTCTGGGTACGTGATGACAATGAACCCGCCACAGATTAGTGGCCTGTATGCCATTACGCCGGATACCGCAGACAGTTCCGTTCTGTTGTGCCAGGTGTCAGCAGCGTTGCAAGGCGGAATCAATGTCCTGCAGTACCGCAATAAATCATCTGACGCCGGTTTGCGCCTGAATCAGGCCCGTGGCCTGCAAGCGCTTTGCCGGGCGGCTGGTGTGCCGTTCTTGATCAATGATGATGTCGAGCTGGCCTGCGCGATTGCAGCAGACGGTGTGCATCTGGGGAACGATGATGGCGATCTTGTTGCTGCACGTCAGCAGCTCGGTCACCGGGCCATTATCGGCGCCTCGTGCTACGACCAGCTGACACTGGCCAGTCAGGCTGTTGCAGCCGGTGTGGATTATGTCGCTTTCGGCAGCATGTTCAGTTCGCCAACCAAACCGGCTGCGCGGCGGGCATCGCTGGAGCTGCTACTACAAGCCCGAGCCATGCTCAAAGTACCGATCGTTGCCATTGGCGGTATTGATATGCACACCATCGGTCTGGTTGCTCGGTCGGGCGCCAGTGCAGCGGCGGTGATTCAAGCCCTGTTTGGCCAGGGAGATGCGGGCACCAATGCCGCCCGGTTACGTCATGTCTGGTTGTCAGCCTGATTCCTGTCGCTTGGCTTACTGACGGTGATAGTCACGATACCACGCAACAAAACGTGCTACGCCGTCAGCCAGCGCCGTATCAGGCTGGAATCCCACTGTTTGCTGTAATTTGCCGGTATCGGCATAGGTTGCCAGTACATCACCCGGTTGCATGTCCAGATAATGGCGGATGGCTTCTCGTCCCAGCGACTGTTCGAGCGTTGAAATAAAGGTTTCCAGTTCAACCGGTACGTGATTGCCGATATTGAATACCCGGTGAGGCACCCTGTCAGCAGAATTGGCAGGTGGTTGATCCAGTACCCTGACCACTCCTTCAACGATATCGTCGATGTAGGTGAAATCGCGTTGCAGTTTGCCGTGATTGAACACCTTGATCGGGCGACCCTGCAGAATTGCTTCGGTAAACAACCACATTGCCATGTCAGGCCTGCCCCAAGGGCCGTATACGGTGAAAAAACGCAAGCCAGTCGCTGCTATCCGGTACAGATTTGAATAGCTGTGTGCCATCAGCTCATTGGCTTTTTTGGTAGCTGCGTAATAGCTCACTGGATGATCGACGTTGTCATCTTCGTTGAATGGTACTTTGGTGTTGCCGCCGTAAACGCTGGAACTGCTGGCATACACCAGGTGTTTGACAGGATGGTGGCGGCAGGCTTCCAGCATGTTGGTGAAGCCGACCAGATTGCTTTGTGTGTAGGCATGCGGATTCTGCAACGAATATCGCACTCCCGCCTGTGCTGCCAGATGGACGACGGCGTCAAAACCCTGGCTGGCAAACAATACGCTTATGGCCGGGCTATCGGCAATATCGATTTGATGAAATTCGAATCGCGGTGAAACTTCAAGCTGGCGCAGCCGTGCCTGTTTGAGTGCCGGCGAGTAATAGTCGTTCAGGTTATCGATCCCGACTACGTTATCACCGCGGAGCAGCAAGGCATGGCTGACATGCATGCCGATGAATCCGGCAGCACCGGTAACCAGAATTTTCATCGTTGTGATCTGTGTATGCGGTTGAGTTCGATGAGTTTGGCGTATTTGCTGAAACTGTTGAAACAGCCAATCAGGATATGTACCAAGCCGGGCAATCCGTCCAGGCAGCCTCGTTTGAGCAGGTAGAAGCGGACGAAGCGGAACAAGGGGCTGAACAGCAATTTGGCCGGGCCAGCCTGTTTTCCTGCCTGAAACAAAATCTCAGCCTGCAGCGAAGTATACCGGTTCTGCTTCTGCAGATACACAGCAATGTCTTCTCCCGATTCATGCAGCAGATCGCCGGCAAGTGTGCCGATGCTGGATTGGTAAAGCACCTTTTCATGAACCGCATCGTCTGACCATCTGGCCTGGCGCCGATCAAACAAGCGCAGGCTCCAGTCGGGATAACCTTCTCCGTGTTTCAGGAAACGCCCCATGAATTTGTTGCTGCGCGGCATGCGAAACGCGGTGGCAACAGGTCTAGTCATGGCTTGAAGGATGGATTGTTTTAGCGATGGGCTGATCCGCTCGTCAGCGTCGACACACAATACCCAGTCATGGCTGGCCTGGCTCACTGCAAATTGTTTTTGCCGGCCAAAGCCCAGCCAGTCCTGGTGAATGACTTTTGCTCGGTAACGACGGGCCAGTTCGACGGTAGCGTCGCTGCTTCCCGAATCGACCACGATGATCTCATCTGCAAAATCGAGGCTTTGCAAACAGGGTTCCAGTTGGTCGGCAGCGTTGAGGGTGATCAAGACGGCAGATAAACGCTGTTGCATGACATGAGGCTGTCAGATGAAACGCCAACCATACCATAGCATCCCGGCAGATGCAGATATCCCTTATTTAAACAGGAACAAAGAAAACTGGTAATAACTAGATAAAGAGCAGCACATTTTCTGGACAAGTAATGAAATACATTTTTTTTCATAACGTTACGTTGTTGAAAAATCAGGTATCAATCCGATTGGCTGCTGTGTGCGGATTCTGGATCAATTTTGGTCGTTGCGGTCGATAGTGGCTTGTGCACATTTGATCTCTAAATGCCACCCAGCAGGTGCGTTGGCCAGACGATTGATCTGCAAGGAAATCAGCCGGTCTGTCCACATTGAGGCCATCCGGTAGCCGTTTGCCGGGTAAATCAGCTTGGGCAGTGCGTGGCAGGCGATTTTGGATTGATCAGGCGGCCGAAGCCGGTGGATAGCTGGGTCAATTTACTGAAACCAATATGTTTTTTCGTCTGTATGGATATGCAGCCAGGCTGCTGGAAAGGTGTGGACAATGTGTGGACGGTGGATCGATGTCTGGCACTGTTACAATACCGGCATGCCAAATGTCCTTCTCGTCAAGACATCGTCAATGGGCGATGTCATTCATTGCTTGCCTGCGGTTTCGGATTTGCAACGTTCCTTGCCATCGTTGCGGCTCGATTGGGTGGTTGAGGGCAGTTTTGCCGAGATACCAGCCCTGCATCCAGCGGTTGACCGGGTGTTGCCGGTCGCAATCCGGCGCTGGCGCAAGGCCCCTTTCAGCCGAGAGGTTCGCGAGCAACTTGCTGCTTTTCGAGGGGTAGTTCAGCAGCGGCAGTACGATCTGGTCATTGATGCCCAGGGTTTGCTCAAGAGCGCCTGGATTGGTTGTCTGAGCAGTGGAGTGCGCTGTGGATATGACTGGCACAGTGCCCGTGAGCCACTGGCAAGCTGCTTTTATCAGCGACGGTTTCCGGTTGACCGGGCGTTGCCGGCGGTTGAACGCAATCGCTTGTTGCTGGCTGCCGCATTCGGTTATTCGCTGCCGGGCCAGCTTGATTACGGCGTGCGGGTTGCCCCGGACAGGCCCGATTGGCTGAAGGAGGGCGCTTATCTGCCTGCCTTGCATGCTACCAGCCGCAGTGACAAGGAATGGTCAGAAGCCGAGTGGGTACGGTTGGGGCGATGGTTGAATGACTATGGTGTGCGGCTGGTGTTTCCCTGGGGGAGTGATGCGGAACAGCAGCGGGCGCAGCGGCTGGCGGCCAGCATTCCGGGGGCGCAGGTCGCCCCGAGGCTGAACCTGACAGAAGCCGCATCGCTTCTGGCTGGCGCAGTCGCGGTGGTTGGCGTTGACACTGGCCTGACCCATCTGGCGGCAGCAGTCGGTGTGCCGGTGATTGCGCTGTATTGTGCCAGCGAACCTGGCTTGACCGGTGTGCTGGGCAGTGCGTTTCATGTCAACCTGGGGCGGATCGGAGCGTCACCGAGTGCTGACGAGGTCATGCAGGTGTTGCAACAGGTGCTGGCATGAGTCGTTGGCTTTATACCCTGCTGTTCGTGCTGGCCATGCCGCTGGTATTGCTGCGTCTGTGGTGGAAGGGGCGCCGGTTGCCGGCTTACCGGCAGCATCTTGGTGAACGCTTCGGGCACTACTTGCCGGTGTCGGGTGATGTGATCTGGCTGCACGCGGTGTCGGTGGGAGAAACCCACGCCGCTGCACCGTTGGTGCGACGCTTGCTGCAAGCCTACCCGGATTGCACACTGCTGCTGACCCAGATGACACCGACCGGCCGCGAGGCAGCCAGACAATTGTTTGGAGACTCGGTGCGCTGCGTGTATCTGCCCTACGACTTGCCTTGGTTGACCGACCGCTTCCTGCGGCATTTCCGGCCTCGTTTCGGCATTCTGATGGAAACCGAAGTCTGGCCCAATCTGGTTGGGTCGTGCCAGCGGCTGGGCGTGCCACTGATGCTGGTCAATGCGCGGCTGTCCGAACGGTCAGCGAAAGGTTACCAGCGACTGCGCTGGCTGGCTGGCCCGGCATTTGCCGGGCTGGATGCCGTGGCCGCGCAAACGATAGCCGATGCTGAGCGGATCGTCGCACTGGGAGCGCGCAGGGTAGAGGTCTGCGGCAACATCAAGTTTGATGTACAGCCGCCCGGACAACTTGATCAACAGGCCGATACCCTTCGGGAACTGATCGGCTCGCGGCTTGTGCTGTTGCTTGCCAGCACCCGCGATGGCGAGGAAGCCTTGCTGCTCGACGCTTTCCGGCTGCAAGACTGGCCAGAAAACCTGTTGCTGGTGATGGTGCCCCGGCACCCGCAGCGTTTCGACGAAGTGCTGGCGCTGATGCAGCAACGAGGCCTGTCAGTGTCACGGCGCAGCCAGTCAGCACCGGTCGGGGCCGGAACACGGGCCTGGCTGGGTGACAGTATGGGAGAAATGTTTGCGTATTACCGGGTGGCCGATGTGGCAATCATCGGGGGCAGCATTGCGCCACTGGGGGGGCAGAATCTGATCGAAGCCTGTGCCGTCGGCACGCCGGTACTGTTTGGCCCGCACATGTTCAATTTTGCCGAAGCCAGCCAGCTGGCCATACACGCCGGAGCAGCCCGGCAGGCCGACAATGCCGCACAGTTGATGCAACAGGCTGCTGCGCTGCTTGCCGATCCGGCCAGCAGACGGGCGATGGGTGAAGCCGGGCGGGCATTCAGTGTGGCGCATCGTGGCGCAACTGACCGGATCATGGGGCTATTGGCGTCGGTTGTCGGGGAGTAAACGACGGAGGTTGCCGGCTGCTATAGTTAAATCCGTTTGATAACGGATACGCAGCGTCTTGCCGGCAGCCGATGGGTGTGCACTGCGGCGGTGGCTCGGACAGGCGAGGTTCAATTCATGTTGCGATTTTCATCAATCCTGGCACCGGTACCAGCCCGGCAGATGATCTGGCTGATACTGCTGTTTGTGCTGGGTATTCGTGCCCAGGCTGCCAGCGTTACGCTGGACAGCTCAGTGGGGCACCATTCACTCGGGTCGAACCTGCTGTATCTGGAAGATGCCAATGGCCGGCTGATGCTGGCCGATCTGATTACACCTTACTGGCAGGAGCGGATGCGCCCGGTCGGCCGTGAGGTGCCCAATTTCGGCTTCACTCAGTCGGCTTTCTGGTTCAAGGTAACCTTGCGCAATCCGAAACCGGAGCGTCTGCAGTGGTTGATGGAAGCCCGTTATCCGATGCTGGACCGGGTGGACGTGTATTTCGTTCGTGACGGGCGCTCGTCGGGGCAGGCGTCGGGGGGAGATCGTATGCGATTTGACCGCCGGGAATTCAAGCATCGCAATCTGGTGTTCAATGTCGACCTGCAACCCAATGATCAGGTGGACGTTTATCTGCGAGTCAGAACCGACAGTTCGTTGCAGCTGCCACTGCATATTTCCCGCCCGCAGCAGTTTTTCGAACGCGACCAGAACGAACTGTATGTGTTGGGTCTTTACTACGGCGTCATGCTGGCGATGCTCGCCTACAATCTGCTGATTTTCAGTGTCATTGGCGATCGCAATTATCTGCACTATGTGCATTACATTGCCGGCTATGCCTTGTTCCAGTTGTCGCTGAATGGCTTAGGCCAGCAGTATCTGTGGCCGGATTATCCCGATTGGGCCAATATCGCGACCCCGTTTTTCATCAGCATTGCGTTCATGGGGGCGGTGACCTTTGCTCGTTCGTTCCTGCAGCTGAGATCGCAAGCCCCGCTGCTGGACCAGTTTGGCAAACTCCTTTGGCTGATTTTTGTGTTACTGGCCGCCGGTTCGCTGGTGCTGCCCTATGGCTGGATGATTCAGGGGGCGACCGCTGCGGCAATCGCCACGGCAGCGTTTGAATTCATCAGTGGCCTGGTTGTCTGGCGCGGCCGGCTGGGCCAGGCGCGCTATTTCCTGCTGGCCTGGTCGGCGTTGTTGCTGGGTGTGGTGCTCTATTCGCTGAAGACGTTCAATGTCCTGCCGGCCAATCCCGTTACTGAATATGCGCTGCAGATCGGCTCGACCATGGAGGTGATCCTGTTGTCGTTTGCGCTGGCGCACCGGATGAAAATCCTGCAAAACGACTACACCCGGATTCAGGAAGACGCAAAACGGCAGCTCGAACAGCGGGTACTGCAACGCACTGCCGAGCTGGATGACACCTTGCGCAAGCTGTCGGATGCCAATTCCAGACTGCGCTCGCTCAATTACACCGACGGCCTGACCGGCGTGCGCAACCGCAAGTATTTTGACCAGAAAATCCACAAGGAATGGGAGCGCGCCCAGCGCGGCGGCTATTTCCTGACCGTGATGCTGATCGATCTGGATCACTTCAAGAAGATCAACGACACCTACGGCCATCAGGCCGGCGACTTGTGCCTGAAAACGGTCGCTTCGACCATTCAAGATACGCTTAAGCGTCCTTGCGATATCGTGGCCCGTTACGGTGGAGAGGAATTCATCGTCATCCTGCCGTTGACCGACGAGGCAGGCGCAACGCACATTGCCGAATCGATGCGGCAGGCGATTGCAGCGTTGAAGGTAACATTCGAAGGTTGGGGCATTCCGCTGACGGCCAGCATCGGTCTGTGCACCATGGCGCCAAAAGACCCGCACAAACCCACCGACATGATTGCCGCGGCCGATGCCGCGCTGTACCGCGCCAAGCATCTTGGCCGCAATCAGGTCCAGGCTGGCAAGCCGGGTGACAAGCCGCTGGCGGCAGCGCCGGGTAATGGCAAGCCGGCGTAAGGGATGCGCTGAATGATTCAGCGCTTGCTCAGTAGCGGGGCATTGACGGGTCGATGGCAAGGGCCCAGGCATCCAGGCCGCCTTGCAGGTTGTAAAGATCGGTAAAGCCGGCGTGCTCCAGATACAGCGCTACCTGCAGGCTGCGCAAGCCGTGATGACAGATGGCAACCAGTGGCCGGCCGTCGTCGATATCGTTCAGGCGGCGAGTGATATCCTGCATTGGAATGTGCAGCGAGCCGGGAAGATGGCAGAGGGTGAATTCATCCGGCTCGCGGACATCAAGCAACAGCGGCTGGCTGCGCGAGGGATCGCGCAGCCAGCTTGCCAGCCGTTCAGCGCTGATCTGCTGCATGGCTGGATCAGAACTTGAAACGCTGCGGCTGTTCGGCGTTGACCAGTGGCGCGATCACGGTATCGAACAGCACCACTTCCGAATAGGCGTCGCCATCCTGCCGGGTGATCAGGGTGCCACGCATGACCGGGGCATCGCCGATTACGGCAAACAGTCGGCCGCCGAAAACAAGCTGCCGTTTAATGGCTTCGGGCAGCACTGGCACCGAGCCGGTGAGCACGATTACGTCGAACGGACCCTTGTTCGGCCAGCCTTGCGCGGCGTCGCCTACCTCAAGAATCACATTGTCGATGCCGGCAGCCTGCAGTTTCTGTGCCGCACTGGCCGACAGCGCCGGGTCGATGTCCACGCTGTATACCTGACGGCCTCGCTTGGCCAGCAGGGCAGTGAGGTAGCCCGAGCCGGTGCCGACTTCCAGGATGACATCGGTTGGCTTGATTGCCAGATCCTGCACCACACGCGCTTCCATTTTTGGCTGCCACATTTTCTGGCCGTTGCCCAGCGGCAGTTCCATGTCGACAAATGCCAGCTCCCGGCTGGCGGCCGGGACGAAGTTCTCACGCTTGACCACCGACAGCAGGTCGAGAATGTCGAAGTCCAGCACGTCCCACGGCCGGATTTGTTGTTCAACCATGTTGAAGCGCGCTTGTTCCAGATTCATGATGCTTTTGACTCCCAATAACACTGCAAAATGTACGGTTTTTCGGCAACTTGCAATTATCCCATAATTCATTTAGCTTCACAGCATTACCGGGCTGCCAGCCGTGCAGACCGTCAGCCGCTGGGGGTCCCGCCGTAGTTGGGGCGGGTGAGAGATACCCTTCGAACCTGATCCGGTTAACCCCGGCGTAGGGAAGCGCAACCGCTAATCGCGGTCGTTCTCCCTGCTGTTGCCACTGGAGAACACCACCTCATGAATGCCCCCCAATTCGTTGCCCAGAATGCCCATGTCGATGAGGCAGCGGTGCAGCCTTTCCCTAATTCGCGCAAGATTTACGTCGAAGGCAGCCGCCCTGACATTCAGGTGCCGATGCGTGAAATCAGTCAAAGCGATACCCCGACCGCATTCGGTGGCGAGAAAAACCCGCCGATTTATGTTTACGACACGTCCGGCCCGTATACCGACCCGGCCGCCAAAATCGACGTGCGCAAAGGTCTCAGCCCGCTGCGGGCAAAATGGATCGAAGAGCGCAACGACACTGAGCTGCTGGCGCAGCTGTCGTCGGAATACGGCCGCCAGCGCGAAAGCGACACCTCGCTCGACCCGCTGCGTTTTGAACTGACACGCAAGCCACGCCGCGCCGCCGCCGGCAAAAACGTAACGCAGATGCATTACGCCAGGCAGGGCATCATCACGCCAGAGATGGAATACATCGCCATCCGCGAAAACCTGCGTCGCCAGCAATACATCGACAGCCTGCGTGCCACCGGGCCGATGGGCGAAAAGATGGTGAATCTGCTGACACGCCAACACCCCGGCCAGAGTTTTGGCGCGGCGATTCCGGGTGAAATCACCCCGGCATTCGTGCGCGACGAAGTGGCACGTGGCCGCGCCATCATCCCCGCCAACATCAACCACCCGGAATCGGAGCCGATGATCATCGGCCGCAATTTCCTGGTGAAAATCAACGGCAATATCGGCAACAGCGCGGTCACTTCCAGCATTCAGGAAGAAGTGGAAAAAATGACCTGGGGTATCCGCTGGGGCGCCGATACCATCATGGATTTGTCGACTGGCAAAAACATCCACGAAACCCGCGAATGGATCCTGCGCAACAGCCCGGTGCCGATTGGCACGGTGCCGATTTATCAGGCGCTGGAAAAAGTCGACGGCAAGGCCGAAGAGCTGACCTGGGAAATCTTCAAGGACACGCTGATCGAGCAGGCAGAGCAGGGCGTCGATTATTTCACCATCCACGCCGGCGTGCTGCTGCGCTACGTGCCGATGACCGCCAACCGCATGACCGGCATCGTCTCGCGCGGTGGTTCGATCATGGCCAAATGGTGTCTGGCGCACCACAAGGAAAATTTCCTCTACACCCATTTCGAAGACATCTGCGACATCATGAAGGCCTACGACGTCAGCTTCTCGCTCGGCGACGGCCTGCGCCCCGGCTCGGGTTGGGATGCCAACGACGACGCACAACTGGGTGAACTGAAAACCCTTGGCGAACTGACCCAGATCGCCTGGAAACACGATGTGCAGACCATGATCGAAGGCCCCGGCCACGTGCCGATGCAGCTGATCAAAGAGAACATGGACCTGCAGCTGGAATGGTGCGACGAAGCGCCGTTCTACACCCTCGGCCCGCTGACCACCGACATCGCCCCCGGCTACGACCACATCACCAGCGCCATCGGCGCGGCGCAGATCGGCTGGTATGGCACGGCGATGCTCTGCTACGTCACCCCGAAAGAACACCTCGGCCTGCCGAACAAGGACGACGTGAAAGAAGGCATCATGGCCTACAAGATCGCCGCCCACGCTGCCGATCTGGCCAAGGGCCATCCGGGCGCGCAGATTCGCGACAATGCCTTGTCCAAGGCGCGTTTCGAATTCCGCTGGGAAGACCAGTTCAACCTCGGCCTCGACCCGGACCGGGCACGCGAATACCACGATGCCACCCTGCCGCAGCAAGGCGCCAAAGTTGCGCACTTCTGCTCGATGTGCGGCCCGCACTTCTGCTCGATGAAAATCACCCAGG
>CAZBWH010000009.1:0-58709 GCA_964495595.1 uncultured Burkholderiales bacterium | reverse complement strand
GTCCTAGCGGTGGCAACACTGTGGAGGTTCGAGTCCTCTCCTGGGCACCAATCAATCTGGTTGGTTCCAGCCTGTATGATCTTCATCAATAGCATTGGTGCCCGCCCAGGTGGCGGAATTGGTAGACGCACTAGGTTCAGGTCCTAGCGGTGGCAACACTGTGGAGGTTCGAGTCCTCTCCTGGGCACCAATCAATCTGGTTGGTTCCAGCCTGTATGATCTTCATCAATAGCATTGGTGCCCGCCCAGGTGGCGGAATTGGTAGACGCACTAGGTTCAGGTCCTAGCGGTGGCAACACTGTGGAGGTTCGAGTCCTCTCCTGGGCACCAATCAACTATACAAATACCCATCCGACTCCAGGCGTTCCCCAGACAACCTTTGCAGGATTTGGCAAGCCTTCAAGATACCCATAGCTCTCAGTGCCAAAATGAAAATCGCGCTCAAGATTGATGTCGATACCTATCGTGGTACGCGCGAGGGGGTTCCCGCGTTGATGGAACTTCTGCAGCGAGCTCAGGCAGGGGCAACCTTTTTGTTTAGCCTGGGCCCCGACCACACAGGCAGGGCCATCAAGCGGGTATTTCGCCCGGGCTTCCTGAAAAAGGTATCGCGAACCTCTGTACTTGCACATTACGGGCTGAAAACGCTACTTTACGGCACCCTGCTGCCCGGCCCTGACATCGGTCACAAATGTACTGACATCATGCGCAGGGCTAAAACAGCTGGATTCGAAGTTGGCATTCATTGCTACGACCATGTACGTTGGCAGGATCAGGTTACATCGCAGAATTGTGCCTGGACCACGAAGGAAATGCAGCGGGCATTTGACCGTTTTGCCGACGTTTTCGGCGAACAAGCGCTCACACACGGTGCGGCTGGCTGGCAGATGAATCGACAGGCCTTTCGAGAGGAGCAGCAACACGGACTGCTGTATGCCTCTGACACCCGCGGCACCCATCCCTTCATACCGGTGCTGGATGGGGAAGTCGTCGCCTGCCCCCAGTTGCCGACTACGCTCCCTACCCTGGATGAATTGATCGGGCTGGATGGTGTTAGTGAACAGAACGCAGATAGTGCACTGCTGGCGATGACAGCAGTCATGGATCGGGATCACCTGTTTACCTTGCACGCCGAACTGGAAGGCATGAAGCTGCTACCGTTGTTTGACAGACTGTTGCAGGGCTGGAAATCCCAGGGCTACCAACTGGTTTGCTGCCTGGATCTGTATGAACAGATTGATTTGTCGTCGTTACCCTACCACTGCATTGAGTACCGTGAGATAGCCGGCCGTAGCGGGCCCCTGGCAATCCAGGGCGCTCCGTTTCTCGCAGACCTGTAATCCACGAATTGCCCCAGAGTCCGCCATCGTCGCTTGCATGATGGGGCTCCTTGTGCCGACAATGCTGAAAATACCCTGTCACCCCGATGAGGACAGCATGTCGCCTACCCCAATACCTGATTTTTCCCTGCCCGGCACGGACAACCAGACATTTACGCTTAGCGAAAAGCTTGGCAGAACACTGGTCATCTATTTTTACCCCAAGGACAATACGCCCGGCTGCACAACCGAAGCCCAGGATTTTCGCGATCTGGCGGATGCATTCTCTGCTGCGGGTTGTGAAATCGTGGGAATCTCCCGGGATAGCCTCAGGTCTCACGAGAACTTCAAGGCCAAACTGGCCCTGCCGTTCGAACTGTTGGCCGATACCGACGAAGCGGCGTGCAGGCTGTTTGATGTCATCAGGTTGAAAAACATGTATGGCAAACAAGTACGCGGCATTGAGCGAAGCACGTTCATCATTGATCGCCACGGTAAGCTTTGTCGGGAGTGGCGGCAAGTTAAAGTGCCCGGACACGCACAGGCCGTACTCGATTTTATTGAAAAACTGGATTGAATCCTGACGGCTGCTAAGCCGTTTTTCATTGCAGCCCATTGCTTAACAAAAGGATCGCTCATGGCCGCACCGAAACGCAGCAAAAGTAAAGCCAGCAGTTCCAGCAAGCTCTTCGTTCTGGACACCAATGTCCTGATGCACGACCCAACCAGCCTGTTCCGCTTTGCCGAGCACGACATTTACTTGCCGATGATGACGCTGGAAGAACTGGACAATAACAAGAAGGGCATGTCAGAGGTGGCGCGTAACGCGCGACAAACCAGCCGCTTTCTTGACGAGCTGGTCAGTGCAGCAGGTGACCGGATCGACGAGGGAATCCCACTGGCCAGCCGTAATGAATTCGATGCCAGCGGCCTGCTACTGTTTCAGACCCAGGCAATCAATGCCGAGCTTCCACTGCGTTTGCCGGTCGGCAAATCGGACAACCAGATCCTCGGCGTTGTCTTGTATCTGCAACAGATGCACCCCAAGCGACAGGTCATCCTGGTATCCAAAGACATCAACATGCGCATCAAGGCACGAGCGCTGGGATTTGCTGCCGAGGATTATTTCAACGACAAGGTACTGGAAGATACTGACCTTTTGTATACCGGACTGCTAGCACTGAGCGACACATTCTGGGATACCCATGGCAAGGACATGGAATCATGGCAGGAAAATGGTCGCAGCTATTACCGCCTGACCGGCCCGGATGCTTCGTCGCTATTGGTCAACCAGTTTGTCTACCAGGAAGGTGAACGCCCATTTGCGGCCCAGGTACGGGAAGTCAAGGGCAAGACGATCGTCCTTGAAGTCCTGAAAGACCATTCGCATCACAAGAACGCGGTTTGGGGAATTACCACCCGCAATCGCGAACAGAATTTTGCGATGAATCTGTTAATGAACCCGGAGATCGACTTCGTCACCTTGCTCGGGCAAGCCGGCACGGGCAAGACCCTGCTTACCTTGGCTGCGGGATTGATGCAGACACTGGAAACCAAGCTTTACAGCGAAATCATCATGACCCGGGTCACTGTGCCAGTTGGGGAGGACATCGGCTTCCTGCCTGGTACGGAAGAAGAAAAAATGCTGCCGTGGATGGGGGCCCTGGAAGACAACCTCGACGTGTTGAACCAGAGCGACCAGGAAGCAGGAGAATGGGGACGCGCGGCAACGCGCGATCTGATCCGCTCGCGAATCAAGGTCAAATCGCTCAATTTCATGCGAGGACGCACCTTCATCAACAAGTTCCTGATCATTGATGAGGCACAAAACCTGACGCCAAAACAAATGAAGACACTGATCACACGCGCAGGCCCCGGAACCAAGGTCATCTGCTTGGGCAATATCGCGCAGATCGACACGCCGTATCTGACCGAAGGCAGCTCAGGTCTGACCTATGTTGTCGATCGTTTCAAGGGCTGGCGCCACAGTGGCCACATTACCCTACAGCGCGGCGAGCGTTCACGCCTTGCAGACTACGCAGCCGAAGTTCTATAACCCAGTAGACTCAAATACTCCGGCGGCAGGCGGGACATGACCATACTCGCAATCTTCAATCAGAAAGGCGGCGTCGGAAAAACCACCACGACCGCCAATCTTGCCGCTGCAATGGCCCGTGAAGGCATGGAGCCTCTGATGATAGACCTCGACCCGCAGGCTCATCTGACGGCCATTTCGGGAGTCGAAGTCAGCTCAGAGCAGAGCATATTTGCATTCTATCGCGACCAGAAGCCGCTGACCGAGCTGGTCACACCGGTTGCAAACGGTGTAAACCTGATTCCTTCGCACGTCGAGCTGGCCAAAGTGGACACCCTGTACGCCAAGACGGGCTCCATCATCCGCAAATTGCGTGCCGCATTGCATGATGAACAGCTGGCCGCCGCCGGCATTCCGATACTGATTGATTGCTGCCCGTTTCTGGGTATTCTGTCCATCAATGCGATGGCCGCAGCAGATGGCATACTGATTCCGATCGCCGCTGAGTATCTGGCCATGAAGGGAGCCAATCAGCTGGCTAATACGCTGGTGGCAATGGAACAGATCGCCGGCAAACGCATTCCGCGGCGCTATCTGGTGACTCGATATGTTGCGCGACGCAGGCTGTCAGGTGATGTCATGGAGCAGATGACCGAACGTTACGGTCGTGATTTGTGCCGGACGCGAATCAACGAAAATTCGGCGATCACTGAAAGTGCTGGATTTCATCAGGACATTTTCTCGTTCTCGCCCAAGAGCAAGGGAGCCAAAGACTACGCTTTCCTGCTTGATGAACTGATCGAGTCCGGGTTTGTACGTATGCCAGAGCGCTAGGGAGGCGCCGAGTTATTGGCTGCGCGGACGTATTGCTGCGGCACACGAAAGCTCGCCTATCTTATGTCTCGCATTCTGCTCGCCGGGCTCCTTGCACTTCATCCCGCTCGCTGAATAAATCAGCGCTCCCATGATGCATACCCCTTCATTACTGTTTGCCGTCACCGGCAAGATCCAGTGTCATTCATCTGAAGGCCAACCGCCGGTTGGTAATGCAGCGTTTTCGAACCGTGAATAGTGGCCTAAGAACGCCAGTCTGACACGCCCGGTCGGGCCGTTCCGGTGTTTTCCGATAATCACTTCGGCAAGGCCTTTATCTGGCGAATCCTGGTTGTAATACTCATCCCGGTACATGAACAGAATCAGGTCGGCATCCTGCTCAATGGCGCCAGACTCACGCAAATCCGACATCATCGGGCGTTTGTCAGTGCGATGTTCAACCGTGCGCGACAGTTGCGACAAGGCAATGACCGGCACTTTCAGTTCCTTGGCCAACCCCTTGAGTGAACGCGAGATTTCGCCTAACTCGGTTGCACGGTTCGCATCCCGACTGGTATTGCTGCCAGACATCAGTTGCAGGTAATCGATAACGATCAGCCCCAGTTGTCCGCCATATTGCCTCGCCAGGCGCCGTGATCGTGCTCGCACGTCCAGAGCAGTCAGGCCGGGAGATTCATCGATATGGATGGGTGCTTCGGAAAGCTTGCCTACGGCATAGGTTAGCTTCTGCCAGTCTTCATCCTCCAGCCTGCCGGTCTTTATCTTGTGCTGATCCAGCCGACCGACCGATCCAACCATCCTCATCACCAGTTGGGTTCCACCCATCTCCATACTGAACACAGCCACTGGTAAGCCTGTATCCAGTGCCACATTTTCCGCGATGTTGATCGAGAATGCGGTCTTACCCATCGACGGTCGGCCGGCAACGATGATCAGGTCACCTCGTTGCAGGCCGGAAGTCATTGAATCCAGATCGATGAATCCCGTGGGGATCCCGGTGACTTCGTCGGGATTGTCCCGGTTGTAGAGCATGTCGATTCGCTCGACCACCTCGGTAACCAACTGATTCATACCCAGGAAACTCTGCTTGCCCTTGGCGCTCGACTCAGCGATTTCAAACACCTTGGCTTCTGCCGAGTCCAGCAATTGACTGGCATCCCTGCCCTGCGGGTTGTATGCGGAGTCGGAAATTTCGGTGCCCACTTCAACCAGGCGCCGCATGATCGAGCGCTCCCGCACGATTTCTGCGTAGCGACGAATGTTCGCAGCCCCAGGGGTGTTTTGCGCCAGCGAGGCCAAATACGCCAGTCCACCGACCTGATTGAGCTCCGCTGACTTATCCAGCGATTCCATGACCGTCACCACATCGGCCGGGCGGGACTGCTCGATCAGGCGCGTTATGTGGCGATAGATCAACCGGTGATCGTGGCGATAGAAATCCCCTTCGCCGATCTGATCGGCAATCCGGTCCCAAGCGCTGTTTTCCAGCAACAGCCCGCCAAGGACCGCCTGTTCAGACTCGATGGAGTGAGGTGGAAGCTTGATGATATCGACCGGCGCATCACGGCCGGGAGCGGTTGGATAGTTCATGCAGCCTTACCCGAATAATGACTTGGCAGATGGATAGGGAGTTCAGGCGGTATAGGTTTGCGATCACCGGCAAGCAAGCGGGGTCGCAGCAGCCGCTGTGCTGCCGGTGTCAGGAGAAATCCGGTACGGACAGCACAGCAGGAGAGAGATGAATCAGTGGCCGTGGCCGACCGGTCCGTTCAACTTGTACAGGGTGCCACAATAGGGACACAAAGCTTCACCCGTCTTATGCACTGGCAAAAACACGCGGGGGTGCGAATTCCATTTCACCATATCCGGCATCGGGCAATGCAGCGGCAAATCCTTTGCCGTAACCTCGACTACACGGGCAGAATTCTCTTTCAGTTGCGTACTCATGCTCATCTCACTTGACCAAAGTCAGCCAATCGGCATGCTTTTCCGATTTGCCTGTTACACAATCGAAGTACATCTGCTGCAGCTGAGAGGTGATCGGGCCACGCTGGCCTTCTCCAATCTGCCGGTTATCCAGTTCGCGGATCGGCGTCACTTCGGCTGCCGTGCCGGTGAAGAATGCTTCGTCGGCCGAATACACTTCATCGCGGGTAATGCGTTTTTCGATCAGCTCGACACCCAGCTCGGCAGCCAGGGAAATGATGGTGTCGCGGGTAATGCCTTCCAGAGCAGAGGTGAGATCCGGCGTATAGATTTTGCCCTTGCGGATGATGAAAACATTTTCACCGGAACCTTCGGCCACAAAACCGTCCACGTCCAGTAACAGTGCCTCATCATAGCCATCCTGCTCCGCTTCGCGGTTGGCCAGGATCGAGTTCATGTAGTTACCGTTGGCTTTCGCCTTGCACATGGTAATGTTGACATGATGGCGGGTAAACGATGATGTCTTGACGCGGATGCCTTTCTCCAGCGCTTCAGGGCCCAGATAGGTTCCCCACGGCCAGGCGGCAACGATTGCGTGGGTAGAGAGAATCTTGGCCGAAATTCCCATGGCCTCCGGCCCATAAAAACACATGGGCCGCAAATACCCGCTTTCCAGCTTGTTTTCACGTACCACGTCAAGCTGGGCCTGGTTGAGCTGGTCTTTGGCAAACGGCATTTTCATGCCGAGAATGTGCGCCGAGCGGAACAGACGGTCGGTATGATCCTGTAAGCGGAAAATAGCCGGTCCGTTGGCAGTCTTGTAGGCGCGTACCCCTTCGAATACGCCCATGCCGTAATGCAAGGTGTGGGTCAGGACGTGGGTGGTTGCCTCACGCCAGGGAACCATCTTGCCGTCATACCAAATCAGTCCGTCGCGATCCGCCATCGACATGTTGCACTCTCCAAAAGCAAGCGAAAAAAGGCCTAGTTTACCGTATTTCAGTCGCCCGCTCAGCTTCGCTTGTAATCATCCTGATATCGAACAATATCGTCCTCACCCAGATAGGCGCCGGATTGAACCTCGATGATATCGAGCGGCATGATGCCGGGGTTTTCCAGCCGGTGTACCGAGCCGAGCGGGATATAGGTCGACTGGTTCTCCGTCAGCAGAAACTCGCGATCGTCGCACACCACCCTGGCGGTGCCGCTGACCACCACCCAGTGTTCGGCGCGGTGATGGTGCATCTGCAGCGACAACTTTGCCCCCGGCTTGACCGAAATGCGTTTGACCTGGAAACGCCCGCCGGCATCGACCCCTTCGTAACTGCCCCAGGGACGATAGACGCGCCGATGGAATGTACTCTCGCTACGGCCAGACTGGTTCAAGCGGCTGACGACATTCTTGACGTCCTGCACCTTGTCCTTGTGCGCCACCATCACCGCATCTGCGGTTTCCACCACCACCACATCCGACAATCCGAGAACCGCCACCATGCGGCTGTCGGCGCGGACGTAGCTGTTCGCTACGCCATCCAGCAGCACATCGCCGTTGCAGACGTTACCGGCGTCATCCTTGTGGCCGACATCCCATAACGCGCTCCACGAGCCCACGTCGCTCCAGCCAAAATCACCGTCGACGACTTTGGCGTTGGGTGTGTGCTCCATCACCGCGTAATCGATCGAATCCGAAGGGCAGGCGGCAAATGCAGCCTTATCCAGGCGGGTGAAATCCAGGTCGCTCTGTGCAGAATCCAGAGCAGCACGACAAGCCGCCACCATGGCCGGCTGCAGACGTTCCAGCTCAGCCAGGTAAACACTGGCCCGGAACACGAACATGCCGCTGTTCCACAGGTAATCGCCGCTGGCAACAAAGCCGGCGGCGGTCTGCACATCGGGTTTCTCGACAAAGCGCTCGACCGCGGCAATTCCATTGCTGCAGGCGCTGCGCTTGATATAGCCGTAACCGGTATGGGCGCAATCGGGCCGGATTCCAAACGTCACCAGCGCACCCTGTTCCGCCGCCTCACGCGCCTTGGCCAGCGCGGCATGGAAAACGGCCACGTCGTTGATCACGTGATCAGCAGGCAGCACCAGCAGCACCGCATCGTCGTGCTGACGCAAGGCAGTGATTGCCGCCAGCGCCACCGCCGGTGCGGTGTTACGTCCGACCGGCTCGAGCAGGATGGCGCCGGCAGGCCGGTTAATCTGCCGCAACTGCTCGGCAACCAGGAAACGATGCTCCTCGTTGCAGACAACCAGCGGCTGCTCCAGCCCGGCAATACCGTCAAGCCGCCTGATTGTGTCCTGCAGCATAGAATCCTGCGACACCAGCGGCAGGAACTGCTTCGGCAGCGCGGCACGCGACATTGGCCAAAGCCGAGTGCCGGAGCCGCCCGACAGGATGACTGGAAGCAGACGCATGATTGTTACCTTGTATTACAGGCGCCAGACGCGCAAGCCAGCCTCACGCAACGCCGCCGGGTCCATCTGGCATTTGACGTCGACGAACACGCCGCCAGGTTTCACCTTCGACAGGAAGTCAGTCAGCGGGCGCTGCTTGAATTCGTTGTGCGCAACAGCCATCACCAATGCTTCCGCCTGCGGCAGGTCGTTCCATGCGGTCAGGCTCAGGCCGTATTCGTGTTCGGCTTCGGCGGCTTCCGGCACCGGATCGTGCACGATGACATCCACGCCGTAGGCTTTCAGTTCGCTGATCACGTCGACCACCTTGGAGTTACGCAAATCCGGGCAGTTTTCCTTGAAGGTCAGACCGAATACGATCACCTTGGCGCCAAGGACCTGGCTGCCGCTCTTGATCAGGTTTTTCACCGTCTGTTCGGCAATGAACTTGCCCATGCCGTCATTGATGCGGCGGCCGGCAAGGATCACCTGCGGGTGATAACCCAGCTTGTCGGCCTTGTGCGTCAGATAGTACGGATCGACGCCAATACAGTGGCCACCGACCAAGCCCGGACGGAACGGCAGGAAGTTCCACTTGGTGCCGGCAGCCTGCAGCACCTCCAGCGTATCAATGCCGATTTTTTCGAAAATCAGCGCCAGTTCATTCATCAGCGCAATGTTCAGGTCGCGCTGGGTGTTTTCGATCACCTTGGCGGCCTCTGCCACCTTGATGCTGGACGCCTTGTAGACGCCAGCGGAAATCACCGCGCCATACACCTCGGCTACCTTGGCCAGTGTTTCCGGCGTATCGCCCGAGACCACTTTGACGATGCGGGTCAGGGTGTGCTCCTTGTCACCGGGATTGATACGCTCCGGCGAATAACCGACGTTGAAATCGACACCCCATTTCAGGCCGGAAAACTTCTCCAGCACCGGCACGCATTCTTCTTCGGTCGCCCCCGGATAAACGGTCGATTCGTAAACGACGATGGCGCCTTTTTTCATGTTCTGGCCCACGCTGCGACTGGCGGAAACCAGCGGCGAGAAATCCGGCTGATGCGCATCATCCACCGGTGTTGGCACCGCTACCACAATGAAGTCGGCCTCGCCCAGACGGGCGGCGTCGGTGGTCGGCTCCAGCATGGTCGATGCCTGCAGTTCTTCGGTCGGCACTTCGCCGGTCGGATCGATATGTTTCCGATAGGCATCAATCTTGGCTTCGGACAAATCAAAACCGATAGTTTTGAATTTCTTGCCGAATTCCACTGCCAGCGGCAATCCTACATAACCCAGACCTACTACGGCGATAACAGTCATTTTCTTTCCAATTCAATCAACTAACTCTTTAATTACGCGACCGTGCGATCAAGAATCGCAACAATACGCTCGGCGGCCTTGCCATCCCAGAATTTCGGCTGCCGTCCGGCTTTACCCTCGCCACGCAAAACCTTGCGTGCCTCAGCGACAATCGCCTGCGGATTGGTACCGACCAGAGTATTGGTGCCGTCGGTCAAGGTTACCGGGCGCTCGGTATTCTCACGCAGCGTCAGGCACGGCACGCCAAGGCCGGTTGTTTCTTCCTGCAGGCCGCCGCTATCGGTCAATACGATCGCAGCATCGCGCCACACGTTGAGGAAGTCCATGTACGACATCGGCGGCGTGGTAACGATATTCGGTCCCAGATCGATACCGAACTTCTCGATATTGCCACGTGTACGCGGATGCACCGGAAAAATCAGCGGCAGATCGGCGGCAATGTCCTTCAACGCAGCAACCAGCGGCGCCAAGGTATCTTCCGAATCGACATTGGACGGACGATGTAGCGTAACCACGCCATAACGCGGAAATTTCGCCTTGATCGCCGCCGACTGGAATTCGGCTACCTTGGCCGTTTTCAATTGTTCAATCTGGTAGAACAGATTGTCGATCATCACATGGCCGACAAAATGCACCCGCTCGGCAGGCTGCCCTTCGCGTAACAGATTCTGCTCGCCGCTTTCTTCAGTAACGAAGAAATAATCGGAAATGGCATCCGTCGCCAGCCGGTTGATTTCCTCCGGCATACTCCTGTCTCCGCTGCGCAATCCTGCTTCAACGTGCGCCACTGCCACGCCCAGCTTCTTGGCTACCAGGGAACAGGCGATCGTCGAATTCACATCGCCGACCACTAGCGACAGATCCGGCTTTTCCTCCAGACAGAGCTTCTCGTACGCGACCATGATCTTGGCGGTCTGCTGGGCGTGCGAACCGCCGCCGGCATCGAGGTAGAAATGGGGGTTGGGAATACCCAGCTCTTCAAAAAAAACATCGCTCATTTCGCGATCGTAATGCTGGCCAGTGTGAACCACGCGAAATTCGAAGCGATCTGCACGAGCCTGCAGGGCGCGAACGATCGGAGCCAATTTCATGAAATTCGGGCGAGCGCCACCAACCAGATGAATCAAGGCTTTTGCCATTTGTTGTCACCACTTTAACCAGAAATGAGAAGTACGGCTGTCAGGTCAGGGAGGCCCAGAGTTGCGCCAGTCCGTCGACCAGAGGCACCTTGGCTTCAAAGCCAAGCTGATGGCGCATTCGCGCCACCATTGCGCATGAATCACGAATGTCACCCGCTCGGGCAGGATGGTGATCAACCGGCAATGGGCAGCCCGTCACGTCACGCAAAGCCTGCACCATCTGCAGCAAGGTCACACTCTGGCCGGTTCCAATATTGCAAACACCTTGCAACGAAGCAGTCAGTGCAGCCAGATTGGCGCGCGCGACGTCACCGACATAGATGAAATCGCGCGTCTGCATACCGTCACCAAAGATGTTCAGTCGGCAACCGCTTCGGGCGGCCTCATTGAACTTGCTGATCACGCCCGCGTATTGTGAGCCTGGATCCTGGCGCGGGCCGTAGACATTGAAGTAACGTAGCCCGAGACAAGACAGTCCGTAGAGATCGTGATATAGCGCCGCATATTGGTCATTGACCGATTTTTCAAGCCCGTAAGGAGACAGAGGGCATGCGGGCGCCTGTTCCATGACAGGCAGTTGCTGCGGTACGCCGTACACAGCCGCACTGGACGCGTAGACGACACGCCGGACGCCAGCCTGGCGGGCAGAATCCAGCACATGCAAAAATCCCTGGATATTCGTCCTGGCAGACTCGACTGGATGCTCGATCGAAGTCTGTACCGAGACCTGCGCCGCCAGATGCAAAACAGCATCGACACCGACCATGGCGGCGTTCACGGCAGACTGATCGCAGATATCGGCTGCGATCAGTTGGAGCCGAGAGTCGTCAGGCAGGTTTTTCCTCGCACCAGACGACAGATTATCCAGGACCGTGACCGCCAAGCCGGCAGCCAGCAAAGTCTCAACCGTATGCGAACCGATAAAGCCGGCTCCGCCGGTTACCAGAATGTGCTGCACTAAACTCTCCACCCGGAAGGGTCAAATTAAATGATATTGGCATTGTACATGATCAACATGACAACCATGCGCTCTGCAACATCATTCGTCTGCGTCGTCCTGCGTGCGCCTTGCCATCAGCTTGGCGGCGTATTCATCCAGCTCCTTTTGCTCGCGCTTGCCGATCCGGACGGCATCGCTGTGCGCCTGGCGATCAGCCAGCGCCTGTAATGCCTTGACCTGTTTTTGCAACTCCAGCCACTGATCGCGTGCTGTTTCGAATCGCTGTTGAATCAGGGTGACATCGTTTGCCTGCTGCACCATCGCGCGATCCAGCTTGCCCAGGAACAACTGGTAATCGCGCCACTGGGAAACCGACAGCCCGCCAGCCTGCGCAGCAAGAAAACGCTGCTGGTAATCGTTAATGAACTGTTGCAGTTGCTCCTGCTTCTGGAGAGCAGCCTGCCACTGGGCCTTGACCTCGGCCATCAGCCGGGCGGCTTTCCCGCTTTTCTCCTGGGTCTGTTCCAGCAAGAACTGGAAACGGAATGCAGCAGCCATTAACGTCCCCCCTCCTTCGCTTTGTCAGCAACGCCAATCAGGCAGACGGACGCCATGCTTACGCCATCGTCTGCATCAGGGCTTCGAGCATGGCACGGCTGGATGCGTAATCCTGGCTTTCATGCATGGTCTGCACTAGAAAGTGCTCCATTTGCGGGTGAAACGCGACGGCCTTGTCAAGAATCGGGTCTCCCCCGCGAACATAGGCCCCCACGCTGATCAAATCCCGATTTCGCTGATATCTGGAATACAGGTATTTGAACTTGCGGATTGAGTCAAATTCCTGCGCGGTCAGCAAATCGGTCATGACACGTGAAATCGACGCTTCGATGTCAATCGCCGGGTAATGGCCCTGCTCAGCCAGGCTGCGAGCCAGAACGAAATGGCCATCGAGAATGGCGCGAGCGCTGTCGGCAATCGGATCCTGCTGGTCATCACCTTCGGTCAGTACCGTATAGAATGCGGTAATCGACCCCCCGCCTTCCTTGCCATTACCAGCCCGCTCGACCAGTTGCGGCAGTTTGGCAAAAACGGAAGGTGGATACCCTTTGGTGGCGGGTGGCTCGCCGATCGCCAATGCGATCTCGCGCTGCGCCATCGCGTAGCGGGTCAGCGAGTCCATGATCAACAAGACGTTGTAGCCTCGATTGCGGAAATACTCGGCAATCGACGTCGAGTAAGACGCACCATGCAATCGCAGCAAAGGAGAAGAATCGGCTGGCGCCGCCACGACCACCGAACGGCGCAGACCTTCCGGGCCAAGGATGTTTTCGATGAAATCCTTGACTTCGCGGCCGCGCTCACCGATCAGCCCGACCACCACGATATCGGCCGTGGTGTATCGTGCCATCATCCCGAGCAGGACGCTCTTGCCAACACCGGAACCAGCAAACAACCCCAACCGCTGCCCCCGGCCAACGGTCAGCAAGGCATTGATGGCGCGCACCCCGACATCGAGCACCTCGCGCACAGGGGCACGATCCATCGGATTAAACGGCCGACTGGTCAGAGGAACATGATCATGAGCATCCAGCGGCCCGCCGCGATCCAGTGGCCGTCCCAGTCCATCCACCACCCGGCCCAGCATCCCTTCGCCCACCAATACCTGACGGCCCTTGTCTGCAGCGCGCCGTGGCGCGAGGTAAGGCTTGCCGAACTCGGGCAATCTTTGTCCCAGCGAGTCCAGCGGAATCACCGTTGCACCGGGCTCCAGACCATAGGTGTCGGTCAATGGCATCAGAAACAGTCGCTCACCGGAAAAACCGACCACTTCTGCCTCGACGGAATACCCGCCAGGCATCACGATCATACAACTGCTACCTACCGGCAATTTGAGTCCTACGGCCTCCAGCACCAAGCCTGCCGCCCGGGTCAGCTTGCCGCGAACGATCCAGGGGCGGGTTTCAGCGGCCATCGCGGCACAATCGGTGGCGTACTGGCGCCAGCGGGTCAGCGAATCAGTCATGTCCGCCTGTCAGCCAATCACCGGAGCGGCCAAGCGACTGCAGTACCCGCTGCCAGCGGGACTCAACAGAGGCATCGATGTCCGAAGAGCCGCATTCGATTAAGCAACCACCCTCCGTTACCGATGCATCATCGACAAACCGAATCCCTGCGTGAGCCATGTCGGTCGCCATCAGTTCACGCAATAACCGTCCGTCCTCCGGATTGACCAGTATCCGAGGGTGCTGAGCCGCTTGCGGCATTGCTGCCATCGCCTCACGGATCAGTGGGACAAGCAGATCGCGCCGCACCGGCAAAGCCTGACGAAGCATCTGCTGGGCCAGCGCCAGTGCAAGATCAAGGATGGAATCTGCCATCTGCGACTCGAAATCGATGCGGGATTGCACCAGCTCATCCAGCAGCCCGGTCAGACGCAGCAACTCTTGCTGAGCCAGTTGCCGTCCCTCGCCAAGCCCTTGCTCGAAGCCCTGTTCATAGCCCGCCTTTTGCCCTTCGCCGAAGGCATCCTGATAGGCTTGCTGGTGAATCGCCTCCATTTCCTCGGCAGTAGGATAAGGCAAACTGGAAGGAGAATCGTCATCCAGCCCCCCCTCTGCCACACCAGCCGACTCGCTGGCGAGAGGCTCCGTCAATGATGATACGGCGCCGATCGGATCGGGCAAGGCCGGATCGGCAGAGTGCATTCCGGGCGAATCGTCATCATCGATGGCAGCCATTTCCCATCGCTGGTAGGCAGTGAGCTGCTCCTTGGGAATTATGGGTTTATTCGACAAGACCCTCGTCTCCACCCTTGCCGCCTAGCACCAACTGACCTTCGTCAGCCAGCCTGCGAACGATCTTGAGAATCTCACGCTGCTCGGCCTCGACTTCGGACAGTCTGACCGGGCCTTTGGCGTCAAGATCGTCACGCAACATCTCGGCTGCGCGTTGCGACATATTGCGGAAGATTTTCTCCTTGAGCTCGGGGTTGGTTCCCTTGAGGGCAATAATCAGCGATTCGGATTGAACCTCGCGCAACAACAACTGAATGCCACGATCGTCCAGATCGAGCAGATTGTCGAACACGAACATCTTGTCCTGGATTTTCTGCGCCAGCTCCGGGTCATATTCGCGAATGGCCGCCAACGCGGAGGTTTCGACCACCCCACCCATCATGTTGAGAATCTCGGCCGCAGTCTGGATACCGCCCATCGCACTCTTCTTGATCTTGTCAGATCCAGACAGCAACTGGGTCAATACCTCGTTCAGCTCACGCAATGCAGAAGGCTGCACGCCCTCCAGCGTCGCGATCCTCAACAAGACATCGTTGCGTAACCGCTCAACGAAATGCGACAGCACCTCGGCCGACTGATCCTGCTCCAGATGCACCAGGATCGTTGCGATGATCTGCGGATGCTCGTTCTTGATCAGTTCGGCAACAGCGGCCGAATCCATCCACTTCAGCCCCTCGATCCCGTTATTGGCCTCGTTGCCCTGCAAGATGCGATCAAGCAGGTTATTGGCCCGCTCGGTACCCAGCGCCTTGGTCAATACCGAACGCAGGTATTCATCCGATGCCCCCAGGCTGGCACGATTCTCGATTTCGGCATGAAAATCCTTCAGCACCTCATCGATTTCGTCACGGTTGACATTCTCGATGGCTGCCATGGTAGCACCCAGCTTCTGAACCTCTTTCGGGCCAAGGTACTTGAATACCTCAACCGCAGCTTCCTCGCCAAGGCACAGCATCAATATGGCGCTCTTGCGCAAACCAGTGTCACTCATCTTCTTTGCTTATCCATGCCTTGACCACGCCGGCGACCATGCGGGGATCGTTCTTGGCCATATCCTTCACCGACTGCAGATTATCCGCATAGGTAGCCAAGGCCTGCGCCACTTCCTGCTCTTCATGCTTGGCTGCATCTTCGGCTTCTATCTCGGCGATCTGCTCTGGTGTCATATCCTCTTCTAGTTCTTTCTCCGGCTCAGGCGACTTGGTCATGTACTTGATTGCCGGCCGGATCACGCCAAAGATCAGGTACAGGATCACCAGAGTAATCAATACATTCCTGAAAATCTGCTGCCAATTGGCCGCAGCTTCGGCCAGCAGCTTGTCAACTGGAGACAGGGCTTCGGTGGCCCCGGCAAACGGAGCATTGACGACATTCAGCGTATCACCCCGCCCCTGGTTGTAACCCATCGCCTCCCGCACCAGATTGTTGATCTGGGTCAACTCCTGGGGAGTGTATGGCTTGAAGCTGGTCTTGCCAGCTTTGTCTGCCACCGGCTTGTAATTCACCACCACTGCGGCTGAGAGACGCTTGATTGTTCCAACTGGCTGCCGCGTATGCTGAACTGTCTTGTCGACCTCGTAATTGGTGGTGACTTCCTTGTGGCTGGAACCGGGATTGGTACCAGCCCCGGTAGCTCCGGGGCGATTGCCGGGCGGCTGAGTGATCGGTGCAGTGGCATTACCCGGCGGTTGGTTGGAAAAGGCTCCTGGCACACCCGAGGCCAGCTTGTCGTCACCATTGACGGTTTCCTGCGATTGCTGACTGCGTATTGCCTGCTTCTCGGGTGGGGAATTGGGGCGATACGTTTCGGAGGTCTGCTCGGTTTCTGCAAAATCCAGCGCTGCCGTCACCTCGGCCTTGACATTGTTCTTGCCCGCGATCGGCTCAAGAATGGCTTCGATCCGCTTGACGTAACCATGTTCGACATTACGCAAGTAATTGAGCTGGCGCGCATCAAGACCGCCAGGATTGTTGGCGTCGATGCTGCTGCTGAGCAGGTTACCGTTCTGGTCAACAACCGTGACATTCTTGACCGGCAAATCCGGCACACTGCTCGACACCAGATGGACGATACCCGCTACCTGGGCGGAATCCAGTGCACGCCCGGCATGCAGGGTCAGGATGACAGAAGCGGTCGGCTTTTGCTGCTCGCGCAGGAACACGGTGGCACGCGGAATAGCCAGATGTACCCGTGCAGACTCAACCGACGCCAGCGACTCGATCGACCTACCCAGTTCACCCTCGATGGAACGCTGGTAATTCACCTGCTCGGAAAACTGGCTGACACCAAGCTTCTGGTTGTCCATCAGCTCAAATCCGACGGTCCCGCCTTTTGGCAGTCCCTGCGACGCAAGACGAAGCCGGATATCGTATACCTGCTCGGCCGGAACGCTGATCACCCCGCCAGGCTCGGTCTTGTACTGGATGTTCATCTGCTGCAGGGCCTGGGTAATGGCACCGCCATCTTTGTCAGCCAGGTTGCTGAACAGGATTTTGTAGGGAGTAGACGAAGTCCACAGCACGGCACCGACGATCAGCGCAACCGCGGTTGCGATGCCGATCATCACTGCAATCTGCTGGTTTTTTTGAAGGCTGTTAAATCTCTGCTGGGTGGCAGCAATCAACTGCCGCAAAGCTTCGGGCATAGCGGCTCGGCTCTGTTACGCTCAGACTTGGATATTCATGATTTCCTGGTATGCCGATACCAGCTTGTTGCGCACCTGAACCATGGTTTCAAAGGAAAGGCTGGCCTTCTGCAACGACACCATGACATCCTGCAGATTGGTATCCGGCGCGCCCAGCTCGAACTGCTTTTGCATGGCCTGCGATTGCTGCTGGGCCTGATTGACCTGGTCGATGGATGATTTGAGCAGCGAGGCAAAATCGACTGGCGCAGCTTCTTTGGGCGTGGCAGAGCCAACGTTGGCCGCCTTGGCCGACATTGCCCTCAATTCACCCAGCATCTGATCGATTCCGTTTACGCTCATGATTCCAGTCCTCTTGCTGGGGATTATAGCCAAATCGGCAACGGCTGGCTTAACAAAATGCAAGTCAGATTGCCTGCAGGCGTTGCTAGAATGGGCTTTTGCCAGCCCGGGGATATTCATCATGCCGTTGCGGTTTTCCAGCTCAGACCAAGCGTTTGATTTTGCCGTTGCTCACAGCCGCTATCTTCAGCGCCTTGAGGTGAGCAATCCGGACATTTTTACTGCAACACGCGATTCATTAGGACAGCCGTTTGATGTAACGGCGATGGACGAATGGTTGCAAAGCCAGCCTGCCCCGGCGGATGAAGAGGATCTGAAGCGGCTGCTGCGCCGACTTCGCAAGCGGGCAATGGCGCGGATTTTCGCACGTGATCTGGCCGGATGGGGGCATCTGGATGAAGTAGTCGATTGCACCACGGCGCTGGCAAATACTACGGTTGCCCGTGCACACGACTGGCTGAACCAGTCGCTTGCCGTGATGTATGGCAGCCCCATTGGCGAAGAGAGCCAGTCCGGGCAAGCAATGATTATCGTTGGGATGGGCAAGCTAGGTGGAGGCGAGCTGAATGTATCTTCCGACATCGACCTTATTTTTATTTATCCGGAAGAGGGCCAGACCAGTGGGCCGCGCCGGATATCGAACCATGAGTACTTCACCCTCCTGGGTCGCAAGCTGATTGCGGCACTCAACGACGCGACAGCCGATGGCTTCGTGTTCCGCGTCGACATGCGCTTGCGCCCCTATGGCGATAGCGGGCCACTGGTTTCGAGCTTCGCTTCGCTGGAGAACTACCTGCATACCCAGGGGCGTGAATGGGAAAGGTATGCATGGATCAAGGGTCGAGCGATGTGCGGCGACACGGACGGGTTGATGCAGATTGTCCGGCCATTCGTATTCCGCAAATATCTGGATTTCGGTGCCTATGGCTCCATGCGCAGCCTGCACGCACAGATCCGGCGAGAAGTGGCGCGCAAGGACATGCAGGACAACATCAAGCTTGGGCCGGGCGGAATTCGCGAAATCGAATTCATTGCCCAGGTGTTCCAGCTGATTCGCGGCGGGCGCGAGCGGGCCTTGCAGATCAGGCCGACTCGAATGGTGCTCGATGAACTGGGCGCACGCCAGTATCTGCCAGCCGATACCGTCATCGAACTGAAGGCTGCGTATGTGTTCCTGCGCAATCTGGAACACCGCCTGCAATACCTGGATGACGGCCAGACACAGACGCTGCCACGCAACGATGCAGATCGACAGCTGGTCGCGTCCGCAATGGGGTTTGACGGCTTTGCTGCCCTGCTGGTTGAACTGGATCGCCACCGCAGCAAGGTAACCCGGCATTTCGAACAGGTATTCGCCACCCCTCAGGACGAGGCGGAACATCCGCTGGACGGATTATGGTCAGATGTCGACGATCCGGGCACCTGCGACCAGACGCTCGGACAACTGGGCTTCGACAACGTGCCGGCGGCCCGGGACCGGCTGCACCAGTTCCGCCGATCAGCCCGATACGCTCAGCTCCCGGATAAAAGCCGCGCCAAACTTGACCGCTTGCTACCTCCGATCATCGAGGTGGCTGCGGGATTTGACAATGCCGGGCAAACACTGGAACGGATGCTGCAGCTGATTGAAGCGATCTGCCGGCGCGAAGCCTATCTGTCACTGCTGATCGAGCATCCGCAGACGCTGAAACGGATTGCCACCCTGTACAGTGCCAGTCCATGGGTATCCGAATACCTGACCCGCCACCCCATCCTGCTCGACGAACTGCTGGATGCGCGCCTACTGTATGCACCACCTGACTGGGCCGCGCTGGCCCGGTATCAGTCGGCAGAACTGGACCATGCGGCTGGCGATCAGGAGCAGCAAATGGAAATCTTGCGTCACTTCCAGCATGCACAGATTTTCCGTCTGGTGTCACAGGATCTGGCCGGCATGCTGTCGCTGGAAACGCTCTCTGATCACCTGTCCGATCTGGCCGATCTGGTGTTGAACCAGACACTTCGCTGCTGCTGGGCCGCGCTACCAAAGCGGCACCGGGAGCAGCCTGCCTTCGCCATCATCGGATATGGCAAGCTGGGCGGCAAGGAGCTGGGCTATGCCTCTGATCTGGATATTATTTTCCTCTACGACGATGCCGACGAGAATGCCGGCGAAACCTATGCCCGGCTCGCCAAGCGGATCAACACTTGGTTGACCACGCTGACGCCGGCCGGAATGCTGTACGACGTCGACTTGCGGCTTCGCCCGAATGGTGCCAGCGGCCTGCTGGTCAGCTCGATAGCGGCGTTCGAGCAGTATCAGCAGCGGGATGCATGGATGTGGGAACACCAGGCGCTGACCCGTGCCCGCTTTGCTGCAGGAGATCCGTCTGTAGGCAGCCAGTTTGACACGATCAAGCGCCGGATACTGACGGCAAGACGCAATACAACATTGCTACGGGACGAAATCTACGCCATGCGGCACAAGATGCTGAGCAACAAACTCGGCGATACGGCCGGATTTGATCTCAAACACGGTCGGGGAGGCATCATCGATGTCGAGTTCTCGGTGCAATACCTGGTGCTGGCATACGCCTGCGACCACCCCGAGCTGGCCGACAATGTCGGCAACATTGCACTCCTGCAACGCGCGGCGACAGCCGGCTTGCTGAGTGACGATCTGGCCGGACGCTGTCGGGATGCCTACCGCACTTATCGGCGCCTGCAGCATGCTCAACGGCTGAATAGCCAGAAGTCTGCCAGCCAGGACGACGGATCGCTCCAAGCCATGCGGGACAACGTCATGCAGCTGTGGCGTGCTTTGTTTGGCCAGGATTAGACCCGGTTGACACCGATGTCGCCTTCGCAGCAAGCCGGGCCTTGCCACCGGTTACCCCCCGGTCTACGGTGAAGCCTCGGACAGGGCTGTACGAATCTGCGCGAGCTGATCGAGCAAATGGCGTGACAAGGCAGGCAGGCGATCCTTGTCGGCTACGATGGCAGACTGTTCCAGTTGTGCTGCCAGCGCCGCGGTATCGCTGGCGCCGATCTGCCCCAGCGTACCCTTGATCCGGTGTGCGATCCGCCGTACGCCTTCACAGTCATTGGCATTCACCGATTGCTGTAACTGGGGCAGCAACTCATCAACGGTCGCGCCGAACAATGACAGCACCTCGGGCACGATAGTCTCACCCAGCATGGCAGCCATGTCATCCAGCGTCCTGCGGATCGGGCTGATATCAAGCTTTGCCACCATGGCGCCGGATGGTGGCGACGACGTGGCAGCGGGAGCCTGCTGCGGCCCGGCTGGCGCAACCAACCACTTCTTCAGCACGGCCTCCAGTCCGCCTGCCGTCACCGGCTTGCTGAGAAAGTCGCTCATCCCGGCTGCAAAGCACAGATCCTGGTCTTCCTTGAACGCATTGGCAGTCAACGCCACCACCGGAACATCAGCCCGTGGCACACCCATGCTACGGATGGCCCGGGTTGCATCGTAGCCATCCATTTCCGGCATCTGGCAATCCATGAACACGATGTCGTAGTGAAAATCCTGCAGTGCCTGAACAGCCTCCTTGCCATTGGATGCCACGTCGACACGACAATTGAGCTTCTCAAGAATCAAGACTGCAACCTTCTGATTCACCGGATTATCCTCGGCCAGCAACACTCTCGGTCTGGAGGCTGCTTCGCGTTCGGCCAGCGAATGGATCGTAATCAGCGAAGGATCGTCCTGCCGTAACTGCAATACCTCGTTGATGCACTGCAGCAATTGGGACTCGCGAACCGGCTTTGATAGATAGGCGGAGAAATGGGCTTCCCTGGCCTGGCGGGCCTGACCGGCCCGGGTCAGCGAAGTCAACAGCACCAACGGCAGGTGCGCCAGTCCGGGCAGAGCACGAATCTGCGTGGCAAGCGAAAAGCCATCAACGCCGGCGATCTTCAAGTCGAGAATGGCCAGTGCGTATTGCCCACCCCCCTGGCGCAACTCGTCCAGCAAGGCATCAGGACTGGCGTGGACGCTGGGCATCAGGCCGATGCGCTGCAACTGCATGGCCAGCAATTCACGGCTGGCCGAATTATCATCCACCGCAACCACCCGTTGCCCGCGAACGGCATCCGGTAGCAGCGCACTTCTGACCCAGCCTGCAACGATCTGTGTGGGCACTTCAAACCAGAAACATGAACCCTGCCCCTCGCTGCTCTGCACGCCGATCGCTCCACCCATGGCCTCGACCAAGCGCCTGCAGATCGACAACCCCAACCCGGTGCCGCCGAATTTCCGGGTCATCGAAGCATCTGCCTGGGAAAAAGCAGTAAACAGCCGAGGGTGGATCCCGGCCGGGATCCCCATTCCGGTATCGTGAACCTCAACCCTGATCACGACGTTGCCGTCCTGGCTCGGTCTGGCTTGCGCCCGGATAATGACCTCACCGGCTTCGGTAAACTTGATTGCGTTATTGACCAGATTCAGCAGCACTTGCCGCAATCGTCCAGGATCTCCGATAACGCGATCCGGCACTGATGGCTGCACCAAGCATACCAGTTCGAGCTGCTTGCTGGCCGCTTTTTCGGCTACGATTTCCAGTGTTTCGTCAAAAGCGGTGCGGATATCGAATTCAATCGACTCCAGCTCCAGCTTGCCGGCCTCGATCTTGGAAAAATCCAGCAAATCGTTAATCAGCGTCAGCATCGCCTCCCCTGCCGTGCGGATGGACTGGGTGTAGTCTCGCTGCTCGGCAGACAGATCTGAGTCGAGCAGGATGGAGGTGAAGCCGATCACGGCGTTCATCGGTGTACGGATCTCATGACTCATGTTGGCCAGAAACTCTGATTTGGCCCGGCTGGCCGCCTCGGCGGCCAGCCGGGCTTGTTCCAACAACGCCTCCCGCTGCCGCCGCTCGGAAAAATCTTCGATGATCCAGATCACCCCCTTGGAAAGATCAGAAGGATCTATCGCCTTGCCCTGCATGCGCCCCCAGAAAATATTGCCGTCACGGCGCACAAGGCTCAATTCATGCTCGGCAAGCTGGCCGGTTGGCAAGACCTCGCTGATCAAGCTGCCGACCAAGTCAAAAGCGGCATCGTCCGGGTACAGGATGCGGGTCGGCTGCCCCTCCAGTTCATGCACCGACATGCCCAAGGTGCTGGCCAGCATCGCACTGACCCGGACAAACCTGCGATCACGGGTCATGGCCAGCCCGACCGAGGCATGACGGAAAATCAGGTCGTGCATGGTCAGGCTTTCCCGCAATGCCTGCTCCTTCTTTCGCAACTGGTCGATATCAATCAGGGTACCCAGCATGCGTACAGCCCGGCCATCCTCGCCTCGTTCCACCACCCGGCCGGCGTACCGGACCCAGCGCCAGCCGTTCTCCCCGGAGCGCATTCGTACATCCCGGCTGAACAAGCGGGTCTGGCCATGAAGATGCTGCTGCAACGCTGCATTGACGTCGGCCAGATCATCCGGATGCACTCGCTGCTGCCAGGTCGCCACGGCATCTTCCGATTGGTCTGGGTGGAACCCCAGCAATGCACCCGCCTGAGGGTTGATGGCGACCTTCCCCTCAGGCAAGAGCCAATCCCAAAGGCCGATTTCGCCGGTTTCAATCGCCAACTCGAGCCTTTGCTGCGCCGCATGCAAGCTCTGCTCGGTTTCCTTGCTCTCGGTAATATCGAACAACAGGCCGTCTACCAGGCAGCCACCGTCGGTCAAAGCGGTTTGCCGTGAATAAGATTGCCACCAACCAACCAAAGACCCGGAATAGAGAAACCGTCCTTCGAACTGCCTGACCAGGCCGTCACGACGATCCGCAAGCATCGCCAGCCAACGCTCACGATCCGTGGCCGGCATCAACCCGAGAAATTGCTCGAACGAGGCAATCTGTATATTGAACATTTCCCTGATTTTCGGGCTCATGTACCGCAACTGGCTCTGGCCATCCGGCATCAGCGCAAGCTGGTAGAAGGCTGCCGGTACCCGGTTAACCATGTCCTGATGGCGCTGTTCGGAAAGGCGCAGCGAGTCGACAGCCTCCGCCGCGGTACGAGCCAGACGGGCACGGCTGCGGGCCAGCATCGACGCAACGGCAGCCAACAAGGCCGACACAATCACACCCACTCCGAGGGTAAGCCACGCGGGAAGCGGGCTTAGCCTGGCCGAGAATGACTGGCTCGCACGAGCCGTAACGATCCACTCTCGCTTGCCGAACGTAACCGGCAGCGGGCGATAGAGTGTATCGCCGGGCTCTGCAGCCTCGACGCCATGCGTTGCCAGCAGTGCAAGCAAGGTGCCATCGGCCTGCCGCTCATGTATCGACAGCAGCAGCTGTGACGAATATCGCTGCTGAACGTCAGCCAGCAGCCGATCGATCAACAACGGGGCCACTACCCAGCCCCACAGTGCGGCACGACGCGCTTTCGGTGCAAGCGGCATCACGCCGGGGCGGTATACCGGCAGCAGCAAGGCGTGCTGTGACTCCAGCTCACCGGGAAGCGACAGTCTGGCCGACAAGACCGGAGCGGCCTCATCGGCAGCCAACAGGGCGGCCTGCCGGGCGGCCGGCTCGCCAGCCAGATCGAGCCCTTCGACCGCCCGGCCGCCCCGGCCGGATTCGAACCAGACAACCGGCATCCTCACCGCTTGCGGGACTTGAGATGGGGCTGGTTTGAGCACATAGCCCGGATCAACCTGCTGGCGGGCCCAGGCAAGAAACGCCGACTCCTGCCCGGGTGGTACATGGCGTAGCGCCCCTACTCCGGTCGCGCCATGAAACAACTCCATTATTTGCCCTTGGGCAAGGCTAGTCTGGAATTCACGCTTGCTCATCCGGTCTGGATCATGCAGCAGCAAGGCGCGCGCACTTTTCAAACCGGTGACGTAATGATCGAATTGCTGGTGGATCTGCAGTGAGACGGCGTACGCCAGTTCGTCAAACTGCTTGGCCAAAGCACCTTGCGAAGATGAATACACCCGCTTGGCCGCCCATACGCTGAACATCAAACCGATGAGAAATACCAGCAACGGCAGAGCTTTTGCGACACGGGCGTGGGTTCTGGTCACACTCTGGCTCCAGTAATTATGCGAAAACAGGCGCCAGCCCCCTGACGGTGACACCCTTTTGCGGTATAGACCATAGCACCCGGTTTGGTGGCGGCAGGCGCTGGCGCTATAATCCGCCCCTTGCCTGACACACGATCGAATAGGGACATCATGCCGCAACCCCGCCGTATTCTGGTTACCTCTGCCCTGCCTTACGCCAACGGCGCCATTCACCTTGGCCATCTGGTCGAATATATCCAGACCGACATCTGGGTACGCTTTCACAAGATGCGCGGCCACGAATGTTATTACGTTTGTGCCGACGACACCCACGGCACACCCGTCATGCTGTCGGCGGAAAAACAAGGGATTACGCCGGAACAACTGATCGAGCGCGTACACGGCGAACACCTGCGCGATTTCACCGGTTTCCACGTTGGTTTCGACAACTACTACTCGACCAACTCGCCGGAAAACCGCGACTTCGCCTACGGCATCTACAAGGCACTGAAGGCCGACGGCAAGATCGAAAGCCGCACCATCAGCCAGCTGTACGACCCGGCCAAGCAGATGTTCCTGCCGGACCGCTTTGTGAAAGGCGAATGCCCGAAATGCGGCGCCAAGGATCAATACGGTGACAACTGCGAAAGCTGTGGCGCCACCTATAGCCCGACCGAACTGAAAAACCCGTATTCGGCAGTATCCGGCGCCACGCCGGAATTACGCGATTCGGAGCACTTCTTCTTCAAACTTGGCCAGTGCCAGGATTTCCTCAAGCAATGGACAACTGAACCAGGCCACCTGCAGGTAGAAGCACGCAACAAGATGCAGGAATGGCTGGAAGCCGGGCTGCAGGATTGGGATATCTCGCGTGATGCGCCCTACTTCGGTTTTGAAATTCCGGACGCACCGGGCAAATATTTCTACGTCTGGCTGGATGCACCGATTGGTTACATGGCATCGAGCAAGAACCTGTTCGACCGCATCGGCGTCAATTTCGACGATTTCTGGGGCAAGGATTCAACCGCCGAACTGTATCACTTCATCGGCAAGGACATCCTCTACTTCCACGCGCTGTTCTGGCCGGCAACCTTGAAATACTCGGGTTACCGCACGCCGACTGCCCTGAACGTACACGGTTTCCTTACCGTTGATGGCGCCAAGATGTCCAAGTCGCGTGGCACTTTCATCACTGCCGAAAGCTACCTGCAGCAAGGCCTGAATCCGGAATGGCTGCGTTATTACTTCGCCGCCAAGCTGAATGCGCGTATCGAAGATGCCGATCTGAATCTGGAAGACTTCATCAATCGCGTCAACAGCGATCTGGTCGGCAAATTCGTCAACATCGCCAGCCGCTCCGCCGGTTTCATCGCCAAGCGTTTTGGCGGCAAACTGGCCACGCTGCCCGAGTCCGACCTGCTGCGAACGATCCAGATCGCCGGCAAGGAAATTGCCGAGCTGTACGAAGCACGCGAATTCAGCCGCGCAGTGCGCGAAATCATGGCGCTGACCGACATGGCCAACCAGTACGTCGACGAAAACAAACCGTGGGAACTGGCCAGGCAGGAAGGTATGGAAGCCAGGCTGCATGAGGTGTGCAGCACGTGTATCAACCTGTTCCGCCTGCTGACCATCTACCTGAAACCGGTATTGCCGAAGCTGGCGGCCAATGTCGAAGCCTTCCTCAACGTGCCAGCGCTGGGCTGGCGCGATGCCGACCGCTTGCTGCAGGATCACACCATCAACGCCTACCAGCACCTGATGACCCGCGTCGAACAGAAGCAGGTGGATGCGCTACTGGAAGCCAACAAGCAATCGCTGGCGCCGGCTCCTGTCGCCACGGCAGCGCCCGCTTATGAGATCCCGCCAGTAGCCGACACCATTTCGATCGACGATTTCAGCAAAATCGACCTGCGTATTGCCCGAATCGTCAACGCGCAACACGTGCAAGGTGCTGACAAGCTGCTGCAACTGCAACTGGATATCGGCACCGAAACCCGCCAGGTATTTGCCGGCATCAAATCCGCCTACAAGCCGGAAGATCTGGTCGGCAAGCTGACAGTGATGGTCGCCAATCTGGCGCCGCGCAAGATGAAGTTCGGCATGTCGGAAGGCATGGTACTGGCGGCGGGTGGTGATGGCGGGCTGTATATCCTCAACCCGGACGAGGGTGCCAAGCCGGGCATGCGGGTGAAGTAGCCCCCTTCCCGAGATGGCCATCGGGGCTGGCGGCCCCGGTGGCAACAGGCTGCCGGATCAGAAGAGCAATGACACGCCCAGATTCAAGCCACGGTCAATGGTGTGGGCGTAGTCGCTGTATTTGTACTCGGTGCGGACTTCACGCCAGCCTACCGTTACCCTGGCGTTGTCCATGACCTTGGCTCCGAGCTGAATGGTGGCATGCGATAACTGGTCAGCACCGCGTCCACTGGTGATTGATGGCGCATACCACAGCTCAGCGCCGGCAGTCAGCCGTTCATCGCCCAGCAAGCTGACCACCACCCCCCCTCCCAGCGCCAACGCATCTGACCATTCGCGCCACGGGGTATCGATGTAATAGCCGCGTGCACCGATCAAAGCCCTGAAATTGCCCTGGCGTTGCTCGACCTGCACTCCGGCCCAGGCAACGTCTCCCTTGTCTTCGTGATGAACCGCTCCCAGGCTAAGCTGTAGCTCCCGCGACAAACGCGAGGTCACCCATTCACCACCGGCTGCGTGTTCCGACAGATTGATGTCCAGCCGGTCAGCACTGGCCACTCCAGTCAGCAACAAGGCTGCGCATGCAATCGGTTTGACATTGATCATTTGGATTTCCTTTTCAGTTGATACGGCCAGGCAATCGCGACGCCCAGCCAAAAAACCAGCGCCGGAAGGCTCGCTCCCGCGCTCAATGGAGAATGCGCCTCACGTATGCAGCCACGGCTCGAATCTGCTGATCATCCAGTCCGCCGATCAGCTTGCGGATGATTGGCCTGGCGATTTTCGCCACACTGGCCATGCCGAGCTGGGCCGTTTTCTGGGCCATGAATCCGGCATTGGCCTGTTTGAGTGGCTCGACAAAAAAATAGGTCAGCCCGGCGTCAGTCAGCTCGTTGACCAAACCGGCAAAGTCAGCGCCGAGTCGTACCGGCTTGTCATCCTGCTCCAGTAGCGTCAGCAGGGCATCGGTGCGGCGATAGAGATCAGCCCCCAGGTAGAATCGCAGCGAAGGCCCGTGTTCAGTCAAATGCATGTGGCAGTAACCTTATTTGTTGAGTAGTTTGTTCAATTGCTTCTGCAGTTGTTCCTGCGCTTTCTGCTGCAGTTCAACCTTGCCCTGCTGCAGTTCCTGCCGGGCACGTTCCTGCAGTACAGCCTGCTTTTCCGCCAGCCGGGCCTTGGTCGATTCGCTCAGCATGCTGTTGATGTCCAGCGTGTAGACTGGCGACGCTAGGCCACCCTTGATCCGCACCGGCAGGGTCACCCCTTTCAGCTCAGCCACATCACGCCCACCCTGGCCGACACTGGTACCCACCAGGCTGGCTTTCAACAGATAATCGATCTGTCCGGCAGGAAGATCCACGGCACCCTGCCCTGCCAGACGCAACAACGGCGACTTGGCGCTCAGATCGTCATTACGGATGACTCCGTCCTGCGCCACCCATGTCGCGGACAGCTCGGAGAAATCGGTTTTTTCGGCCTTGTTGTTTTTCTCGACCTTCTGTCCGGCAACCTGGGCAAGCAGGGATTTAGCCTCCCGCAATCGTGCCCCGATATTGATGCCGCGCAGCGCCCCGTCTTGCAGTTGCAGGCGGGCCCTGCCGGTCAGCGAACGCTTCCACTGCTCTGCCGAACTACCCTGCGACTGCAGCGAAGCCTCTAACTGGCCGCGCCCCTCCAGCTGGTCGTAACCGGCCAACGTCTTCAGCATGGGCCCGACATCGACGTTATGAATTCGGCCATCTACAGTCAAGGCAGGGGCACGCGTTGCGGTCGCTGACAGATTGGCATCGATCCGGCCACCAAACAGGTCGACGCTCAGCGGGGCAAGCTGCAGCTTGCCGGCCCCGGCAGCCAACCCGGCCTCCAGGCGGCTCAACTGCAACTCGCCGCGAGCCAGTCTGGCCACTGATACCCGGCCACTGGCCGACAGCGCGGCAAGCGGCGACAGATCAAGGTGGAACGGCTGGCTGGCTGCCGCCTGCCCCGGCGTGGCCGATGCCGGCGGCGGCACCGGTGGCAGATAGCGATCCAGCAGCAACTGATCCAGATCGACAGCAAATCGGTAATGTGGATGAGCCAGGTCAGCGATCGCCAGATGCGTTTTGATCTGTGACTGGTCGAGCTTGCCGGCCAGTGCCATCTGCATGCTGTTGCGGGTTCCCTCTGCACTACCGGACAGATCAAAGGCGATACGGCCAGGAACAAGACGGGGTGAAGTCGCCGTGCCATTCAATCGCAAATGCGCTAGCTTTAGCGCCAGCGAAGGCCACTCGATCGCAAAAGGGCTGACCAGCGAAAGCTGGGCCGAATCACGCTGTTGCTGCACCGCCAGCGCCAGGCTCAGCTGACGGGCAGACCACTGCTGCGGCCCACCCTGCAGCCCGGACAAACGGCCGTCAGCCTGCATGCTGCGCCCTTCAGGAGCCCATTTGGCAGCCAGCGAAATGTCTGGGGCATCCAGCCGCTCGTTCGCTATATGCAATCGAGGGGCGGCCATGCTCGCCTCCAGCGGCCCGCCAGCAGCAGTGCCAGTCAGACTGAACGCCAGCGCCTCAGCAGACAGCTTGCGAGTAGCAGGCGTGAGATTGGCACTGCCAGACAGTCTGGCCTTGAATGCCTTCAGTTGCGGCAGGTCGCCCTCAACCAGCAGTTCGAGCCCCCTGGCCTCGGCCTGATCGCGCTTGCTGCTGAATCGCAGATTGCCATTGAGCTGCGCCGAGAGCCGTGTCGCAGGGTCGGCGATGCCGGTAAAGCCATACGACAGGCGATGTGCCGCGTACAGGCCAGTGTCGGCGTCGAAATCAAAATCTCCCGCCAGCAGCGTGGTGCCGCTTACTGTCGGCCGGGAATGGGAAAGCTGGGCAGTCAGGTTGACCGCCCGCGCTTTGCGCAGCGTGACTTCACCCGTCTGCAGGGTCAGCGCAGACAGGTCGGTGCGCTGCTGCAATACCTGGTCATCGAAACTCAGGCTGCTGCCGTCGAGTCGAATCCTGCCAATCTGCAACTGGACGGGGGGACTGGGCTGACGGGATGGCTGCAGCAAGTCGGCAATATTCAGCGTGCCATCGGGCTTGCGTACCAGGGTTGCCCTGACACCGCTGGCTTCGATCGAATCGATTACATAATGGCGCTGCAACAAAGGCCAGATTGCCAGCGATAGCCTGGCACGCTCGATCACCAGAAATGGCCGCCGGGATTGATGTTCGGACAGGGTCAGCTTAGGCAGCGAGACACCGAGCGACGGCCAGATGGAGAGCCGCAGATCCCCTTCAAACGTTAATTCACGCTTTTTTTCCTGCCGGACGTAATCGCTGACCAATGATTTCAGGGTATTCGGATCGAAGGTCAACGCCAGATAAGCGACACCGCTCACCGTGACCCCCAAGACGCCGGCCGCTCCCCACCCCAAATAACGCAACAGACCCTTCACTGCGACCGCTCCGGCCAATCATCGAGGCGACACTCTACCACAGCCAAACTGAACTGCGGCTAAACCGGCGCCGCCTGCTGCGGCCGTTTACAGCGGCCAGCACACACTACAACACCCAGTACATCACTGCGGGCAACACAAGCAGGCTGGCGAGATTACCGATCAGGACGATGGAAGCCACTTTGTCCGGCTCTTGCCGGAAACGTTCGGCAACCAGAAAGTTCAACACTGCAGGCGGCAAGGCAGCGAACAACCAGAGCCAGTCCTGTTGCTGGTGAGGCAATGGCACCAGGTACAGAAACAGTGCCGCCATGACCAAACCTGCCAACGGGCAGACGACGGCACCAATCAGGCCGATATGCGCCTGGTGAAAACGGATACCCGCCATCCTGACACCCAGGGCAAACAGGGCCAGCGGAACCGATGCCTCGCCGACCATGCGCACTGGCTGCAGCACGGCATCCGGCAGACGCAAGCCACCAAGACTGACGATCAGCCCCGCGGCGGTCGCCAACAAAACGGGCTGACGCAAGAAGGTCCACCACCGTGCCCGGTGATCAAGCAGATAAAAACCGAGACTGAAATGCAGGATCATTTCCGCCAGGAACAGGATCACTGCTCCGGGCAGCGCCGCAGGGCCGAAGGCCAGCAACAACAGTGGAATCCCCATATTGCCGCTGTTGTTGAACATCATCGGAGGGACGAAGGTGCGTGCGGACACTTGCAACCAGCGGGCCAGCGGCCAGGCAAGCAAGCCGGAGCCCAGGACGATCGCCGCCGCACCGGCAGCCAGCAAGGCATATCGCTGCAGCTGAAAATCCTTGCTGGCCAGCGCAGCCAATACCAGCGCCGGAGTGAGGATTTCCATATTGATCTGGTTCGGCCAGCGCATGTCCGGCCTGCGGCGGCGCCCATACCCGTAGCCGGCCAGCACAATGGCAGCAATCGGAAAGATGATTGCAACGATGCGCAGCAACATGCGCCGCTCCTGGGGTCAGCTGTCGGTTCCTGCTGGCCGGCAAGCGTGAATCCAGTCTTCACGCGCCTGCCGGGCCCGGCTGTAGAGCGATAGCAAGGCGTCGCCGTCTGCCTGCTGCAAAAAGCCCTGCAGTCGCTCTAGCTGACACTGATAATCAGCCAGCTCCTGCAGGATGGCATGGCGGTTGGCCAGACTGATGTCACGCCACATTTCGGGACTGCTGCTGGCGATCCGGGTGAAGTCACGAAAACCAGACGCGGCGAAACGAAAGAACTGGTCGGCCGAGGGCTTGCCGGCGATTTCCTCCACCAGAGCAAAGGCAAGCAGATGTGGCAGGTGGCTGACCGCGGCAAACACGGCATCGTGCTGCTCGGGAGACATTTCACAAATCTGTGCGCCGCATGCCTGCCAGACGGCGCGCACGCGTTGCACCGCTTGCGTCGAAGTATCCGCCAGAGGTGTCAGCACCAGCTTTCGTCCGACATACAAATCCGGCTTCGCCGCGGTGGCACCGCTTTTCTCCGCTCCAGCAATCGGATGGGCGGGGACAAAGCTGGCCAGCCGCCCGGCGAAATGGGTGCGGGCCAGCGCCACCACATCCTGCTTGGTGCTGCCGGCATCGGTTACCACGGCATGGGCAGGCAAAACGGGGGCCAGTTGCTGCATCACCCCCCCCATCTGCCCGACCGGTACCGCCAGCAATACCAGATCAGCGTCACCGGCGGCCGTCGGCAGATCGCTGGCGATTTCATCAATCACCCCTCGCTGCAGCGCCTGTTGCAGATTTTGTTCACTGCGGCCGACACCAACAACATGTCGTACACCCCCCGCCTGCTTAAGCGCCAGCGCAAACGACCCGCCAATCAGACCCACGCCGACGATCAACAGTTTGTTCAAGGCGGGTAATGGCGTGCTATTCATGGCTTTGGAAATCAGGAGTAACGATTAATGGCCCACCGGACAACCGGGCGGGCCAAAATGGAAGACCGGCGAACTGGTCGCCGGCCGCAAACCGCGAAAGGATAAGCCAATCAAGGCTGTTTCACAATCTCGCCCTTGGCGTCACGCACGGTAACCCGGATATCGATGCCGGACCGGACGCTCTCCTTGACCACGCAAAAGTCTTCAAACTGCGCCAGCACACGATCAAGGTGCTCAAGCTGGATGGTTTCCTTCCCCATCCGGATATCCACGTCGATCCGGCCGACACGCAGCCGGTTGTGCACATTGCGCACCACATGGCCGGTTACGGTGGCAACCAGAGGCTCAGGCTGGTTCTTGAATTTGCGCAACGCAAACATCAGGCTGGCCGTCAGGCAATTGGCGACTGCCAGCGCCAGCATGCGGCTGGGATTGGGTCCGGCATCTTCCCCCAGCGGCGCGGCTTCATCAACCAGCAAATCGGGTACGTCCGGGTTATCCCATTTGACCAGAAATTGATAATCACGCTGCTGTTCCAGCGTGATGGTAAAGGTTCCATCCTTGTCGCTCATTGCCGCCCTCCCTTGGTTGCGTCAAAACTTCAGGATAGCAGTCATGCCAGAGCATGAAAAATAAACGGCCGGCATTGTGCAATCACTGCTCAACATATTGCAGGGAAACATGCTCCAGGTGCTCACGTGCGTCATTGCACAGAAACGGGATCAGCAAGGACATCACCTGATAGACACCGCTACTGAGTTCGTCACTGTCCATTTTGCCGCGCGGATTACGCACGAAAGCAAACGACAACCAGTAGGTGGCAATAACCGTCATGTTGACGGCGAGAGACTGGATCTGGCCAACCGATGCCTGCATGTCTTCCGCCTCGACCATTCCCTGGCACAGATCGGCAATCAGCCGGGCATTCAGCCCCAGCACCTGCTTGAACTGGGACGCCAGCACCCGGTAGCGGCTCAGCAGGTCAACGAGATCGCGATACAGAAAACGGTAAGCCCAGATTTTCTCGAACAGCAAATGCAGGAACAACCACATGTCTTCGACCGAAATCGGAGGTTCGAACGTGTTATCGGTCAACTCTTCCATTTCGCGGCGGAACTCGGCAAACAAGGCATTGACGATCTGCTCCTTGTCACGAAAGTGATAATAGAGATTGCCGGGGCTGATATTCAGCTCGTCGGCAATGGCAGCCATGGTGACATTAGGCTCCCCCTGCTCGTTAAAAAGAACGAGGCTGGTCGCCATGATGCGCTCCGGTGTCTTGCGGCGGGGTTTCTTCTCCATTTACACCTCATGTCTTCCAGGCCTGAAGGTGCACCGTAGCCGGCCTGTCTGCGCGATCATAACACTGTTAGGCGCGTCGCTGCGTACCAGGCTGCACATCTAGACGATTTGACGTATACTGTTGGCCCGATTCAAAAAAAAGGTCTGCCCGAAGGCAGACCAAGCGACATAGGACAAGGATCGGAGAGACACGGCGGGAGATCATCCCGCCGGGGTATTGCCGCAGGGGATTACCCCCCCGCGGCAATTCTTGAGTTTCTGACCCTGCTGTCCTGCAGGATCAGAAACGAATACTGCTATCAAGCCTGTTCTTGCTCAGCCAGTTTTTTAACCAGCTTCGACAATTCAGCAACACGCTTGTTCAATTCTTCAACTTGATCGCGGCTCGGTACACCAACCTTGTTCAGAGCCTTGGCAACGCGCTCTTCGAATACCTTTTCTACCTTGCTCCAGCGATCCGAAGCAACCGAAGAACCTTTGGATACGTTTTCTTCGATGGTCTTGCGAGTGCGAGCGTGGATCGATTCGCCTTCCTTGACCAGATCCTGGAATACCTTGTTACCGCCTTCCTGAACCTTGGCGATAGCGCCCAGACCTGCCCACCAAACCTGCTGTGCAGTGTCCTTGGCGTTTTGGGTCAGCTTGTTGTCAGCCACGTTAGAAGCGATCGATTTGATTTTTTCAACGACTACCATAATATCCTCCGGAAAAAACTGTTCACACCATTCATGTTCCAGTGCTTTTGCACCGGTAAATGGCTGCAGAGCCAGTCTCTCGGTCTTGCTGCCTCTGCATCACATTTGACGCCAGTCTAGGCTTTTCTTTTAGAGGAGGCACACTAATCACCAAAGATATCGCTGGCCGGTAAAGCGGGGCTAAACGCCCTGAATCACCAGATAATATTTGCGCACCGGCTCAACCACTTCGAACGCACCGCTGAAACCGGTCGGGATGATTGCGGCCTCTCCGGGGCCTATCTCGCTGATCTGGCCAGATCCGTCGTGGAGGCGAACGCGGCCGGTGATGACGCAAAAGAACTCGTGCTTGTCGTCAGCGAATTCGATGCGCCAGCGACCCGGCTCGCATGCCCAGATTCCGCTGCTGATTCGCCCGGCTGCAGCCTGATCGTGCTGCCAGGTAGTGCGCAACGGATTGCCGGCCAGCAGTCGGTCAGGCCTTGGGCGATCAAATTCCGGGACAGGTTGCTGCTGTGATAAACAGATGATGGTTGACATGAATCCATTCCCGGAACAAACAGGTCGGCTATTCTACAAGGAGAACAGTATCCGGCAGACAGGAGTTCTTCAATGCATCCCCAGGCATCCCCCCCGGCAAAACCTGATGAGGAACAAGAGGCCGTCGTCACTGAGGCCCAGCTGTTCCGGCGCCACGAATCGCAACTGGTGTTGCGGCAGATTTCGTTTTACCTGTCAGAAGAAATCGGCCCACCGCTGGCCTACACCGATCTGTTCAATACCCTGCGCACGGCGAGCGACAATGACATCATCTTTCTGCATCTGAATACGCCTGGCGGAAATTTCGATACCGGACTGCAACTGATCAACAATATGTATGCATCAAAGGCACATGTGGTAACGGTACTGGAAGCGCGAGCCTATTCAATGGGGGCGATGGTATTTCTGGCTGGCCATGAGTTGATCGTGCATGACAATTGCCAGTTGATGTTCCACAACTATTCCAGCAGCCTGATCGGCAAGGGAAACGAGCAGCACGCTCAGGTGCTGGCGATTGGCAAGTGGTTCGAAAAAACCATGTCGCGGGTATGCCACCCGTTCCTGACCCATGACGAAATCGCCCATATCCTGCACGGCGAAGACATCTGGATGGATTCGGATGAGATACGCAAACGGCTCAAGCGCATGAACGCCTCAGGCAAAGCAGCGGCATCGCGCACCAAAGGACAGAAGTCGGCCAAGCCCCAGGAAGATTGAACCGGCCATTCCACATGACCGGCTTCAGCAGTTGCCTACCTGGAGCAGGATGCACGGCACGGGAGTTCAGTCCAGCTTTCTGGGCTCGACCTGGATCAACGCTTTCATCTGCGGATGCGGGCCGCAGTGGTAGGGATACTCGCCTGGCTGCTCGAATACCCGCCGGTACTGATCGCCTGGAAACAGCGGATCAGAGGCCACGGGGCGCTCGCCGGCGAATTCGACCGTGTGGTAGGTTCGCTTTTCACTATTTCGCCAGCGAACGGAATCGCCAGCCTGGATGACCAGACGGTCAGGAGAAAAAGTCATCTGCGCGATGACCACCTCGTGTTCTGCGGCACTGAGCGACGTACCGCAACAGAAAGCAATGAGTAACAGACACTTCTTCATGGCAGCAGCTTGCAGCAGGTTGCTGTCCGGCCAGCCGACGCCGGGCGGCGCCAGGCAGCCGCCGCCCCGTTGACCGGACAGAAACCGGGCTTATTGTTTGACAGCGTTAATGTTGGCCTTGGCGTCGTCCAGGCCAAGGGTGTAGCCAAACGATACATGATGGAAACGGCCGGCAGCATGGTCGTCATGCACGGCGAAACCGATGTTGTACTGCTTGCCTGCGGCGATCGCCACATCCCCCTGGCCTCCGGCCAGTTTGCGGGTAAAGACGACAGTCCAAGTGCCTCCGGCGTTCTTCCCGTCTGCCGATACCAGAGCCGACCCGCCGCTCATCTGGCGGGATTCTGCGACGTGACCATCAACCGGCTTGGCCTTTTTGCCGCTTTGCCATTGCACCAGATCCATGTACTTGCCACCGGCGACATTGCCACCATTCAGGTATTTGGTCTTTTTGTCATCCTTGGCGCCTGGCATGGTGCGTGCATCAGCGTGGCAAGTCCCCCAGCAGCCGCCTTGCGCTGCCAGATCGGCCTTGCCACCGTCTTCCAGCATGAATGCGGCTTTTACCTGATTGTCGGCGTCCATTTTGGCCGCACCGGATGCTGCGGGTGACTTGAAGCTCATCCGCACATACAGGTTGGTTCCGTCGTGCGCGGCCTGCACGGTCAGCGGAATGCTGCCGGCCTTGCCCTTGATCGGAGCCGGTTCGAGTTTCTGGCCGGAGACGATCTTGTTACCGATATCGGCCGCTTCTTCTTCGTGGCAATCGATACAGCGCTCGCCTTTCTTGACTGCCTTGGCACCACCGTGTTCGGTACCCTTGGTGATCCATTCCATCGCCGCAGTGCCTGGATAGAACAGGGTAATTTTCTTCGACGGCACCTTGTCCCAGTTCGGCGCGGCGCCAAAGGCTGCACCGACGGCCAGAGTCAATGCCATGCCGGCTGCCAGTTTCAGATTCACTTTCATTCACTACTCCTTGTTGTCAGGTTAGATACTGCCTGGTCTCCAATGCGAACAGGGCTTGCGCCCTGTTCATCATGTTTCAGCATGTCGGTTTGCTTATTCCTCGTCTTCCGGCATGTTGGCTGGTTTGTGGTGGGCAATCCCTTTGTGGCAGTCAATACAGGTTGCACCATCCTTTTGTGCATTTTCGTGCTGCTTGCGCGCCCGCTGCTTCTGCGCTTCCGGATTCATGCCCTGAAAGCTGTGGCAGTTGCGGCACTCACGCGAATCGCTGGCTTTCATCCGCTTCCATTCGTTCTGCGCCAGCTCCAGCCGCTTGGCCTCGAATTTTTCCTTGGTATCGATGGTGCCCATGATCTTGCCATACACCTCCTTGCTGGCCTGGATCTTGCGGATCATCTTGTGGGTCCAGTCTTTGGGAACGTGGCAATCGGAACAGATGGCCCGTACACCGGTACGGTTGGAGTAGTGAATGGTTTTTTTGTATTCCTGGTACACGTTGTCACGCATTTCGTGACAGGAGATACAGAATTCCAGCGTGTTGGTCGCTTCCATCGCGGTGTTAAAGCCGCCCCAGAAGATAATGCCGGCGATCATGCCGCCGCCGAACAGAGCCAGGATGGAATACTTGGCACTGGGCGTACGCAATGCTTGCCAGATCCGGCCGAAAAACCCTTTTTTTGTTGTAGTGCTAGACATGTTGACTGCCCTCAGTAATCGAGAGAAACCCGCCCGGCCCCCTGCAGCCGGGCGGTCACAACGCTAGGAAAGTGCTGATTTACTGGCTGCGCGGGAGAATTGCGGCCTACCACAGACAGTCAATCCGTCAAGCAGGATTGGCCTGCCAAACCGCGGAATCCGCATCCTTCTTCCCGCTCGCCAATGAAATCAATGCCTCCTTAGTACACGTCGTGCTGGGTGTTGTGGACGTTGAACTTGCCAGTCGGCGTGATCAGCTTCGGATCCTTGATCACAGCCTTGAACTTGCGAGTCTTGTCATCCAGCACCACGATTGCCGACGGGTCGGTCTTGCCTGCCCAGATCGAGAACCAGATTTCATCACCGGCGGCATTGTATTCACCCTGAACCACACGCTTGACTGCCTTGGTTTCCGGCAGGCCGGCCATCTTGGCGACGTTGATAACTTCCGCGCCCTTGTCCAGATTGTTGATGTCGTACACGGTCACGGATTCAGCCAGATCGACTTCCGGATTCAGCGGTGCGTCGGCCCACAGGTTCTTCGATTTCGGATGGGTCTTGACGAACAGTGAATTGGCGCCGTGATTCTTCAGCTCCTGTACCACTTTCCAGGCGTATTGCTTGTGTTTCACCGGGTCGGTGCCGATCAGCGAAATCACATCCGATCCCAGATGGGACGTTGCCCAGACCGGGCCGAATTTCGGATGGACAAAGTTGGCGCCGCGACCAGGATGCGGCTTCGGCTTGGTATCGACCAGAGCTGCCAGTTTGCCGGTTTTGGTGTCCACCACGGCGACCTTGTTCGATGCATTGGCGGCTACGAGGAAGTAACGCTTCGACGCATCCCAACCGCCGTCATGCAGGAACTTGGCGGAATTGATGGTGGTTTCCTTGGTGTTGTTGATATCGGTGTAGTCAACCAGCTTGATCATGCCGGTTTCCTTCACGTTCACGACCCACTCAGGCTTGATCATCGAAGCGACGATCGAGGCGACACGCGGTTCCGGATGGTATTCGCCATCCACGGTCATGCCGCGGGTCGAGACCACTTTTTTCGGCTCCAGCGTCTGGCCATCCATGATGACGTATTGCGGCGGCCAGTAACCACCGGCAATGGCCAGCTTGTCTTCAAAGCCCTTGAACTTGGACGTTTCCACCGAACGGGCATCCAGACCGATCTTGATGGTGGCCACCACGGTCGGTTTTTCGTACCACATGTCGATCAGGTCAAGCTTGCCGTCGCGGCCGATCACGTACACATAGCGGCCGGAAGCCGACAGGCGCGAGATGTGCACCGCGTAACCCGTCTTGACGATGCCCCAGATCTGCTTGTTGTCGCCGTCGATCAGCGCCACTTCACCCGTATCGCGCAGGGTGACCGAGAACACGTTTTTCAGGTTGACCTTGTTGAGCTGCTTTTTCGGCCGGTCTTCCGGCTTGACCACCAGCTTCCAGCTTTCGTTCAGCTGTTTCATGCCCCACTCAGGCGGAGTATCCGGGGTCTGCTGAATGTACCTGGAGATGTTGGTGATTTCTTCCTTGGTCAGGATGTCTTCAAAGTTGGGCATGCCGCCTTCAGTACCATAAGCGACAATCTTTTCCAGACGGGCCTGGCCCAGCTTCTGGGTTGCAGCCGGTTCGAGACTCTTGCCGGTTGCGCCTTTGCGCAACACCCCGTGACAGCCGGCGCAGCGTTCGAAATAAATCTTCTTGGTCGCCTCTCGTGCTTCGGCAGGAATGTCACCGGATGCGCCCGGCGCAGCCGCTTCTGCCGCTGCCAGACCGCTCACCATCGCCATTGCGATGGCCGACATTGCAAATTTCACTTTCATCTTACCCCCTTGTTGTCAGGAACCAGTTTGTATCTCGGCGGCCAATGCTGCCGCAGAGGCAACCCATCAATCGAGTACGCAGCCCATTCTCCAATAACCACACTGGCATACATTGACAGGTATCAAGCTTTCCCGGCCACCCGTACCGGCCGGGCTGGAACGCTTGATTGCCATCAAGAATAGTGCAGCGGTGCGCGGCTTGCTGCCTCAATGCCGACAGACCTGACTCAGTGCGGATCCTGCGGCTTGAGGCTGCCGTCAGGCTCGATCGAGAACCGCCGTGGTTCACGCCTGCGCCCCTGGCGAATAACCGTGACGGTCATGGTTTGCATACCGGGGGCGTAGACGATCTCGACGTATTCGTAGTGCTTGAACACCTCTTCGATATTCATGTCCCGGCCCGGCTGCCAGGGCTTTTGCTCAGGGGTGAACACTTCGTAGTAGTAACGGGTGCCAGGCTGCAGCGCCGGGTCGAGCACAGCCCAGGCGGGCCGGGCAGCCAGCTGGCTGATCAGCCAGCAACCCAGCAGGATGATCGCACGGCGCGCCTTCATGGCTGTTGCCCCGCCGAGGGATGTCCGGCGCGGGCTGCGTCAGCGCGTCTCAGGGCATCCTGAACCATGTCATGTTCCTCGCCTTCTGCCGGCAGGCGGGGCAGCAGTTGTTGCCACTGCTGCCGGGCGTCGGCAAAGCGATTCAGGCTGAACAGCGCCAGGCCGCGATACCAGGCCAGCTCGACTGAATCCGGCTGCAACTGGATCAAGGCGTCGAAATGCTGCAAGGCAGCGGCAAAGTGGTCTGGCTGATCCAGTTCGAGCAATCCAAGCGCATGCTGGTAGCGCGCTTCCGTACTTTCCGGCTTGAGCTGGTAGGCGCGCTGCCAGGCCGCGCGGGCCTTGTCGGACTCTCCCAACGCACGATAGGTACGGCCGGCCATCATCCAGGCGGGGAAGGAATCAGGCTGGCTTTGCAGGCGCTGCTCCAGACGTGCCACCATTTCGGCAATGTCGCCTGGCATGGCGGCGGAAGCGGCCGATGGCGGATCGCGCCATTGCTGCCGAAACAGGGCGGAGGCACCGGCAGCAACCGACGCTGCCAGCAGCAGTGCGGCCAGCCAGTGCGGCGAATGCGGGCGGGGCGACGATACGGCTCCGGGCGAGGGCTGCAGCTTGTCCAGCCGCTGCAGCACGGCAGCCAGCGCGGCTTCGCTGTCGCGCAACAGGCGTTGCAAGGATTCACCCTGCAGACGCCCTTCGATCTGTTCGGCCTGCAGGCGTTTCAGTTCTGCCAGCAGGCGGCGTTTTTCGGCCTGGAGCTGGTGGCGCTCGGAGGCCTCATCCTCAATGCCGGCGGGCAGAGGGCGGTCTGGCTTCCAGCATAAAGGCAGCACTAGCCACAGTACGCTGCCAACCAGCAACAGGCCCATGATCCACAGCGGATTCATTGCTCGTCTCCATCGCGTTGCAGTTCGTCGGCAATCCGGGCCCGCATGTGCGCTGACAGGGGCGCGGGAGGTGGCGCGGCGGGTTGTTGCCAGCGGCGCAAGGTACGCCACAGAGCGAAACTACCGGCCAGCAGCAACAACACAGGCAGCAGCCACAGCAGCATATGGGTGCCGGAGAAGCGGGGCTTCATCAGGATGTAATCGCCGTAGCGCTGAAACAGGTACTGTTTGACTTCGGCTGGTGACTCCCCCTTGGCCAGCCGTTCACGGATCAATTGCCGCATTTGCTGAGCGAGTGTCGAATTGGATTCCCACACCGTTTCGCTCTGGCAAACCGTGCAACGCAGTTCCCGCGCCAGCTCTCGGGCCTGGGCATCGGTGGCCGATTCCCGCACTTCGGTGGCAAAGGCCGACGCAGCCAGCAACAGGCCAAGTAAATAGCCGCTCAATCGCATGACCTGACCTCCTTGCCGGCCAGCAACGGCGCCAGCCAGCGCTCCCGCAATCGCTGCTCGTCCGGGCCGATGATCGGGCCGAACTGCTTGCAGACGATCTTGCCCTGCCGATCGATGAGAAATGTTTCCGGCACCCCGTAAACGCCGTAGTCGATGCCGATCTGCCCCTTGGCGTCGATCAGGCTCGGATAGGCGGCTTTGCGGCTTGCCAGAAACGCCCTGGCATCGTCTGGCTGGTCTTGATACACCACCCCGAGCATCGCAAAGTCAGGGTGTGACTGGTAGTCGCGCGCCAGCTTCAGCAGGTTGTCGTGCTCGCTGACGCACTCGGTACACCAGGACGCCCAGAAATTCAGCAGCAGCACCTTACCCCGGTAGTGTTGCAGGGAGATCACCCGTCCATCGTCCAGTGCCGGTGCGCTGAATGGTGCCGCCGGCTGCCCGAGCAGCACCGAGGGAATATGACGCGGATTGGAATGCAGCCCACGCCAGAACAGTGCGATCAGGCCAAGCAACACCAGTACCAGAGCGGCTTTTATCCAGGTTTTCATTGCATGGTTCCTTTCTGCCGGCGCCCCTGCAGCAAGGCCAGGCCAGTCCCCAGGCCCATGACCACGATGCCGGCCCACAACCACTTGACCAGCGGATTCAGGTACGCCTTCACGGCCCAGGCGCCCTCGGCCTCATTGCCCAGCGACAGATAGACATCGCGCCACCAGGTATCGTGGATCGCCGCTTCCGTGGTGGGCATTCGCGAATTGCGGTACATCCGCCGCTCTGGATGGAGCGAGAACAGTGGCGGGCCATCCAGGCTGACATCCAGCTGGCCGCGTACCGCGCTGTAGTTGGCGCCGCTGCGCTCCCCTACCCGGGTCAACTGCACCTGATACGGCCCAAGCTGGAATCGGTCGCCGGGCTTGAGCATCAATTCTTTTTCTTCCTTGAAGGCATTGGAGCCGATCAGGCCGATGACCACCATCACCACCCCCGCATGCACCATCTGGCCGCCAAAGCGCCGCTTGTTGCGCCAGATGGCACGCGCCGCCGATGCCAGCCAGCTGCCGGCCTCCCGGCTGCGCTGGGCCGCTGCTGCAGACCTCAGGTCAGCCAGGATCGCCAAAGCGACGAAGCCGGAAATGGCCAGTCCGAGCAGGGCATACAGCGAGTGGACACCGGCCAGCCAGGCAAGTAGCGCGCCGATGGCCGCACCGCCTGCCGGGATGGCCAGCTCGCGCCTGATCCGTTGCAGGCTGGCCGTCCGCCAGGGAATCAGCGGGCCGATGCCCATCAATACGGTCATGGCCAGCATCACCGGGGTGAACACGGTGTTGTAATACGGCGCGCCGACAGTCACCTTGCCACCGGTGGCGGCCTCGAACACCAGCGGATACAGGGTGCCGGCAAACACGGTGGCAGTGGCGACCAGGAAAAACAGGTTGTTGTAGAGAAACGCCGATTCGCGTGACAGCAGCGAGTCCAGCCGGGCCTCGGCCGACAGGCTGGAGGCGCGCACGATCAGTGCGCCGAACGACAGCACCAGCACCGCAGTCATGAATAGCAATATGTAGACCCCGCGCGACGGGTCGGCGGCAAACGAATGCACCGATGACAACACACCCGACCGCACCAGGAAAGTGCCCAGCAGCGACAGGGTAAAGGTCATGATGATCAGGAAGACATTCCAGACCTTGAACATGCGCCGAGTCTCCTGCACCATCACCGAATGCAGGAATGCCGTGCCGGTCAGCCAGGGCATGAACGAGGCATTCTCGACAGGATCCCAGGCCCAATAGCCCCCCCAGCCCAGTTCGTAGTAAGCCCAGTAGCCGCCCATCGCAATGCCGAAAGTCAGCATCAGCCAGGAAAACAGCGTCCAGCGGCGGGTGGCCCTGATCCATTCAGCATCAGCGCGACCGGACAGCAGCGCCGCCATGGCAAATGCAAACGGGATGGTGAAGCCGACATAACCCATGTAGAGGAAGGGCGGGTGAAAGACCATGCCGGGGTCTTGCAGCAAGGGATTCATGCCTGCGCCGTCGGCCAGCCGTTCTGCCGCCATGTCGTAGGGGTTGGACAGGAACACGACCAGGCTGAGGAATCCTCCCATCACTGCCTGTGAGATCAGTAACAGGTAGGGCATGGTGCGCGGATGGGTCTGCCAGTGCCACCAGGCTGCCAGGGCTGCGTACAGCGACAGGATCCAGACCCACAGCAGCAGCGACCCCTCGTGTCCGCCCCACAAGGCGGTGGCAAGATAGAACAGCGGCAGGTCATTGCTTGAATGAGCGGCGACATAATCCAGCGCGTAGTCGTGGGTCAGGAAGGCATATTCGAGAATGCCGATGCCGATCGTGAGCAGTCCGAACACCAGGAATACCGACTGGCGGGCGCTGCGAGCCCAGCTGGCCTGGCCACGCAGTGCCATCAGCCCGGCCGCAGCACCGGCCACGGTCAGGCACAGGGCCAGCACCAGCGCAAAATGTCCGATCGCGAGATACATGAGGATTGCCCGTTTGCGTGGTTATTGTTTCAGTGTCTTGAGCAGGTCTTCTTTCGGCATTTCCTTGCCGGAACGCTTCATTTCCACCGGCATGTAATCTTCCGAATGTTTGGCCATGATCAGGTTGGCGTCGAAACGGAAGGCCTGGCGCCAGAAACCCTCGACCACTGCGCCCTGCCCCTCGGCAAACAGATCGGGCGGTACACCAACATAACGCACCGGTATCGTCTGGGCGCCATCGGTAAGCTGGAACTCGATTTCAGTGGTTTGCGGTTTGACCTTCATGCTGCCCTTGACCACCATGCCGCCGACGCGAATGCGCTGGGTCTCGTAGGCGGGTGTCAGCTTGACCACTTCGGCCGGCGTGTAGAAATACACCAGCGAGTCGCCAAAGCTGCCCCAGGCCAGATAAGCCACGATGCCGGCCACCGCCAGCGCACTGCCGACAATTCCCCATTTGCGATTCATGCCTGCTTCCTTTCCAGACGGCTGAGCTGCCGTTCAAGCGATGCGGTGCGCAACAGCAGCACGGCCAGCACCAGGCCGAACCCCGCTGCGACATAGCCGTAATTGGGCCGGATACCGATCGAATCAGCCGTCAGACTGCCATCCAGTTGCCGGACGCCCCCTACCAGCATGGTTTTCAGCTCGCGTACGCTGTCGCGATCCGGCCCGACGTAACGCACCGGAATCCGGCGCCCCTCAAGCTCCAGATCGAACCGCAATGCAGCGGCATCGCCTTGCAGCGAGCCACCGGCAATCCGCCCCAGCAGGCGCACCGGCGTACCGGCGGCTGCGCCGTCAAACCCCGAAACAGACTGGGGTGCAACCTGCTGCTGGTAACGGCTCCAGCCCGCCCCTGCCGCCAGCGACAAGGCCAGCAGCGTAATGATCCAGCGCAGTGCATTCATCATCAGTTGAGCTCCATCATTTGCTGGCGCCGCTGGCCTTCTTCGGCTTGTTGCAGCTCCAGCCGGCGCGAATACAGCAACATCAAGTAAACGAACAGGGAAATCATCCCGGCGGCCATCAGCGCCAGCGAAGTCAGCATTTCCGGGGCAATCGCAATACCGCCTGCGCCCTTGAATGAGGCGGGCTGGTGCAAGGTGCGCCACCAGCGTACCGACAGGTGGATCACTGGCAGATCAATGAAGCCGACAATGGCCAGCACCGCGCCGAACCGGGCCTGGCGCTGCGGGTCGTCGACATAGGTACGCAGCATCAGATAACCGGCCATCAGCAGGAACAACACGGCAAACGACACCAGCCTGGCGTCCCAGGTCCACCAGGCATTCCAGGTGGGCTTTCCCCAGATGGCACCGGACATCAGGGTGCAGGCGGTAAACACGATGCCGATGGCGACTGATGCATGGGCAATGCGGTCAGCCAGCGCAGCCCGCTTCCACAGGTAGAGGCAACTGCCGAGGAAGGCCAGCAGGTAGGCAAACAGTGAGGTTTTGGCCAGCGGCACATGCAGATTCATCAGCCGGGCCACCTCGCCCTGGTAATAATCGGCCGGCGCCCTGACCAGCGACCAGTAAAGCCCGGCAGCCAGTAGCAGCCAGGCCAGCAAACCCAGCCAGGGCGCCAGCCGCAGCGCCAATCGGTAAAGACGTTCCATTCAGCTCTCCAGCACGAACTCGAAAGTCCAGTAAGCAATGATGACGAAAACCAGATCGAATGCGGCCAGCAACTGCAGCCAGCCGACATAGTGTGACAACGGCCGTGCCGACAGCACCGCCGCCGTGGCCTGCACCGCGCCGATCAGCACCGGAAAGGCCAGCGGCAGGGTCAGGATCGGAAACATCAGTTCCCGCGCCCGAATCTGCACCATCATGGCGGAAAACAGCGTACCCAGGGCTGCCAGCCCCAGTGTGCCCAGCGCAAACACTGGCAGCAACATCGGCCAGTCGGGGCCGGGGTCGAAATTGAAAAACAGCACGAACAGCGGGAACAGTACGATTTCGACCGCCAGGGTAAACAGCAGGTTGGCCAGCAGCTTACCCAGGTAAAGTGCTCCCTTGGGGGCCGGCGACATCAGCAGCGCATCCAGGCAATCGTTTTCGCGTTCGGCCACGAACGAGCGCCCGAGGCCGATCACGGCGGTAAACGAAAAGGCTATCCAGATCAGGCCGGGCATCAGTTCACGCACGGCGGCCGGATCGGGGCTGAGCGAAAAATTGAAAATGAACAGGGTCAGTAGCGCAAAGAAAAACATCGACGCCATCTGCTCGCGGCTGCGCCATTCGCTGGCCAGATCTTTCCAGACAATGGCCCGGATCGCGAACAGGAAGCTCATGTCAGCCAGTCCTTCGCCGCCAGCAGCGCATCGACGCGGGTTTCCTCGATCCGGCCGCGCTTCATCACCCCGGCCCGTGTGGCCACTTCGGCGCTGACCTGCCGGTCGTGCGACACCATCAATACGGCGGCGCCCGCCTGCAAACGCTCGCGCACAAAGGCATTGACCATGGCCATCCCGCTCTCGTCCAGCGCGGCGTACGGCTCATCAAGCAACAACAGTGGCGAATCGAGCAGCATGGCCTTGGCCAGGCCCAGGCGCTTTTTCATTCCCGACGAAAACACCCGCACCCTTGCCTGAGCAAACGATTGCAGTCCGACCCGTTCCAGTGCATCGGCCTGCTGCTGCGAAGTGGTGCGAATGCCGTGCAAGGCGAGGGTGAAATGCAGGTTTTCCGTGGCCGTGAGCTCGTCGTAGTGGTGGCTGCCATGCGCGACGACAAATACATGCCGGCGTGCCTGATCCCGCCGCGTCACGCCATCGTGGCCGCAAATGCTGAACTGGCCGCCATTCGGACGCTGCAGGGTGGCCAGCACCCGCAGCAGCGTGGTCTTGCCGGCGCCGTTGGCACCGAACAGGGCAAAGCAATCCCCCGCCGCCAGTTGCAGGTCGACCCCGCGCAGCACCGGCGCATGCTGGAAGTGTTTGGTGAGTCCGCTGACCTGCAGCCGCGGGGGGGCGAGTGGCGTAACCATAGGGGCGCAGTGTAGGCAATGCGCTACCGGTTCTCATTGATGATTGTCAACTGGCAAGACCTGCAGGCACCTGGGCTGACGCTGGTGCCGGCCGGGCGGTTGCCCGAACGGGCGCCATGCGGCAAGATGCCGGCCATTGTGCCTTGATGGAGATCATTTGCCATGTCTGTTGCTGTCGTTGCCCGCCTGTTGCAGGCGCCCTGCCCTTTATTGCCCGAACGGAGTCACTGAACCATGGCCGGAACCAGTCTGCTGGCACTGATCGACGATATCGCCACCATCCTTGATGACGTGGCGGTAATGAGCAAGGTGGCTGCCAAGAAGACCGCCGGGGTACTGGGCGACGATCTGGCCCTGAACGCGCAACAGGTGGCTGGCGTCAGCGCCGACCGGGAGTTGCCGGTAGTGTGGGCGGTGGGTGTCGGCTCATTGAAAAACAAGGTGATCCTGGTGCCGCTGGCGCTGGCCATCAGCGCGTTCATTCCGTGGGCCATTGTCCCGCTGCTGATGCTGGGCGGTGCATTTCTCTGCTTCGAGGGGTTTGAAAAGCTGGCTCACCAATACCTGCACAGTGCCGCAGAGGACGAGGCGCACCACGCCGAGCTGACCGCAGCACTGGCCAACCCGAACATTGATCTGGTGGCGCTGGAGCGCGACAAGATCAAGGGGGCGATCCGTACCGATTTCATCCTGTCGGCCGAAATCATCGTCATTGCGCTGGGAACCGTGGCGGCCGCCAGCTTTGCCAAACAGGTTGCGGTGCTGTCAACGATCGCGGTCGTGATGACGATCGGTGTCTACGGACTGGTCGCCGCCATCGTCAAGATGGACGATGCCGGCCTGCATCTGCGCAACACGGGCCGGGTGGGCGCAGTGCGGGCATTCGGATCGTTGCTGCTGGGAGCAGCGCCACGGCTGATGAAAACGCTGGCAGTGGTCGGCACGATTGCCATGTTTACCGTGGGTGGCGGCATCCTGACCCACGGGATTCCCGTCGCGCACCACCAGATCGAGCATCTGGCGCAACTGGCCGGCACCCTGCCGGGAGTCGGCGGCATCCTGCAGGTGCTGGCCGGCCCGGTGCTGGATGCATTGTTCGGCGTGGTCGCCGGCGCAATCATCCTGGCCATGGTAACCGCGGGGCAGAAGCTGACCGGCCGTTCGCACTGACCACCGGCCTGCAAGCCTTTGCCACAGCGCCCTGCAGGCCGGCTGCATGCCTTGTCTGGCGCGGCCTGCAGCCAAGCCGCTCATTGCATATACTGGGGCTTGATGCTTCGCCTGCGAAAAAGCGCCCAGCCATGACCCTTCCCTCAGCTCCGCCACCGCCGGCCAGCGCGGCCATCCCGCCTGGCGGCCAGGATTCTTTTCCCGAGCGACTGCGGCGCATCAATGCCCAGATCGTGCGCACCACCTTGCTGGCCTCACTGGCCGGCGCACTGATTGCTGCCGGCATCCTGGCCATGCAGGCGGCTCCGGGCGCGGGGCTGTTCGATATCGGCAACCAGCGCATCCTGAACGGCATCATCATTGCCGGCGTTGCCTGCCTCTGCCTGCTGCTGCAACGACGCGGGCTGGACAGCCTTGCCAGCGCCCTGTTCGGCCTGTTCCTGCTGGTATTTTTCCTCGCCGCCAGTGTCTGGCTGCAAAACGGCGCCCACTCGGTTGGTTTGCAGGTGATCATCGTAGTCATCCTGCTGGCCGGCTTCCTGTTTCATCCGCGAATGGCGCTGTGGGTAGCAGTCGGCTGTGCCCTGGCAATCATCGCGCTGCTGGCCGCGCAAACCCTGGGCATCCTGCAGATCATCGACCGGAACAAACCGCCGGCCGGGGTGATCGTGCTGGTCATGGTGATTATCTATCTGCTGGTCGGCTGGATGACATACCGCTACGCCAGCCTGTTCCGCGACAGCCTGGCCGGGCTGGAACACACCAAATCAGAGCTGGAGCAGTCAATCGGCCGGCTGCAGGAACGTGAGCAGCAGTTGATGGCCGCCAACCGGCTGGCCGACCAGGCCAACCAGGCCAAATCGACCTTTCTGGCCACCATGAGCCACGAAATCCGCACGCCGATGAACGGAGTGCTGGGCATGGCCCACTTGCTGCAGGAACCGGGACTGAGCGAAACCCAGCGGATCAGCTACGCCCAGACCATTCACCAGTCCGGCTCGCTGTTGCTGTCGATCCTGAACGACATTCTCGACTGGTCGAAGATCGAAGCCGGCAGGATGGAACTGGAGCAGATAGCCTTCTCGCCGGCCGATGCGCTGCGCGATGTCCACGCCATGTTCGGGCCTGCTGCCCGGGAAAAAGGGCTGTCGCTGACCTTGATCCTGCAGACCGACGGCCCAAGCCATGTGCAAGGCGACCCGACCCGGCTAAGACAGATCCTGATGAACCTGACCGGCAACGCGATCAAGTTCACCCCGCACGGCAGCGTCACCCTGGCGCTGACCGTGAGCGATGCCGGCCCGCAAAGCGCACAGCTGACTTTCAGCGTACGGGATACCGGCATTGGCATTCTGCCAGAGCAGCGCGACCGCTTGTTCCAGCCGTTTTCCCAGGCAGACGGCAGCACGACCCGCCGCTTTGGCGGCACCGGACTGGGGCTGGCCATCGTGCAGCGCTTCGTGAGCCTGATGGGCGGGGCCATCCACCTCGAAAGCCAGCCGGGACAGGGAACGCATTTCTGGTTCGAGCTGAACCTGCCGGTCGCACAGCCTCCCGTGCAGCCCGGCAGCATCGCGGCCAACCGGCACACGGGCACCTTGCGCGGCAAGGTTCTGCTGGCTGAAGACATGCCAGTCAACCAGCTGGTTGCCCGCGGCATGCTTGCCCGTCACGGGTTGGAAGTGGTCTGCGTGGAAGATGGCCAGGCCGCGGTCGACGCCATCTGCAGCGGCGCAGCCTTCGACCTGGTGCTGATGGATTGCCAGATGCCGGAACTGGGTGGCATCGACGCCACCCGGATCATCCGTGAATGGGAACAACACGAGCAGCGGCCAGCGATACCGATCATCGCCCTGACCGCCGGCGCCTTTGAAGAAGACCGCGAACAATGTCTGGCGGCCGGAATGAACGACTTTCTCAGCAAACCGATCGTTGCCGACATCCTGCTGGCGGCGGTACAGCGCTGGCTGCCAACGCCGGGCCACCCGCAGGTCGATCAGGCCGATGCCTGACTTTGCAGATAGTTCTGCAACCCCATCAAGCCGATCAGGCGCAACTGCTGCTCCAGCCAGTGAGCGTGATCGTGTTCGGTGTCTTCCAGCAACGGCATCAGCACGTCGCGCGTAACATAGTCGCCAGCCTGTTCGCAGGCCGCAATCGCCTGCCGCAGGCTGGCCACCACCTCCAGCTCCACCTGCAGATCGCTGGCCAGCATCGACGGCACATCGTGGCCAATCGCCAGCGGCGCCGGCACCATGTTCGGCCGCCCTTCCAGAAACAGGATGCGCCGGATCAGCGCATCGGCATGGGCGGTTTCGTCGGCCATCTCATGTCCGATCCGCTCGGCCAGCCGGGTCAGCCCCCACTCCGACAACATCCGCGAATGGATGAAATACTGATCCCGCGCCGCCAGCTCCCCGGCCAGCAGATCATTCAGGATATCGATGATTGCTTGATTGCCTTGCATGATGACGCTCCTCTATCGCAAAAACTGCAGAATAGCCTGCCTGCCCGGCCAACGCCAGCCGGCCCGCAACGGTTGACACCACGGAAACCAACCGGGCTGCAAGGCCCGTCCACATTGCCTTGCAGCCCGGCCTGCGAGGCAATACCAGAGCGGCCTGCAGGCCGATGCCTGTTAGAGAAGCGCTACCGCTTCGGCCAGGGCAACGCCCAAGGTGGATTGATCACCGCCAATTGCTGCTGCAAAGCCGGATCGGCAAACGCCGCCCCCTCAGTCGGCGGGCAGATCAGTTCGATGGCGTCGCCCTCAAACGCAAACCGCACCGCCCACGCATGCAGATAACCGCGATCCACCTCAGCCCTGGCGCCGTAAGCCACGTCGCCCAACACCGGTGCGCCCAGGCTCTTCATCGCCACCCGCAGCTGGTGAGTCTTGCCACTGTGCAATTGCAGCAGGAACAGCCGCAGGCCATTATCCAGCCCCCAGCTGAAAAACCGAGTAATCGCCGGATTATCCTTGCTGCGCGTCAGGCGCCAGGTGCCATTGCGGCTCTTGGCCATGTCGCCAATGATCGCCCCCTGCTTCTTGCCCGGCTTCTGATCCGACAAGGCAATATAAAACTTCTGCATTTGCCGGTTACGCAATTGTTCGGCCAGCTGATTGGCGGCTGCAGGGCTTTTGCCGAACAACACGATGCCGGAGGTGAGTTTGTCCAGCCGATGCACCGCAAACAGCTCGCAGCCAAGTTGCTGGCGCAACAACGCCACCAGCCCGGCCTCGCCGTCTTCGGAATGAAAGTTAAGCCCGGCCGGCTTATTGACCGCCAGCCAGTGTCCGGTGTTCAGCAGAATGGGAATGTGCATATGACCCACGCCCCCGCAGGGGCGCTCAATAACCATGAAAAGACAGCGCAATGGCGCTACTGTAGCGCTCTCGTTCCATATCGCGCCAGTACCGGCGCCCCAATGCCCCCTCGGCGGCCCCGGTACCCGCCCAGGATTGACAAGGGCAAACCATCCGCAGTAAATACCCCCCAGCACCGCAGCCAACAACCAGGAGCCCCCGAATGACCGATCGCACCCCACCCGGCCTGTCCACCTGCGCCATTCACGGCCACAGCATCCAGGACGCGCACGGCAGCCCGCATCTCCCGGTGTATGACACCACCACCTTCGCATTTCCATCGACGGCAGCGCTCCTCGACGTCATCAATGGCCAGCAGCCCGGCAGCCTCTACACACGCTACGGCCTGAATCCATCCATCTTCGCCATCGAAGAAACCCTCGCCAACCTGGAAGGCGCAGAGGCCGCCTGGTCATTCTGCTCCGGCATGGCGGCCGAATCCGCCTTGTTCCTCACCCATGGCCGCGAAGGCATCATCTGCGTGGGCGACGTCTACGGCGGCACACTGGAGCTGCTGGCCAACCAGTTGCCCTTGCTGGGCATCAAAACCGACTTCATTCTGGGCAGCGAACTGGGTCAACTGGATACCTTGCTTGCCGCTGGCGCCAAACTGGTATTTTTTGAAACACCCGCCAACCCCACCCTCGAAGTGCTCGACATCCGCGCCATCGCCGCCCAAGCGCATGCCCACGGCGCCCGCGTCGCGGTTGACAACACCTTCGCCTCCCCCGTCAATCAACGCCCGCTGGAACTGGGCGCCGATTTCGTCGTCCACAGCGCCACCAAATATCTCGGCGGGCACAGCGACCTGACCGCCGGCGCCTTGATGGGCTCAAAAGAACTGCTGCAGCCGGTATGGGACTGGCGCAAGAATCTCGGCTCAACCATTGCCCCGGCCACCGCATCACTGCTTGCCCGCAGCCTGCGTACCCTGGTCGTTCGCGTACGCCAGCATAACGAATCCGCCCAGCAGATCGCCGAAGCCATGACCCGCCACCCCAAAGTCAGCCGCGTCTACTTTCCAGGCCTGCCCTCCTTCCCTGGGCATGCACTGGCCAAAGACCAGATGTACGGATTCGGCGGCATGCTGACCATCGAAATTGCCGGCACCGGTGCAGACGCCACCCGCGTCGCCGACCGCCTGAAACTCTTCACCCTCGCCCCCAGCCTTGGCGGCGTCGAAAGCCTCGTCACCCAGCCCTGCACCACCACCCATCATGGCCTGACCGCCGCAGAACGCACCCGGCGCGGCATTTCCGACGCAATGCTGCGTTTGTCAGTTGGCCTGGAAGACACAGCCGATTTGATCGCCGACCTGGAACAAGCCCTCGGCTAAAACCCCCACCACGCCAGAGCCGGCAGTGGGCGCATGGGCAACACCTTGCCCACCCGGCCGCCTGGCGCACGGCGGGCAACTGTCTGAGCAAATCCGGCAAGGCCAGTTGCACGGTATTCCAAGCCACCTCAAGGTTGATATCGAAATAGCCGTGGGCAATGCGGTTACGCATGCCGCGCATGCTGCGCCAAGGCACTTGGGGGTGAGCCTGGGCGAACTCGGCGTAGCAGTCCATCACTTTGGTGGCGGCTTCACCGACGATGATGAGGCTCATGACCACCGCCTGCTGGGTACGCTTGTCAGCAAAACAAATCGTCTTTCGCCTGGCCCTGCACAAAAATGCAGGCATCCGTTGCCGCCTGAAACATGTGGCCCAGATAATCCGGCGGCCTGTTTGCACTCATACCGGCTGCGCCTCCGCCAGCACTCTGGCGCGGAATGCCGGCGACAGATCATCCGGCGTCAACAGATCGACATGAATGCCGAGCAATGACTCCAGCTCGTCTTGCAGGCCGCCCAGATCAAAAGGTCGCGCCCGGCAGCGCGTCTACCAGCAGATCGAGATCACCGCCATCCTGATCGGTGCCGTGCAGCACCGAGCCGAAAATGCGCGGGTTAGCGGCGCGAAAGCGGCCAGTGGCCTCGCGCACCGCGCTGCGCTTCATGTTCAGCACCACAGAAGGTCGCATGCTCAATCCTATCTGATAAAAAGCCGGGCAGATGCTGGCCATTTCAATACATTAAATGGCCAGCAGGCCATCAATCTTCTGCCCGCAGGCCAAAATACAGCCTTACACAAGGATTTCAGAATGCACAACCACCTGATGGCCGTGCTGGCACTCGCAGCCCGCTCTGGTATTGCTCTGCAGGCAGAGCCATCTGAAAGTCCTGATTGTTCGCATTGTAGATACCGACGAGCGGCTATTTTTATCGATCTGGTCGCCCGTTGCCAGCTTATATACAAGCAACAACGCCACCCGAAGGTGGCGTTGTTGTCGAGCCGGAAAGCAGTAATTTACAGCATGCCCTTTTGCTTGAGCAAGTTGACCATGGTCGAACCCAGCTCGGCCGGGCTGCGGGTGTAGGCGATGCCGGCTTTTTCGAAGGCGGCGAACTTCTCTTCTGCCGTGCCCTTGCCACCGGAAATGATCGCACCAGCATGGCCCATACGTTTGCCCTTCGGTGCAGTCACACCGGCAATGTAACCAACGATCGGCTTGGTCACGTGTGCCTTAGCGTATTCGGCTGCTTCTTCTTCGGCTGTACCACCGATTTCACCGATCATGATGATTGCTTCGGTCTGCGGATCTTCCTGGAACAGCTTCAGTGCGTCGATGTGGCTGGTGCCAGGGATCGGGTCACCACCGATACCGATACAGGTCGATTGACCCAGGCCGGTAACGGTCGTCTGTGCCACGGCTTCGTAAGTCAGGGTGCCGGAACGCGACACGATGCCGATACGACCCGGCAGGTGAATGTGACCCGGCATAATGCCGATCTTGCACTCACCCGGGGTGATGATGCCCGGGCAGTTCGGGCCGATCAGGCGCGCGCCGCTGGCTTCGACGTAACGCTTCACTTTCAGCATGTCGAGTGTCGGCACGCCTTCGGTGATGGTGACGATCAGCTGTACGCCAGCATCGACGGCTTCGATGATCGAATCCAGCACAAACGGTGCCGGCACGTAGATCACCGATGCATCGGCACCGGTTTCACGTACGGCGTCTTTCATGGTGTTGAATACCGGCAGACCCAGGTGCTGGCTGCCGCCTTTGCCCGGAGTTACGCCACCGACAACCTTGGTGCCGTATGCCAGGGCCTGTTCCGAGTGGAACGTGCCGTTCTTGCCGGTGAAACCTTGCACCAGCACTTTGGTGTTTTTGTTGACCAATACGCTCATTATCGACTCCTAGGTGGCTTAGGCTGCGGCTTTGACAGCAGCAACGATTTTCTGGGCTGCATCGGCCAGGCCTTGTGCAGCGGTCAGTTTCAGACCCGATTCGTCCAGAATCTTCGCGCCCAGTTCGGCATTGTTGCCTTCCAGACGCACCACCACCGGCACAGTCACGTTTACTTCTTTCACTGCGGCGATGATCGCTTCGGCAATCATGTCGCAGCGGACGATGCCGCCGAAAATGTTGATCAGCACGCCCTGCACCGACGGATCGGCCAGAATCAGCTTGAACGCTTCGATCACGCGCTCTTTGGTCGCGCCACCACCAACGTCGAGGAAGTTGGCCGGCTGACCGCCGTAGAGCTTGATGATGTCCATGGTCGCCATCGCCAGACCGGCGCCGTTGACCATACAGCCGATGTTGCCTTCCAGCGCAACGTAGTTCAGGTCGAACTCGGACGCTTTCAGTTCACGCTCATTCTCTTGCGATTTGTCGCGCGCTGCGGCCAATGCCGGCTGACGGAACATGGCGTTGGAGTCGATACCGACCTTGGCATCGACGCAGCACAGGCTGCCGTCGCCACGGATGGCCAGCGGGTTGATTTCGAACAGCGCGAAATCGTTTTCGACGAAAGCACGGTAAGCGCCAGTCATCAGTTTGGTGAACTGTTTGATCTGCTCGTCGTTCAGGCCCAGCTGGAAGCCAACTTCACGCGCCTGGAACGGCAGCAGGCCAACCAGCGGATCAACCGTTACCTTGAGGATTTTTTCCGGGGTGTTGTGCGCCACTTCTTCGATCTCGACGCCACCTTCGGTCGAGGCCATGAAAGTCACGCGACGGGTACCACGATCCACCACGGCGCCCAGATACAGCTCGCGCTGCACCGGATACATGTCTTCACATACCAGCACGCTGTGCACCGGCTGACCGCCAGCGTCTGTCTGATACGTCACCAGACGCGTGCCGAGCAGGTTTTTCGCCACTTCGGCGGCTTCGTCTGCGGATTTGACCACTTTCACGCCACCGGCCTTGCCACGGCCGCCGGCATGCACCTGCGCCTTGATCACGGCAAATTTGCCACCCAGGCCGCGGAAAGCGTTGGCGGCTTCTTCCGGAGTGTTGGCGAGAATGCCCTGTTGCACCGGCAGGCCATATTTGGCCAGCAGTTCCTTGGCTTGATACTCGTGCAGATTCATCTGAACAGTCCTTGTATTCCAGTTAAGAATCCAGGCCCGGCAAACTGACACTCGCCGGAACGGATTCAAATATCGTTATGGAGCGAAACCCCGGCAGCATAGCTGGGCTGGCCACCGGGAGCACTTCAGGAAAACCCTAAATCAGCTGTGCAAAGCACGTTTATCAACGGCCAGCGCCGCTTCGTGCATCGCTTCCGACAGCGACGGATGCGCGTGGACGATGCGGGCGATGTCTTCGCTGCTGGCACGGAACTCCATCGCCACAACGGCTTCGGAGATCAGCTCGGACGCAAACGGGCCAACGATGTGTACGCCGAGAATACGGTCGGTTTTTGCGTCGGCCAGCATCTTGACGAAGCCCACCGCGGCATTCATGCCGTGTGCACGGCCATTGGCGGCAAACGGGAACGAGCCTTTCTTGTAATCCACGCCGTCAGCTTTCAACTGCTGCTCGGTCTTGCCGACCCAGGCAATTTCCGGCTGGGTGTAGATCACCCACGGAACGGTGTTGAAATCGACATGACCAGCCTGACCAGCGATACGCTCGGCCACGGCAACGCCCTCTTCCGACGCCTTGTGTGCCAGCATCGGGCCACGCACCACGTCGCCCACTGCCCAGATGTTGGGGATGCCGGTGTGGCAATGGCCATCAACCTCGATGAAGCCACGGCCATCAATACGCAGACCGACTTCCGGAGCGGCAATATTGTCAGTGTTCGGCACCCGGCCTACGGCCACGATCAGCTTGTCGCAATCCAGCACCTGCTTGGCGCCGGCTGCATCTTCATAATTGATCTTGATGCCCTTCTTGTCTTTGGCCACTTCGCCGATTTTCACGCCGGTTTCGATTTTCAGGCCGAGTTCCTTGGTGAAAATACGTTGTGCCAGCTTGGCCACTTCTTCGTCAGCCGCGCCGAGAAATGCCGGCATCGCTTCAAGAATGGTGACTTCGGCACCCAGACGGCGCCAGACGCTGCTCATTTCCAGACCGATGACGCCGGCGCCGATCACGCCCAGACGCTTCGGCACTTCTTTCAGATCCAGCGCACCGACGTTGTCGAGCACGTCGATATTATCGACGGTGATGCCCGGCAGATAACGCGGCTTGGAACCGGAAGCGATGATCACGTGTTGCGCTTCGATGGTTTCCGGGTTGTCGCCGGAGACTTCGATCTGCCACTTTTCGTTTTCGCGTTTGAGAATCTTGCCATGGCCGTTGATGCTGGCCACCTTGTTTTTCTTGAACAGCAACTGGATGCCGCCGGTGAACTGGTCAACGATCTTCTGCTTGCGCGCAATCATCTGGCCGACGTCGATTTTGGCGTCCTTGACGCTGATACCGTGCGCGGCGAATTCGTGGTTGATACGGTAGTAGTTTTCCGACGATTCCAGCAGGGCTTTCGACGGGATACAACCAACGTTCAAGCAAGTGCCGCCCAGAGCGGCCTTGCCGGCGGCATTCTTGTTTTCATCGACACAGGCGGTGTTGAAGCCGAGCTGTGCGGCGCGAATGGCGGCAACGTAGCCACCGGGGCCACCGCCGATTACGACTACGTCAAACGATTTGGACATGGGCAAACCTTTTAGAATCCTGAACCACGGAGATCGCAGAGGACACCGAGTTCACACAGAGAATTCAAACGGCTTTCTCTGTGCAAACTCTGCGTTCTCTGTGTGCTCTGTGGTTCAGGGTTTAGACAATTACAGATCCAGCAGCAGGCGCGACGGATCTTCCAGCACATCCTTGATCGCCACCAGGCTCAACACCGCTTCGCGGCCGTCGATGATACGGTGATCGTAGGACTGAGCCAGATACATCATCGGGCGCACCACCACCTGGCCGTTTTCGACCACGGCGCGTTCCTTGGTCGCGTGCATGCCGAGAATTGCGGCTTGCGGCGGGTTGATGATCGGGGTCGACATCATCGAGCCGAAAGTGCCACCGTTGGAGATGGTGTAGGTGCCGCCGGTCAGTTCTTCGATGCCCAGCTTGCCTTCCTGCGCACGTTTGCCGTAATCGGCGATCTGCTTCTCGATTTCAGCCAGGCTCAGCTGATCGGCATTGCGGATGATCGGCACGACCAGGCCACGCGGGCTGCCCACTGCCACACCGATGTCGAAGTAACCGTGGTAGATGATATCGGTGCCGTCGACCGAGGCATTCAGCACCGGGTATTTCTTCAGCGCATGTACCGCAGCCTTGACGAAGAACGACATGAAACCAAGCTTGACGCCGTGTTCCTTCTCGAACTTGTCCTTGTACTTGTTGCGCAGGTCCATCACCGGCTGCATGTTCAGCTCGTTGAAGGTGGTCAGGATCGCATTGGTCTGCTGCGACTGCACCAGACGTTCGGCAACACGCTGACGCAGGCGCGACATCGGTACGCGTTGCTCAGGACGACCGCCCAGCACGTTCTGCACGTTGACAGCTGCCGGGGTAGCAGCCAGCAACGAAGGAGCAGCAGCCGGTGCTGCAGCAGCCGCGGGTACGGCAGCAGGTGCGGCAGCCGGGGTCGCCAGCTTGTTGACCACGTCTTCCTTGGTGACACGGCCACCACGGCCAGTGCCGTCGATCGCGCCGGCATTCAGATTGTTTTCTTCGATCAGCTTGCGCGCCGCCGGGCTGGCAGCGGCTTCCTGCTTCGCGGCCGGGGCGGCAGCTGCCGGCGCAGCAGCAGCGGCAGCCGGAGCAACGTCACCAGCTTTGGCTTCGGTGTCGATCTGGGCGATCAGCTCGTTGCTGACGGCCGTTTCGCCATTTTTCTTGATGATTTTCACCAGCACACCGGCCTGGGGTGCCGGCAACTCCAGCACTACCTTGTCAGTTTCCAGATCGATCAGGTTCTCGTCGCGTTGTACGTATTCGCCTTCGGCCTTGTGCCAGGACACCAGCGTCGCTTCGGTTACGGACTCTGGCAGTTGCGGTACTTTTACTTCAATCAGCATCGTTATCTCCGATTCTTCATATC
>CAZBWH010000008.1:40816-59166 GCA_964495595.1 uncultured Burkholderiales bacterium | reverse complement strand
CAACTACACCGAATCCGCTTACCACAACCCGATCCACCTCGCCGACGCCAGCCACGGCACCGGCGACATCGCATTGATCGGAGTAGGGGATGCAGGGTGCCTATGAGGCACGGAGGGATAGCGCTGCCATCTCCGGTGAGCCGGCAGGCTCTGATCCGTCACCGGCTGCTGGCAGCCTGTCAGACTTGAGACTGATCTGCTGCGCCAGTGGGAGAAACGGTCCATATTTCCCCGTTTTCCCACTCGGCTCGCTACGATCGCACAAGTTCGACAGGCTGCAGAGAAATCGGCGCTTTGGCGCGACGCTCACCAGATTGAATGAGCTGAATCCGACCAGCGTCGCATACTGCTTAAACGTCAATATTCCGCGCCACCAGCGCATTCTGTTCAATGAACTGCCGGCGCGGTTCGACCTGGTCGCCCATCAGCGTGGTGAAGATGTCGTCGGCGGCCATGGCGTCTTCGATCTGTACTTTCATCAGGCGGCGCACGGTCGGGTCCATGGTGGTTTCCCACAGCTGTTCCGGGTTCATTTCGCCCAGACCCTTGTAGCGCTGGATGCCGAGGCCGCGGCGGACTTCGCTCATCAGCCAGTCGAGCGCCTGCTTGAATTCGCTGACGGCGCGGGAGTGTTCGCCGCGGCGGACGAATGAGCCTTCGCCGAGCAGGCCTTGCAGCGCTTCGCCGGTTTTCTTCAGCTGGGCGTAGTCGCCGCCCTGCAGGAAGTCGGGGTCGATGTACCAGAAGTTGCTGTTGCCGTGCTGGGTGCGTTCGATTTTCAGCAGCCAGGCGTCGTTCTTGTCGTCGTGCACGGCGCGCACGTTGTACGACGGGTCGGCAATTGCGGCGCTGAGGATGCCGGCGCTCTGGTTGGCGTCTGCTTCGCTGGCCAGCGCCAGGCGCGGGTCGCGGATCAGGGCGTAGAGTACGCTGGCATCGATGACGCGCGATTCGCGTTCGATCACGGCTTCGGCCAGCAGGTATTGGCGCGCCAGTTCTTCCAGCGCTGTGCCCATGATCGGGTCGGCGCCTTCTTCGCGATACAGGCCGGCGCCGTCGAGCGCCTGCGCCAGCAGGTATTGTTTCAGTTCGTGGTCGTCTTTCAGGTAGCGTTCCTGCTTGCCGTGTTTGACCTTGTACAGCGGCGGCTGGGCGATGTAGATGTGGCCGCGTTCGACCATTTCCGGCATCTGGCGGTAGAAGAAGGTGAGCAGCAGGGTGCGGATGTGTGCGCCGTCGACGTCAGCATCGGTCATGATGATGATGCGGTGGTAGCGCAGCTTGTCCGGGTTGTATTCGTCTTTGCCGATGCTGGTGCCGAGGGCGGTGATCAGGGTGGCGATCTGTTCGCTGGAGATCACTTTGTCGAAGCGGGCTTTTTCGACGTTGAGCACTTTACCGCGCAACGGCAGGATGGCCTGGAACTTGCGGTCACGGCCGCCTTTGGCCGAGCCGCCTGCGGAGTCACCCTCCACCAGGTAGATTTCCGATTTGGCCGGGTCTTTTTCTTGGCAGTCGGCCAGCTTGCCGGGCAGGCCAAGGCCGTCCATCACGCCTTTGCGGCGGGTGAGTTCGCGCGCTTTGCGTGCGGCTTCGCGGGCGCGGGCGGCGTCGACAATCTTGCCGGTGATGATTTTGGCGTCGGTCGGGTTTTCCAGGAAGAAGTCGGCCAGTGCCTGGCTCAATACTTCTTGCACCACCGGGCCGATTTCGCTGGAAACCAGTTTGTCCTTGGTCTGCGAGCTGAATTTCGGGTCGGGCAGTTTGACCGACAACACGCAGGTCAGGCCTTCGCGCATGTCGTCGCCGCTGGTTTCGATCTTGGCCTTTTTGGCGATTTCGTTCTGTTCGATGTACTGGTTGATGGTGCGCGTCATCACATTGCGCAGCGCGGTCAGGTGGCTGCCGCCGTCACGCTGCGGAATGTTGTTGGTGAAACACTGCACGCCTTCCTGATAGGAGTCGTTCCACTGCATCGCGCATTCGACCGACATGCCGTCTTTTTCGCCCAGCGCGTAGAAGATATGCGGGTGCAGCACCGATTTGTTGCGGTTCATGTATTCAACAAACGCACGCACGCCGCCTTCAAACTCGAACATTTCTTCCTTGCCGTTGCGGCGGTCGATCAGCTCGATGCGCACGCCATTGTTAAGGAAGCTCAGCTCGCGGATACGCTTGGCGAGGATGTCGTAGTGGAATTCGACGGTGCCGAAGGTTTCTGGCGAGGCGAGGAAGTGCACTTCGGTGCCGCGATGTTCGGTGTTGCCGACCACTTTCAGCGGCTCGACCGCCACGCCCTGGCGGAATTCCATGCTGTGTACGTTGCCGTTGCGGCGGATGGTGAGGCGCAGCCAGTCGGACAGCGCATTCACCACCGATACACCCACGCCGTGCAGGCCACCGGATACCTTGTACGAGTTCTGGTCGAACTTGCCGCCGGCGTGCAGCTCGGTCATCACGATTTCAGCGGCGGAGCGCTTGAATTCGTCGTCTTCCTTGATGTCGGTAGGGATGCCGCGGCCGTTGTCTTCCACCGAAATCGAGTTGTCCGGGTGGATGATGACCTTGATGTGGTTACAGTGGCCGGCCAGCGCTTCGTCGATGGCGTTGTCCAGCACTTCGAACACCATGTGGTGCAGGCCGGTGCCATCCTGAGTGTCGCCAATGTACATGCCGGGGCGTTTGCGTACTGCCTCCAGGCCTTTCAGGATCTTGATGCTGTTCGAATCGTAACTGGCTTGGGGATTCTGTTGCTCCGACATGGTGTCCTCTACAGCAAATAATGGTGTCGCCTGAATGTCAAAAAGCGAAACGGCGGTGTAAAGCCATTTCGCTCGTTGCAGCGGGGTGAATCAATGGTTAGATCCGCATCGGCATGACGACATATTTGAAACGGTCGTTGTCCGGCAGGGTGACCAGTGCGCTCGAATTGGCATCGCCAAAGGCGAAGTTCACGGTTTCGACATGAATGTTGTTGAGCACATCGAGCAGATAAGTGATGTTGAAGCCAACATCCAGCGTGTCGCCCTGATAATCGACTTCCAGTTCTTCCTGGGCTTCTTCCTGCTCGTTGTTGCTGCAAATCACCCGGAACAGGCCATTCATCAACACGACGCGCACACCGCGGAATTTTTCGTTCGACAGAATGGCCGCCCGTTGCAAGGCTTGCTGCAGCGACTGTCGGTCGGCCGAAAACTGCCTGTTGTTCTGGGTGGGGATCACCCGGTTGTAGTCGGGAAACTTGCCATCGACCACCTTGGAAACCAGTTGTACGTCGCCAAAGGCAAAATAGGCCTGATTCTGGCTGATTTCGATCTGCACCGGCCGATCCGAATCATCCAGCAGCTTGAACAGCTCCAGAACGGTCTTGCGTGGCAGGATGATTTCACTCTTTTCTACCGTGGTTTCCAGCTCGGTGCTGGTGAAGGCCAGCCGGTGGCCGTCGGTAGCCACCATCCGCAGTTCGTTGCCTTCAGCGATCATGCACAGGCCGTTCAGGTAGTAGCGGATGTCCTGGTGGGCCATGGCGTATTGCACCTGCGACAGCAGATGCCGCAGCGCATGTTGCCCGATGCTGAGGCAGGTAATGCTGCCGGTGGCCGGGGCTACACGCGGAAAATCAGCTGCCGGCAGCGTTTGCAGGTTGAAGCGGCTTTTGCCGGCCTTGATAGTCAGCTTGTCTTCAGCGTGTTCCAGCAGCACCTGCATGCCATCAGGAATGGCGCGCAGGATGTCCTGCAGCTTCTTTGCTGACGCGGTGATCGCAAAATCGGTGCCGTTCAGATCTCCGGGGCCCGTGCTGGTGATCTGGATTTCCATGTCGTTGGCCAGGAAGCTGACACGATCGCCTGATTTTTCGATGAGGACATTGGCCAGGATCGGCATGGTGTTGCGTCGCTCGACAATGCCGGTCACGGTGGCAAGCGGTTTCAGCAGCTGATCGCGTTCGGCCTGGAGAAGTAGCATGTTGTCTGGTTCCGTTTGGGGTTCCGTGCCGGTATGCGGCACTGGATTCATTCAAAATGTCTGCAAAATTCTACCAAAGCCCGTCATTCAGGTCATTGCGCCAGTCATGACGGGCAGGGATATTCAGCCCTTGATCATTTGCATCAGCACCTGGAAATCATGTTTCAGCTGCATGTCTGATTCGCGCAGGTCTGCAATGGTGCGGCAGGCGTGAATAACCGTGGTGTGGTCGCGGCCGCCAAACGCCTCGCCAATGGCCGGCAGTGACATCTGCGTCAATTCCTTGGCCATTGCCATGGCCATCTGCCGTGGTCGGGCCACGTTGCGGGTGCGTTTTTTCGAGTGCATGTCCGCCACCTTGATCTTGAAATAGTCGGCCACGGCTTTCTGGATGTTTTCCACTGACACCAGCCGGTTTTCCACTGCCAGCATGTCCTTCAATGCATCTTTGACCAGATCGAGGGTGATCGGGCTGCCGGTAAAGCGCGAGTATGCCAGCACCCGCTTCAGGGCGCCTTCCAGCTCGCGCACGTTGGTGCGCATGTTTTGGGCGATGAAGAACGCGACACTGTCGTCGAGCTTGAAGTTTTCCTGCTCGGCCTTGCGTAGCAGGATGGCGACGCGCATTTCCAGCTCCGGCGGCTCGATGGCCACGGTCAGCCCCCAGCCGAAACGTGATACCAAGCGGTCGTCCATATCCTTTATTTCTTTAGGGAATGTGTCGCTGGTAATGACGATCTGCTTGTGTGCTTCGATCAGGGCATTGAAGGCGTAGAAAAACTCTTCCTGGGTGCGGGTTTTGCCGCTGATGAACTGGATGTCGTCGATCAGCAGCAGGTCGAGCGAGTGGTAGTATCGCTTGAAATCGTCGAACGCCTTGTGTTGATAGGCTTTTACCACATCGGAAACATAGCGTTCGGCGTGAATGTAACGGATTTTTGCCTGCGGATTCTGCTGGTGCACCATATTGCCGATCGCGTGTACCAGGTGGGTTTTGCCCAGGCCCGAGCCACCGTAGACAAACAGCGGGTTGTAGGCCACGCCGGGATTTTCAGCGATCTGCATGGCCGCAGCGCGTGCCAGCTGGTTGGCCTTGCCGGTCACCAGATTGTCAAAGGTGTAGGCAGGAATTAGCCGGGTGGTTTCGTTGCTGGCACCCAGGGTCTGCTTGAGCGCGGCACCCTTGGTGCCGGCAGCGGCCGTGCGCGGGGTGCCTGGTCTGGTCTCGGCCGGGCGGGGTTCGCTGGCACTGCCCAGTAACAGCGATACGACAAGCGGCTTGCCGAAGTAATCCTTGGCCAGCTCTTCGATGCGGCCGAGAAAGCGCTCTTTGACGAACTGGATGGCAAAGCGGTTGGGGGCCAGTACCTGCAGGGCATCCTCGTCACCTTCCAGGCGAAGGGGCATGATCCAGGTTTTGTACTGTTGCGCCGACAGCTCGCTTTCGAGTGCGGCCAGGCAGGCGGTCCAGAACTGCGGAATAGAAGGCATGGTGGTTCGTTGTCGCTCAGGTGGTCGATGCGCCGGGTTCGCCAGTCCGGCTGCCTCTGTTGCCGGATCGGGCGGGCAGGGCAGGATGTTGGAATGATGGATTGCCGGCCGGGCTGCTGCGACAAGATGTGTTCGCAGCGGCGGCGCAAAAATCGAGCAGGCCATTCTACCCGTGTCGGGTAAGCTTATCCACAGCCGGTCGAAAAAATAGGGCTTGACACCGGATTGGGTTTGCCCGTCTAATTCCGCGTTTATTTGAATCTGGTTCTGGGGTAATTGTCATGAAACGCACATATCAACCTTCCGTAGTCCGTCGCAAGCGCACTCATGGCTTTCTGGTTCGCATGAAAACCCGTGGTGGCCGTGCCGTGATCGCCGCTCGCCGCGCCAAAGGTCGTCATCGTCTGGCCGTCTGATTGTCGTCGGGCGCCCGGTGCGCTTTTCGCGACAGTATCGCTTGTTGAAAACGGATGATTTTTCATCCGTTTTTAATTTCCGCTGCGCCGTTCACGGCGCAGCGCTGCGCATCCACGGCAAGCCGAACGGACTGCCTTACGGCCGGCTGGGTCTGGTTATCGGCCGCAAGCTGGCCAAGCAGGCGGTTCGGCGCAACTATATGAAACGTGTGATCCGCGAGACTTTCCGCGAGCAACAGTTGCAACTGGCCGGGCTGGACATCGTGGTCTGGCCGCGAGCCTGTTTCGATCGGGCGCAGGCAGCGGCTGTGCGTGCCGAATTGCAACGATTGTTTGGCAAACTGGACAAATGTCGCGTCTCCTCGTCGCTCTGATCCGTTTTTACCAATACGCCATCAGCCCGCTGCTGGGGCCGCGCTGCCGTTATACGCCTACTTGTTCCCAGTATGCCCTTGAAGCGATTGGCCGCCACGGTGCGGTCAAGGGTGGCTGTCTGGCGTGCAAACGAATTTGTCGCTGCCACCCGTGGGGGGGCAGTGGTTATGATCCGGTTCCCTGATTAAGGTCTGCAATGGATACCAAACGCCTCATCCTGTTCATGATTATTTCGATGTCGATCGTGTTCCTGTGGCAGGAATGGGAAACACGTCGCCATCCGCCCAAGCCTGTCGTTACCCAGCAGGCGAGCGTCGGCAAGCCCGATGCTGCGGCACCGGCCGCTGCTGTGGCCGAGGGCAAATCGCGGCTGGAACCTGGCCAGCGACTGCGGGTCACCACCGACATGCTGGTGGCTGATATCGAATCGGTCGGCGGCGACATCCGTCGCCTGGAACTGCGCAAACACGGTTCGGTGGAAGATCCGAAACAACCGCTGGTGTTGTTCGATACCAAGCCGGAGAAAACCTACCTGGCGCAGACCGGCCTGGTCGATCCGGCAGTGCCCGATCTGCCGACCCATCGCAGCCAGTTCACTCTGCCGGGCAGCGCAATGACGCTGGCCGATGGCCAGAACGAGCTGCAGGTGCGGCTGGAAACCACTACGGCCGACGGCATCAAGGTGGCGAAGATCTACACCTTCAAGCGCGGCAGCTACCTGATCGGTACCCGTTACGAAGTGGCCAACGGTTCCGCCAAGGCGATCAGCCCGCGTGCCTACTTCCGCCTGCTGCGTGACGGCCACAAGCCGGAAGGTGAAAGCAGCATGGCCGGCACCTTCTCCGGTGCGGCAATGTACACGGCGCAGAACAAATACGAAAAAATCGCCTTCGAGGATATCGACAAGGCCAAGGCCAAGTTCACCAGCGCCTGCGACAACGGCTGGGCCGGCATCGTGCAGCATTATTTCGTTGCTGCCTGGCTGCCGGACAACACGCTGCAGGCCGCCGAGGAGTGCGGCAAACAGGCCGACCGCGAATTCGACATGAAGAAATCCGGCGATCTGTATTCGGTTGGCGTGATCCGTTCGATGGCAACCATCCAGCCGGGCCAGCAGGGCAGCATCGACGTGCCGCTGTTTGCCGGGCCGCAGGAAAGCGCGGCGTTCAACACCCTCGGTCCGCGTGCCGCCGGTCTGGAATACACCAAGGACTACGGCATGCTGAAAGTGCTGGCCGCGCCGATGTTCGCCTTGCTGGAATGGCTGCACAAGCTGGTCGGCAACTGGGGTTGGGCGATCATTCTGCTGACCGTGGTGATCAAGGCTGCGTTGTACCCGCTGTCGGCCGCCAGCTACCGCTCGATGGCGCAGATGAAGGCGATGGCGCCTCGGCTGGAGCGACTGAAGGAACAGTTTGGCGACGACCGTCAGAAGTTCCACATGGCGATGATGGAGCTGTACAAGACCGAGAAGATCAACCCGCTCGGCGGCTGTCTGCCGATGTTGCTGCAGATTCCGATTTTCATTGCCTTGTATTGGGCGCTGCTCGGTGCGGTCGAGTTGCGCCAGGCGCCGTGGATCATGTGGATCCACGATCTGTCGCAGCCGGACCCGTTCTACGTGCTGCCGGTGTTGCTGGCAGGCCTGATGTTTGCGCAGACTTTCCTCAACCCGCCGCCGACCGATCCGATGCAGGCGAAAATGATGAAAATCATGCCGCTGGCGTTTTCGGTGATGTTCTTCTTCTTCCCGGCCGGTCTGGTGATCTACTGGGTGGTCAACAGCGCCTTGTCGATGCTGCAGCAGTGGTTCAACATGCGGCAGTTCGATACCGGCAAGAAAGCCCACGCCAGCAGTCCGGCCAGAAAATAAGGCGCCTCCTGCCTTGTCCGTTCACAGCCGACGCTGGATGCCAGTGTCGGCTGTTTGCTTTTTCGGCCCGGCAAGGCGGTGAAACCTGCAGCACCAGCGCCTATAGTGGAACACTGGATGGATGTGTGACAGGGCTGCCCCGGCAGCAAGACAGGAAACAACAGGAAGCAATCATGACCACGACCCCCCAATTGAAGATTCTGCTGGTTGACGATGACGAAGCGTTGCTGGAAACCGTATCGGACATGTTGTCCATGCTCGACGGATTGCAGGTGGAAACGGCCCGCAGCGGGCTTGAGGCCCTGCGCCTGCTCGACCGTTTCAAGCCGGAGCTGGCCCTGGTGGATATCCGCATGCCGGGAATGGATGGCTGGGAGTTGGTTCAGGTGATGCGGCAGCGCAAGGAAAAGCCGAAGATCATCATGCTGACCGGTTCGTATGCCGAGGAAGATATCCGGGCCGCATTCGAGCGTGGCGTGGATGGCTATCTGCTCAAGCCGGTGCGGGTCAATCTGCTGCACTCGCTGGTGAATAATGTGATCAACGACGTGCCGCTGGAAAACCAGTTTCCGGCCGAAGGCTGGGGCCACGGCTAAGCACGCCGGCTATGCTGGCGCGACCTGCCGCCGCGACATCCTTGCCGGGAACGGGAGGGATCACGTCCGGGCCGTGGCTGGTGCTGGCCAGCGCCTGGCTGGCCGTGTGCATTGCACTCGTGGTGTTGCATGCCCATTTGCACGAAGCTGGCTGGCAGCGTACCCGGACACTGGCTGATGTGGCGGCAGCGCAGCTTGGAGCGTCGGTCACGGCGACCGACGCCTGGATGAAGGTAGCCACCGACGAGCTGCTGCGTGCCGGCCTGGGGCGGCCATCCGGGCCGGCCACCGTGTTTGATTCGCTGCGCAAGATGCAAGCCGCGCATCCGGAATGGGCGCTGCTGACGTTGGTCGGCGAAGATGGCCGGCTGCTTGGCTGGTCTCGCTCTCCATTTGCGTCGCTGGTGACGCTGGTTGGGCGCGACTATATCACTGCTCATGCCGGCAAACGGGCGCGCCACCTGTATGTCGGCCGGATCACCCGCTCCGAGTTTTTCGACGACGTATCCGGCAGCCTGCTGGTGTACTCGATGCAGATGCCCGCGCCTGACGGCGAGGCAATGCCGGTGTTGGTGGCGTATGCGTCCGAGCAGCCGTTGCGTGGCGTGTTGCAGGCGCTGTTGCCCCCGGCCGGCGGATCGGTTCGGCTATTGCGGGAGGACGGTACGCTGTTGCTGTCCGAGCCCGAGCCCGAGCCCGAGCCCGAGCGCAACGGCACCTTGCCGGCCCGGATCGATCTGGGGGCGCTGCGGCCAGAGCCGTCGGTCAGCCAGTCTTACCGTGGCCAATTACCTGGTGACGACGAAGCACAGTTTTATTCGCTGACCAGGGTGCCGGCGCAGGGCTTGCTGGCCGTGGCCGGCGTATCGCAGTGGCAACAGATGGCGCTGATGCGGCCGATGGCCGGCTGGGGAGGCTTGCTGTTGCTGATCGTGACAGCGGTCATGGGCCGTCACATCTGGCGATTGAATCATGACTGCCAGTCAATGCAGGGCCTCCGTCAGCAACTGGAAGAGACCGAAACCAAGTTGTCCGGGCTGCTGCAGTCAGTGCCCGACGCACTGTGGAGCAGCAATGGCGATCGTGGCCGGCTACGCTACTTCAGCCCGGCGGCTGCCCGGCTGTTCGATCTGCCGGTGTCCCGGTTTGCCGCGCAGCCCGATGCCTGGCTGCAAACCGTCGTTGATCAGGATCGTGCCGCCGTGACCCGGCATTATCTCGACACCCGCTTTACCGAAGGGCAGCGCTTCGAGCACACCTACCGGATTCAGGCAGGCGACACGGTGCGCTGGATCTCGCACCGCGCCTGGGGTGCCATGGCCGACAGCGGTCTGCTGGTTTCCATCGATCATCTGGCGTCGGACGTAACCAGCCAGCAAACCTCGCTGCTGGCGCTGCGCGAGCGGGAGCAGGAGCTGCAGGCGCTGCTGGAAGGATTTCCGGTTGGCGCGCTGTTCTTCAAGGATGGCCGCTGTTACGCTAACCCGGCTGCGCGCCAGTTGCTGGGCGACGCCTGTCACGACCGGCTGCGGCCGGTCGATCTGCTAGTACTGCTGCACCTGGCACCCGATGGCAGCAATTCCGAACCTGCCGCTGAATGGCGGGTGTGTGCCCTGTTACGCCCCGGCCGGCCGGCCGTGTTCATGCGGGTTGGCTGGCGTCTGGTGGCCGGCGGGCATCTCTGGCTGTTGCATGACGTCAGCGACAGCGAACGGCAGACGCGCTTGTCCGGCGAGGAAGAGACGGCTGCCGGCATTGGCGGCTGGGAACTCGACCTGCGCAGCGGCCAGGTATTGTGGTCGCCCCAGATGTACCGGCTGCATGAATTATCGCCGCAGTCATTTGCACCCGACCGGAGCAATGTCGCAGCGTTTTACACCGCCGAGTCGCAGCAGCGGCTGCGGGCGGCCATGCAGCAGGCTATTCTCGACGGCACCAGCTTCAGCCTCGATCTGGATCTGCTGCTGCCCTCGGGCACGGCGCGCAAGGTGCATGTGCTGGGGCGGGCGCAGAGCCACGAAGGGCGGGTCATCCGGCTGTATGGCTCGCTGCAGGATATTTCCGAGCGGGTAAAAACCCTGCAGGCGCTGGAGCGGCAGACGCAGATCCTGCACGCTGCCGAACAGATTGCCAGCATGGGGAGCTGGGAATGGCGGCCGGGCGAGGACGCCATCCTCTGGTCACACGGCGCGCAGGTCATGCATTGCCTGGTCGATGGCGTAATGCCGCAGGGCATGCAGGGCTGGCTGTCCAGGGTGCATCCTGCCGACCGGGAGGCGATGGCCGGGCAGCTGCACCGGCTGGAAACATCGGCTACCCCGCTCGAATGGGTGTACCGGGCATTCGATTCGCGGCTGCTCTGGCGCCATATTGCCGTCAAGACCCTGCCCGAGCTCGATGGAGCGGGGCGGGTGCAACTGGTGCGCGGCACCTTGCACGACATCACCGAAACCCGGTCGTTGAACGAGGCACTGGCGCTGCGCAACCGGGCCATCGAGTCGCTGTCATCCGGGGTGCTGATCACCGATCTGGAGTTGCCCGGTGAGCCGATCATCTACGCCAGCCCGGCCGCCAGCGACATCACCGGCTACAGAAACGAAGAGCTGCTGAACCGCAACTGCCGCTACCTGCAAGGCGACGACCAGGCCCAGCCGGAAATCGCAGTGATCCGCCATGCCATTGACCAGCGGCAACCGGTGCAGGTTACCCTGCGCAACTACCGCAAGGATGGCAGCATGTTCTGGAACGAGCTGGCGCTGGCACCGGTGCCGGACGAGCAGGGGCATATCCGCTACTACATCGGCATCGTCACCGATGTTACCGCCCGCCGTCGCAGTGAAGTGATGCTGCTCGAAATGCAGCAACGCCTGCGCTCGATTCTCGACACCGCCGCCGATGCCATCGTGGTTGTTGACGAGCGGGGGGCTGTCCAGCTGTTCAGTCATGCCGCAGAGAGCATTTTCGGCTACCGGGCCGACGAAGTGGTCGGGCGCAGTGTAGCCATGCTGTTGCCCGCTGGCGTAGCCGACCCGCATGAAGACTTCCTGCAGCGCTACCTGACTGACGGGCGAGGCCATCCGGCCGGCCCCGGCCGGCAGCTGACCGGGTTGCGCAAAGATGGCAGCGAGGTGCCGATCGAGCTGGCCGTGTCCGACTGGAAAGCCGGCGGCGAACAGTTCTTTACCGGGGTAATCCGCGATGTTTCCGAGCAGCGCGAACTGCAGCGCCAACTGCTGCAATCGCAAAAGCTCGACGCCCTCGGGCAACTGGCTGGTGGCGTGGCGCACGACTTCAACAATCTGCTGGGCGTGGTGGTGGGCAATCTGGACATGCTGGCTGCATTGCTCGACAAGCAGCCAGCGCTGCTCAAGCGGGTGAATACCGCGCTGGCCGCTGCCGAGCGGGGCGCCAGCCTGACCAAGCGGCTGCTCAGCTTTGCCCGCTCCACACCGGCGCAGGCCGAGCGCATGCAGGTGGTCGACCTGAACCAGGCGGTACTCGACATCGCCGACTTGTTGCGTCAGCCAGTCGATTCGGGAATCGAGCTGCAGCTTGACCTGGCACGCGAGGCTCTGCCCGTGCGGCTGGATGCTGCCGAATTGCAGAATGCCCTGCTCAACCTGGTGTTCAACGCCCGCGATGCCATGCCCCAGGGGGGCCGGCTGCTGGTGGCTACCCGGGCCAGCCACGAGCGCGAAGCCCGGCCTGACCTGCCGGCCGGCGACTATGTCGAGGTCAGTGTCAGCGACACCGGCAGCGGCATCCCCGAATCAGTGCGCGAGCGCATCTTCGACCCGTTTTTCACCACCAAGCCCAAAGGCAAGGGCACCGGGCTGGGGTTGCCGCTGGTCTACAGCTACCTGAAACGGATGCAAGGCGCGGTTCGGCTGGAAAGCACCGTCGGCGCGGGCAGCACTTTCCGGCTGGTTTTCCCGCGTGCCAAAGGCCAGGTCGATCCGGTGCAGATCCGTCCTGCGGCCCATTCCGGCGCCGGGCAGCTGATCCTGGTGGTCGACGATGAGCGGGCCTTGCTCGACACCGTTGCTGACCAGCTTGAATCGCTGGGCTACACCACCCTGCGGTTCGACGACCCGGTAGCGGCTGCCGTCGAGATCGAGCGGCGCGACGATCTGGCCATGTTGTTCACCGATATCCTGATGCCGCGGATGACCGGCACCGAGCTGGCCACCCTGGCCCGACGCCGCCACCCCGGCCTGCCGGTACTGTTGTACACCGGCTATCCTGACCGCTACCTGGATGATGTCCTGCTGCGCCAGCCGGGGGTTGTGTTGCTGAGCAAGCCCGTTGCCCGTGGCCGGCTGGTTGGTGCCTTGCAGCAACTGCTGCCGGCAGCCGGCACGGCCTGATATAATCGGCCGCTTTGCGTAGCAGGCCGTTCGGCCATCGTCCTTTGTTGTCATCTTCTTGAACGTCCTCCCACATCATGATCATCGGTATTGATTTAGGCACCACCAACAGCCTCTGCGCCGTCTGGCAGGATGGCCACGCCGTGATGGTTCCCAACGCACTCGGCCACACGCTAACCCCGTCGGTGGTCGGCGTGGCCGACGCCGGCGACATCCTGGTCGGCCTGCCCGCCCGCGAGCGCCTGCTGACCCATCCGCAGCTCACTGCCGCCGTCTTCAAACGCTACATGGGCTCCGACCGGCAAATGGCGCTGGGCGGGCGATCATTCCGCGCCGAAGAATTGTCGGCGCTGGTGCTCAAATCGCTCAAGGCCGACGCCGAGCGTTACCTGGGGCAACCCGTCACCGAGGCGGTGATTACCGTTCCGGCGTATTTCAGCGACGCCCAGCGCAAGGCAACCAAAATTGCCGGCCAGCTCGCCGGGCTGAAAGTCGACCGGCTGCTGAACGAACCAACCGCCGCCGCGCTGGCCTACGGCCTGCACCAGAACGAACCGGAGAGCCGCTTTCTGGTATTCGACCTTGGCGGGGGTACTTTCGACATTTCGATTCTCGAATTGTTTGAAGGCGTGATGGAAGTGCGCGCCAGCGCCGGCGACAACTTTCTCGGCGGCGAAGACTTTGTCGAGGCGCTGATCGACGGCTTCATCGCCGCAGTCGGCAAACCGGCCGGACTGGCCGACAAACAGGCCGATGCATTTATTTACCAGGCGCTGCGCAAACAGGCTGAGCAGGCCAAACGCGCCTTGTCCGGCGCCGGGCAGGCGCAAATGAGCATCGAATTTGCCGGCCAGCCGCTGAGCTGGACCGTTACCGACAGTGAATTTGCCACCCTGGCCGAACCGCTGCTGAAGCGGCTGCGCGAACCGATCGAACGGGCGCTGCGCGATGCCCGCATCCGCGCCCACGAGCTGAACCAGATCGTGCTGGCTGGCGGAGCTACCCGCAAACCGCTGATCAAGAAACTGGTCGCCAAAATGTTCGGCCGCCTGCCCGCCATGCACATCAACCCGGACGAAGTGGTGGCCATGGGTGCCGCCGTGCAGGCCGGGCTGAAAATGCGCGACGCCGCGCTCAATGAAGTGGTGATGACCGATGTCTGCCCGTACACGCTCGGCATCGAGATCAGCGAACAAATGGCGCTGGGCCGCTACGAATCCGGTTTTTTCCTGCCGATCATCGAACGCAACAGCGTCGTACCGGTCAGCCGCGAGCAAGTCGTCTCCACCATCCAGGATCACCAGGAAGCCGTACTGGTACGGGTGTACCAGGGCGAAAGCCGCCTGACTGCCGACAACATCTTTCTCGGCCAGCTGCATGTGCCCGTGCCGCCCAAGGCAGCAGGCGAGGTCAGCGTCACGGTGCGGTTTACCTACGACGTCAACGGCCTGCTGGAAGCAGAAATGACCGTGCAGGAAACCGGCGAAAAGCACCAGTTGCTGATCGAGGAAAACCCCGGCGTCCTGACCCCGGAACAGGTGCAAGAGCGACTGCGTGAGCTGCAGAAACTCAAGATCCACCCGCGTGAGCTGCTGGTGAATGCCGCGCTGATGGCGCGTGCCGACCGCATGTATCAGCAGACCCGTGGCGAAGACCGGCTGTACATCGGCCAGGAAACCGCCCGTTTCCAGGCCGCGCTGGACACCCAGGACGAAACCATCATCAAGCTGGCGCGTGAAGAGCTGACCCGCATTCTGGACGAAATCGAGGGCGAAACCTGGCTATGAATCACGCCCACACTCCGTGGCAGACGCTCGGCATCGAGCCGACGCAAGACCTGCGCGAAATCAAGAAAGCCTACGCCCGGCTGCTCAAAGTCACCCGGCCCGAAGACGACCCGCAAGGCTTCCAGCGCCTGCGCGATGCGTTTGAAGAAGCGCAGTACCTCGCCCAGCAGGAGCCGCCGCCCGCCGAGCCGCCCGCCGAACACAGCAACGGCCGTGGCGAATACTGCCAGCACTGCGGCAAGGTGCACGAACCGCTGGAAAACGTCCCGGAAAGCGAACGGCCGATCGTTGACCGGCTGCGGCCCTGGATCTACGAATTGTCCGACCTCAACCGCGACGACCAGAGTGAACGCGCCATCGAGCGTTTCCGGCAAATGATTGCCGACCCGTACCTGAGCGACGCCCCGTTGCACGGCGAAATCTTCGAAGACGGCATGCTCTACCTCGCCTGCGACGACCGGCAGGTGAAAGACGACTTCGTCAGCGAACTGATCGCCCATTTCGGCTGGACCGATCCCGACAACTGGCTGGCCGAAAAAGAGCCGCAGACCGCCGACTACCTGCGGGTACGCATGCTGGAAGCCGCCGCGCTGACCAGAGTGGACGAACTGTTCCAGCAGATCGAGGAAGAAGGCCAGGAGGCCGCGATTGCCGGCTTTGACGCCTCCCTGGACAGCGATCTGCTGTTTAACGTCGATGTCAAAGCCCTGTTCGAAGGTGAACTGATGATCGGCCTGTCCGAATTCACCCCGCTGCCCACCGCATTCATCCGCCACATTGCCGACCGCTTCGGCTGGCAGCGCGACCACCGCCACCTGCAGGCCTACCACCCCGCCGCCTGGTTGCAAATGCAGCAGGCGCTGGCCCGGCCTTACCGTAACGTTTTTGATTTTTGATAAAAATCAACAAGTTACATGGATTATCTGTTTATTAGCATTAAATGTTGCAGCATAACTGCCTGGAAATGCTATATAAAATTACCAGTCAATCAGGGAGAAAAAAGTGGCTGATACCAAAATCGTAACCATCGTCTTGTGCGGCCTGCTGATGTGGGCTGTGCTGCTGGTGGCGTCGTATTCCGAAACCGAAGTGGAAGCCGGCACCCTCCAGACCGCCGCCTCAATGCCCGTCGTATCCAGCAACATCGGCACCCAGGGCGCCAACTGAGCCACCCTCAGCCAGACAAGGCCCCTGCCGGCAACGGCAGGGGCCTTGTTGCTTTGTGGCCCACCCCCCACACCACCGGGCCGCCAGCGTACAATGCCCGCCAGATCGGCATCGCAGGCACTGCACACCATGACTCCAGCACAATTCATCGCCAAATGGGCCGGCCAGACCGGCACCGAGCGCGCCTTGTACCAGCAGCATTTTCTCGACCTGTGTGAATTGCTCGACCACCCCAAGCCGGCCGATATCGACAAGGACGGCAGTGACTTCTGTTTTGAAAAAGGCGCCGGCAAAACCGGCGGTGGCAACGGCTGGGCCGATGTGTTCAAGCGTGGCCATTTCGCCATCGAATACAAAGGCCCCGGCCGCGATCTGGGCAAGGCCTTGCAACAAGTGCAGCGTTACGCACTGGCGCTGGACAACCCGCCGCTGCTGGTGGTGTGCGACATTCAAACCATCCAGATACACACCAATTTCACCAACACCGTCAGCGATGTGCACACCATCGCCATCGACGAGCTGGCCACCCCGGCCAATCTGGCCAAGCTCAAGGCGCTGTTTTTCCAGCCGGAGCAACTCAAGCCCGGCCGCACTGTCACCGCCATCACCGAAGATGCCGCGCGCCACTTTGCCGAGCTGGCCGATACCCTGCGCACCGCCGGCCACGAGCCGCACGCTGTTGCGCATTTTCTCAACCAGTGCCTGTTTGCCTGCTTTGCCGAAGACGTGGGCCTGCTGCCCGACCGACTGTTTACCCGCCTGCTGGAAAGCGCCGGCAAACGCCCGGAAACCTTCGTGCCGCGCCTCAGCAGCCTGTTTGCGGCGATGAAGCAGGGCGGGCCGTTTGGCGAACACGACATTCTCTGGTTCAACGGTGGCCTGTTTGCCGAGATCAATGTCTTCCCGCTGCCGTCCACCGGCATCGACGCCATGCTGGCCGCCGCCCGGCTCGACTGGAGCCAGATCGACCCGACCATTTTCGGCACCTTGTTTGAACGCGGCCTCGACCCGGCCAAACGCAGCCAGCTCGGCGCCCACTACACCGACGCCGGCTCGATCCGTCGCATTCTCGGCCCGGTGGTAGAGCAACCGCTGCTGGCCGAATGGGACGCCATCAAGCCGCACATCGCCAGCCGCATTGCCCTCTGGCAAAAAGGCGGCACCGGCTCAAAAAAGGCCAAGCCGGAAGCCGAGGCGCTCTACCACGGCTTTCTCGAACGCCTGCGCACATTCCGCGTGCTCGACCCCGCCTGCGGCAGCGGCAACTTTCTCTATCTGGCGCTGAAAACCCTCAAAGACCTGCAGCACAAAGTGATGCTGGAAGCCGAGCAACTCGGCCTGCACTACGACTTTGCCTCGCTGCTCGGCCCGGAATGTGTCGCCGGCATCGAACTCAACCCCTACGCCGCCGAGCTGGCGCGGGTGGTGGTGTGGATCGGCGAAATCCAGTGGATGCTGGAACACGGTTTCACCGTGCCGGCCAACCCGGTGCTGAAAAATCTCGATCCGATTGAATGCCGCGATGCGCTGATCACCCCCAGCCCTGCCGGGCAAGGTGAATATGTGGCAGCCGACTGGCCGCAAGCCGAAGCCATCGTTGGCAACCCGCCGTTTCTCGGCGGCAGCAAAAAAAGCGGCGAACTCGGCCGCGATTATTTCAATACGCTCAACCAGCTTTACGAACCGCATGTGCCGGGCGGCGCCGATCTGGTGTGTTACTGGTTCCACAAGGCAAGGCAACACATCGCCAGCGGCCACGGCCGGCGCTGCGGGCTGGTTGCCACCAACTCGATCCGTGGCGGCGCCAACCGCAAAGTGCTCGACGCCATTGTTGCCGATCTGCGCATTTTCAACGCCTGGAGCGACGAGCCGTGGGTCAACGAAGGCGCGGCGGTGCGCGTATCGCTGGTTTGTTTCGGCAACAATGAAACCGTAGGGCGGGTTAGCGGCGAGCCGCGTAACCCGCCGCCTGCCGATGCAACCAATACCCCCCTGCTATTGAATGGGCTGCCCGTGGCGCGAATCAACGCTGATTTGACCGCCGGCGGTGCGGACGGCGTAGATTTGACTACAGCGTTGCCGCAAAAGGAAAACATCGGCGTTTGTTTTATGGGCGCATCGAAGAAAGGCCCGCTAGATATTGAAGGCGCGTTGGCGCGGGAATGGCTGATGCGCAATGGCAATCCAAACGGCAAGCCCAACAGCGATGTGCTGCGGCCACTTTGGAACGCCTTGGATTTAACCCGGCGGCCCCGCGATATGTGGGTGATCGATTTTGGCACAGACATGCCGGAAGACGTTGCTGCGCTGTA
>CAZBWH010000008.1:0-40716 GCA_964495595.1 uncultured Burkholderiales bacterium | reverse complement strand
CCGCCGCGCTTGCCATCGCCCAGGCGGCGCAGCGCCTGAATGCCTTGCGTGAAAACTGGCTGAATCCGCCGGAGTGGGTGGAGCGCGTGCCGGAAGTGGTGCCGGGCTACCCCGACCGGCTGCTGCCCAAGGCCGGCTTTGAAGCCGAGCTGAAAAAACGCACCCTCACCAACCTCTACAACGCGCGCCCGGCGTGGCTGGCCAAGGCGCATGAGGCGCTGGACGCCGCCGTAGCCGCCGCCTACGGCTGGCACGACTACAGCCCGGCCATGGCTGACGAGGACATCCTGCAGCGTTTGCTGGCGCTCAATCTGCAGCGCAGTGACGCAGCGGGAAAATAGCATCGGCCTGCAAGCCGCTCTGGTATTGGCCTGCAGGCCGGCCTGCGAGGCAATACCAGAGCGGTGCGCAGGCCGACGTTGTGTAGTGGGCAGGTCTGCCCACCGATGGGGGGGTTACTTCGCGGCCTGGCTCCAGCGGCGAACGCCGGCCAGTCCGGCCAGCGACAGGCCGATCAGGGCGAGTGAGCCGGGTTCGGGAACAGAACCGACCGGGGCGCTGTTAACGCCTGCTGCACCAGAGACATGCACCAACGCGAGGAAGATATTGTCGTCGTTCGACGGGTTGACGGTGTCGATAACGATGCTGGTGTCGCCATTCTGGATGTACGGCACCAGGTTGTAACGCTCGTGGTCATTGGTGTAGGAGGGATTGGCCGGCGAGTACGGATCGTTGAATCCACCCACTGTAATCAATTGGCCGTTGGCAACCGAGCCAACCCCGTCATCGTTGTTGCCGGCGTTCGTGGTCATGATTGTGCCATTGACCGCGACGGTCGAGCGCTGGGAACTGCAGCAGCTGAATCCGATGCCCAGAGCCAGTTCGGCAAAGAAACCTGGCGCGGCAGGGTTCAGCCCCGAGGCAAAGTTGATCGAGGTGGTATCGCCGGTTGACGAGGCGAAGCCATCCAGCACCCCTACGGTGCTGAACGACAGCAGTGGGTTGGAATACACCACCACCAGCGCTTCGCCATCCTGGCTGCTTGAGGTTTCGGTGACGCGGAAGTCGTACACGCCGCCCGCTCCGCTATCAATAACCGGCTTGACGATGCTGGTGACATCGTAACGACCGGCAGTCAGGTTGGCGACCAGGTTTGTGCCCAGCGAGGCGAGGCTGGAAAGCGCCACGCCATTGAGCGTGCCCCCCACGCCTGACAAGTCCGTGTTGTAGTATGTCGAGGTATACAAGTACGCCGCCAGCACCGTGGATCCAAGCGGCACCGAAGCAGAAATGGTTCCGCTTTGTCCGGTCGAGCCAAAGCCGTCTGCCGAGTAGCCAACGTGGCCGGTGTATTGCTGGAATGCAACCAGCGATGCCTGGGCGCTTCCTGCTGCCAGGCAGCCAAAGGCAGCAAGGCTGATTGCCAATTTACGTAACAGGGCCATTTTGAGTTTCCTTATGCTGAAAATGTGAATCGGGTCCCGCCATTCGGCTGGGGGTTGGATGCTCTGAAAGCAAAATGTATGCCCGTGTTCGCAAGTGACAGTTTTCAAATAAGAATGACCCTTGGCGCACGGGCCAGGTGCACCAGGCTGTAAGATATTCCGACAGACCGCAGACCGTGGATGACGGGGTCTTCAGTGTGTGGTTGCGGCAAGCCAGGGCAGCAAGGCTCAGGCGAGGCGCATTGTCCGGCATGGTCAGCATGATCAGGACGGTTGGCATGCGGCCCGCCGCTTGGCTTTGCCGATGCCCCCACCTACAATAGCCGCCTTGCGCAGTGCAACCAAGATAAGCCTATGACTTTATTGACCAAAGACACCATCGCGGCCATCGCCACCGCTCCCGGTCGCGGGGGCGTCGGCGTGATCCGGATTTCCGGCGCGGATTTAAAACCGTTGGCCGAGGCGATCATCGGCAAGCTGCCGCAGCCGCGTTACGCGACGTACGCCAACTTCAAGGCAGCCGATGGGGCAGTGCTGGATCAGGGGCTGGCCTTGTATTTTCCCGGCCCTGCTTCGTTTACCGGCGAGGATGTGCTGGAGCTGCAGGGGCATGGCGGGCCGGTGATCATGCGGCTGTTGTTGCAGCGCTGCGTGGAGCTGGGCGCGCGGCTGGCGGAGCCGGGGGAATTCACCAAGCGCGCCTTTCTCAACGACAAGCTGGATCTGGCGCAGGCCGAGGCAGTGGCGGATTTGATCGATGCCAGTTCGGAGCAGGCGGCGCGTTCGGCGGTGCGTTCGCTGCAGGGGGCGTTTTCCACCGAGGTGACGGCGCTGGTGGAGCAGTTGATCAACCTGCGCATGCTGGTGGAAGCGACGCTGGATTTCCCCGAAGAAGATATCGACTTTCTTGAAGCGGCCAACGCGGTTGGCAAGCTGCAAGGCATCATGCAGCAACTGGCGCGGGTGCTGCAGACGGCGCGGCAGGGGGCGATTCTGCGCGAGGGCATTCACGTTGCCTTGATCGGCCAGCCGAATGTCGGCAAATCGAGCCTGATGAATGCGCTGGCGGGCGATGAGGTGGCGATTGTGACTGATATTGCCGGCACCACCCGCGACACGATCCGCGAGCTGATCCACATCGACGGGGTGCCGATGCACATCATCGACACCGCCGGGCTGCGCGAAACCACCGATCAGGTGGAGCAAATCGGCATCGAGCGCACCTGGAAAGCCATCGACAAGGCCGATATCGCGCTGCTGTTGCTGGATTCGCGCCACGGCCTGACCGATGCGGAAGCGGCGATTCTGCAACGGCTGCCGGCCGGGCTGAAGTTGCTGAAGGTATTCAACAAGATTGACCTCTCCGGCGAGCAGCCGGGCCTGAGTGAACTGGACGGGATTCCGGTGGTGTATCTGTCGGCCAGGCAGCATCGCGGCGTCGATCTGCTGCGCCAGCAGTTGTTGCAGGCGGTGGGATATCGCAGCGAGGGAGAAGGCATATTCATGGCGCGCGAGCGGCATCTGAACGCGATTCACCAGGCGCGGCAGAGCCTGGAAACCGCGCATCAGAACTGGCAGCAGATCGAGTTATTTGCCGAAGAACTGCGACTGGCGCAGCACGCGCTGTCCGGGATTACCGGCGAATTCAGTGCCGACGATTTGCTGGGCGAGATATTCAGCCGGTTTTGCATTGGCAAGTAATTCAGGATGGGGCTGGCGCGCTTGCCGGAACCGGGTGGGCCTTGTATCTTGGCGGGCATACCATTTATGACGAGAGAATGAAATGAGACGGTGCGGAGTGTGGCTGGCCGGTTGGCTGGCGCTGGCGGCCCATGCCAGTGAGTTTGAGCTGGCCGGGCTGGAGGCGGTGCAGCCAACGGTTCAGCCCAAGGCGGTCGAGCTGACGGTGGGCAAGGGGGGGCGCGAGAAAAAGCCGGCGGGCAAGCTGTCGACCGGCAAGGAGTCGGGTCAGTATCAGCAGTTGTACCAGGAGTTTTCCAAGGCGCCGACACTGGTTGATCCGAACAAGCCGTCCGGCGCGACGGCGCGCTGCATGGATGGAACGTACGGTTTTCCCGGCAAGAACGGTGCATGCTACAAGCACGGCGGCGTGTCGGCCTGGCTGAAATGATGCTGGCCTGCAAGGCAGGCTGGATGCGGTGTACAGGCCGTCTGCATGCCGCATCTGGCGCGGTGTCTGGCGCGGCGCCGTTTAGCTGTGCTCGGCGTCGTGTTTCTGTTGGTAAATGTCGCGGCTGCTCTGGTTGAGATCCTGCTGTACATCCTTGCGTTCGGCCCGGGTGAATTTGCCGTCGGCGCGGTAGGCGCGTTCTTCGGTGCGGATGGCCCGGCGTTGTTCGCGCAATGTATGGGCTTCGTTTCGGGTGAGCTGGCCGGACTGGATGCCTTGGGCGATCCGTTTGTCTTGCCTGTGCTGGCGGTGGTTGACCGAGTCGGCCAGCGTGGCGCCGCTGGCCAGCGTGGCGCCGGCGATCAGCAGCAGGGAAGCCGTTTTCAGCATGATGTTTCTCCTTTGCCTGAATTGGCGGGGCGGCTTGCCCCGCTGGACCCATCTTCGCTGCAGGGTGTTAGCGGTTTGTGTCGCGCCGGTGGCGTATTGTAAAAATCTGTTGTCGTGCTTCGCCAGCCATTGCCTGCTTGCCCGGTGCTACCGTATCCATACTGTTTTCAGGTTGACGAATTCACGGATGCCGTACGCCGATAGCTCGCGACCGTAGCCGGAGGCCTTGACGCCGCCGAACGGCAGCCGGGGGTCGGATTTGACCAGACTGTTGATGTAGGTATTGCCGGCGTCGATGCGGGTGGCCAGCTCGGCAGCGCGGTCGAGGTCGCGGCTCCACAGGCTGCTGCCCAGGCCGAACCGGGTGTCGTTGGCCATCCGGATGGCGTCGTTTTCATCCCGCGCCCGCAGTACCAGCGCCACCGGGCCGAAAATTTCCTCGTCGTAGGCGCGCATGCCGGGGCGAACGTCGTCGAGCAGCGACGGGGCGTAGAAGGCGCCGGGGCCGTCCAGCGGGGCGCAGCCGAGCAAGGGGCGCGCACCGGCGGCAATCGATTGCTGCACCTGCAGGTGCAGTTCGTCGCGCAGGTCGGTGCGGGCCATCGGTGCCAGCGTGGTGGCGTCGTCAAACGGATCGCCGCAGCGTAGCTGGCTGATCGCTGCCTGCAACTGCTCGACGAACCGGTCGGCAATCTCGGGCAGCACGATAAAGCGCTTGGCGGAAATGCACGACTGACCGGCGTTGGTAAACCGGGCCGGAATCGCCTGCGCGATGGCCCAGTCCAGGTCGGCATCGGCCAGCACTACGAACGGATCGGAGCCGCCCAGCTCCAGTACCGATTTTTTCATGGCCAGCCCGGCGGCGGCGGCCACCTGGCGGCCTGCGGCTTCCGAGCCGGTGAATGTAACAGCGTGAACATGCGGCGAGGCAATCGCCTGGGCAACCAGCGGCGAGTCGATCAGCAGGGTGCGGAATACGTCGTCGGGCAGGCCGGCATCGCGGCAGATTTGTTCGATTTCCAGCGCACATTGCGGCACGTTGGACGCATGTTTGAGCACGCAGGCGTTGCCAGCCATCAGCGCCGGGGCGACGTAGCGAAACACCTGCCAGTAAGGATAATTCCACGGCATCACGCCCAGCAGCACCCCCAGTGGCTGAAACAGCACGTAGCTGTGGCTGGCGTCGGAGGGCAGGGTTTCGGGGCTGAGTTGCCGCTCGGCCTGCTCGGCGTAGTAGCGGCAGACCAGGGCCGACTTTTCTACTTCGGCAATCGCTTCGCGCTTGAGCTTGCCCATTTCCAGCGTGATCTGGCGGGCGTAGCGCTCTTTGCCGTGTTCCAGGCAGTGGGCGATGCGGCGCAGGTATTCGCCCCGGCGGGCAAAGCCGATGCCGGCCCAGTCGCGTTGTGCGGCAGCTACGCGGGCCAGGGTGAGGTCAAGACCGGCGGCGTCCAGAGAGGGCAATGACTGCCACTGCTCGCCGGTGGCAGGATTGAGGCTGACGTAAGGCATCCGTGTGTTATCCTTCAGAGCGACTGGCGGACGACTTGCACGCTCGTGCCATTGCCATCCGCATCCGCCACATTCCACGAAACCCGCGATTTTACCTGACCGATGAAACAAATTGGGCTTGGCCTGTTGTTATTTTTTGCTGCGGTGCCGTTGGCTGGCGCTGCGGCCAGGGCAGATCTGGATGCTGCCCGCGAGGCGGTGCGCAGCCGCGATCTGGATAAACTGGCGCGGCTTGCCGACAGGCTGCAGGGCGATCCGCTGGAGGTATATCCGCGCTACTGGCTGCTTAGTGCGCAGATCGACACGGTGGGCGATGCGCCAATCCGCAATTTTCTGCAGACTTTCCCCGGCAGCCTGCTGGCCGAACGGTTGCGCAGCGACTGGCTGAAAGCGCTGGGCAAGGCCGAACGCTGGGATGTCTTTGCTGCAGAATTTCCGGTGCTGGTCAATCCGGATGCCGAGCTGGAGTGTTACCAGTTGCGCGCCCGGTCGGCCCGACAGGAGCCGGAGGCGCTGACGCTGGCCAAGCAGAAGTGGTTCAGCGGCAAGGAGCTGCCGGAATCCTGCTCTCCGTTGTTCGAACAATTGCGGCAAGCGCAGTTGCTGGGGCGTGACGATGTGTGGGAGCGGGCCCGGCTGGCGCTGGAGGTTAACAACCCGGCGCTGGTGAAACGGCTGATGGCGCAGTTGCCAGCCAGCGAGGCGATCGTGGCGCGGCAGCTGGAGATCGTAACCGGCAACCCGTCGCTGGCGCTGAAAAAATATGCGTTCGACCTGCAGCAGCGTGCCGACCGTGAGCTGGCGATTTTCGCTGTGTACCGCGTGGCGCGTACCGATGTTGATCTGGCGTTGGAGTACTGGCGTCCGATGGCCGGCAAGCTCAGCGACGGCGATCGCCAGTACGGCTGGGCACAGATCGCGCTGGCGGCGGCACGCCGTCATCACCCGCAGGCGGTCGACTGGTTCCGCGAGGCCGGCGCGACACGGCTGGACAAGGCTGCGCTGGAATGGCGGGTGCGCGCTGCGCTGCGCCAGCTCGACTGGCCGGCCGTGCTGGCCGCGATCGACGGCATGCCAGCCGGTCAGCAGGGCGAGTCTGCCTGGCGTTACTGGAAGGCGCGGGCATTGAAGCAGCAGCAACGCCTGCCGGAGGCCAACCAGATTCTGGCGCCGCTGTCGGCCGAGCATCATTTCTACGGCCTCCTGGCCCGCGAAGAGCTGGGCAGTGTGATCGACACGGCTGCCGGGCGCTACAAACCGTCTGACAACGATCTGCGCGGGGTGCAGCAGTTGCCCAGTGTGCAGCGGGCGCTGGCGTTGTACCGGCTGGACTGGCGCAGCGAGGCGACGCGGGAGTGGAACTGGGGCATGCGCGGGCTGGAAGACCCGCAATTGCTGGCTGCCGCTGAAACCGCCAGCCGCGAGGGCTGGTACGACCGGGCGATTTACGCTGCCGAGCGCACGGTCAGCGTGCATGATTTCAGCTTGCGCTATCTGGCCCCGTACCGTGAGGTGGTGAGCGAGTATGCCCGCCAGCAGGGGCTGGACGAGGCGTGGGTGTACGGGCTGATGCGACAGGAAAGCCGGTTTGTGCAGGCGGCGCGTTCCGGGGTCGGGGCGTCGGGGTTGATGCAGCTGATGCCGGCCACGGCGCGCTGGGTGGCGCACAAGCTGGGCTGGAAGCATTTTCAGCAGGGCATGGTGAACGAGCTGGGCACCAATGTGCAGTTGGGTACGTTTTACCTGAAAACGGTGCAGAATTCGCTGGCCGGTCAGCCGGTGCTGGCTACCGCGGCTTACAACGCCGGGCCGGGCCGGGCGCGCAACTGGCAGGCGGCAGTGCCGCTGGAAGGCGCGATCTACGCCGAGACGATTCCGTTTGAGGAAACCCGCGACTACGTGAAAAAAGTGATGGCCAATGCCGTGCACTACGCCCGGGTGTTCAATCACGAGGCGTTGCCGCTGAAAACCCGGCTGGGGGTGATTCCGGCGCGGGGTGCGGCGACTGAGGCGGTTCCCTGATCCAGTAACCTGTCTGGCTGGCGTCTGATCTGTTGCGCCAGCGGGAGAAACGGCCTTTATTTACCCGTTTTCCACTCGGCTCGCGACGATTGCTCAAGCCTGACAGGCGGTCTGGAAGGCTGGCCGTTCAGTGGGGCGGGCGAAAGCCGGTGGCCTGGTAGGCTGCCTGGAGCAGTGGCTCGCCGATCCGGCCGGCCATTTGCCGGTGCACTGGCAGCAGCGCCGTTTTCAGTGCCTGGCGCTGGTCGGCGGTCAGCGTGATGATTTGGGTCTTGCCGGTCTGCCGCACGGCTTGCAGGGCTGTATCGTTTTCCTGTTGGGCGATGTCGGCCGCGTAGCGGGTGGCGTCTTTCATGGCTTCTTCCAGCACGTTGCGCAGGTCGGGCGCCAGGCTATCCCAGAATTTCTTGTTCACCACCACGACGTAGCCAACGTAACCATGCCCGGAGACGGTCAGGTAGGGCTGTACCCGATGCATTTTCTGGGTGTAGAAGTTGGAATCCGGATTTTCGGTGCCGTCGACCGTGCGGTTTTGCAGTGCAGCAAATACATCGGCAAACGCCATGGGTTGCGGGATAGCGCCCAATGCCCGCATCTGTGCATCGAGCGCCCGCGAGGGCTGGATGCGCATTTTCAGCCCGCGAAAATCGGCCGGGCTGCGCAGTGGCCGGTTGGCGCTGAAATTTTTCAGTCCGTTGTCCCAGAAGGCCAGCCCCTTGATGCCCTTGTTTTCCAGTGATCCCAGCAGTCGTGCGCCGACCGCGCCCTGGGTCAGCCTGTGGACGGCGTCGAGGTTGTCAAACAGGTAGGGCAGGTCGAACAGCTCCAGCTCCCGCACACCCAGTGCATTGAATTTGGACATCGACGGCGCCAGCATCTGCACCATGCCCAGTTGCAGGGCTTCCAGCTCTTCGCGGTCCTTGTACAACTGGCTGTTCGGGTACACCTCGACTTTGGCGCGCCCTTTGCTGCGCTCGTCTACCAATTGGCGAAAATGGTCTGCGGCCTTGCCTTTCGGGGTGTCGGCGGCAGCAACATGGCTAAAGCGGATGACAACCGGCGCATCCGCCAGCAGCGGGGCCGGCAGCGTGGCCAGCAGCAGGGTCAGCAATGAAAGGCGCATGGCAAGGAATCTGGAAAGACGGCAGAGTTGTTATTGTTGACCATCTGCTCGTGCCTTGCCAGAAAAAGCCGCCCGACCTGCCGTCCTGTCTCAATCCTGGCCGGCATCGGGCTGCAAGCCGCTCTGGCATTGCCTTGCAGCCTGGCCTGCAGGCCAGGCTGGATGCGGTTCGCAGCCCGGCGGGCTCATTGCTGGCGTTCGGCCAGCCAGGTTTCGAACGCGGCTTGCGGCATCGGACGGCCGATCAGGTAGCCTTGGGCATAGTGGCAGCCCTGGTGCTTGAGCAGCACCCATTGGGCGTCGGTTTCGACGCCTTCGGCGATCACGTTCAGCCCCAGGCTGTTGCCCAGGGCGATGATGGCGCGACAGATGGCAGCGTCGTTGGCATCGCTGAGTACGTCGCGGGTAAATGATTGATCGATCTTGACCTGGCTGAACGGCAGCCGCTTGAGATAGTTCAGGCACGAATAGCCGGTGCCGAAATCGTCCAGCGAGAAATGTACTCCCAGCGAGCGCAGGCGGCGCATGGTGGCAATGGTGTGCTCGACGCCGTCGATCAGCATGCTTTCGGTCAGCTCCAGCTTGAGACGGGCCGGGTTGATGCCGTAGTGGCTGAGCAAATGGCGGACTTCGTCGAAAAAGGTCGGCAGTGCAAACTGCCGGGCGCTGACATTGACGGCCAGAGTCAGCATGGCCGTGGCCGGGTGGTGCTGCCAGCGCTGCAGCAGTTCGCAGGCGTGCATCATGACCCGATGGCCGATTGGCAGGATCAGCCCTGATTCTTCCGCCAGCGGGATGAATTCGGCCGGCGACACCAGGCCGCGGGTGCCACTCTGCCAGCGCACCAGCGCTTCGGCGCCGATGCAGCGACCGGTGAGGTCGATCTGTGGCTGGTAGTAGACCAGAAACTCATCACGGGCGATGGCCAGCTGCAGATCCTGTTCCAGCGCTACCCGCGTTTCGATCCGTGCCTGGGTCTGCGGGTCGAAGAACCGGATCATGCTGCGCCCGTCACCCTTTGCCTGGTACATCGCCAGATCGGCACGCTTGATCAGCTCGTCCCGGCTGACCTGGTGTCCGCAAAACAGCGCAATGCCGATGCTGGCGCTGCAGCGGTGGCTCAATCCGTCCAGCGGATAGTCTTCGCGCAAGCGCAGGCTGATTTTTTCTGCAATCGCCATGGCGTGTGCGCTGGCGTCGTTCATCTGCTCGCCGATCTGTTCAAGGATGACCACGAATTCGTCGCCTCCCAGCCGTGCCACCGTATCACCTTCGCGCACCACGCCGCGTAGCCGCTCGGCCACCTGGATCAGCAACTGGTCGCCGTAGCGGTGGCCGCGGGTGTCGTTCAGTGTCTTGAATTTGTCCAGATCGAGAAACAGCAGTGCGCCAAATTGCCGGTTTCGCTCGCTGGCCGCCAGGCTTTGCTGCAGCCGGTCGAGAAATACCCGCCGGTTGGGCAGGCCGGTCAGCGTATCGGAAAACGCCAGTTGCTCGATCTGCTGTTCGGCCTCCCGCCGCTCGGAGATGTCGCGTGACAGGACAATGAAGCAGGGGCGACCCTGGTGCAGCTCGTCCTTGCGTGCTACCGATAGCTCAAACCAGCGAGGCCCGGCGGGCACCTGCAGATACAGTTGCCGGCCATACGACACGCCGTCGCGAGTGGCCTCATCCAGTGCACGCATCACTTCTGTTGCCGCTTCGGGGGGCAGGACATCATGCACGGTCCGGCCCAGCAGATGTGGGTAGGGTGCGGCAAGCAGTTCGTCGTTCATCGCCCGGAAATCCAGATAGCGGCCATCGCTGTCCATTTCGAACAGCAGGTCGGGAATGGCTTTCAGCAGTGCCACCAGATGATCGTTGGCCATCCGGGTATGGTCCAGATGCTGCAACTGCATCCGGGCTCGCCAGAAGTGCCGCATGCCGACGTGCATCAATGCTACCGCTCCGGCAAGCAACAACAGGAACGACAGCCCGATCTGCAATTCATGTCGCCACGGTTGCAACACGGCTTCCCGGTCGAGCCCGACCGCAATGAACAGTGGGTAGTTGCCTACCCGGTAAGTGCTGACAATGCGCCGGCGCTGATCGATCTGGCTGATCAGGTCGCGGGTGGCGCCTGGCGATCCGGCTGCCAGCGCTGCCAGCAACTGTGGAGCCTTGGCGTGCAGCGCTCGTCCATTCGGCTGAGGGGGCGCCGGATAGCGGGCCAGCACCTGTTGCTGTGCATCGATCAGCGTAATCGCGCCGTGCGGCCCAAGGTCGAGCGACCGGAACAGCCCGGTCAGGCTCGACAGGCGGGTGGTGACGTAAACCGCGCCGGCGAAGGCGCCGTGCAAGTCGTAAAGCGGCCGTGCCAGCGGCAACACCGGCTGGCCGCTGACCCGCGACTGCACCGGCCGGCCGAACACCAGCGTTTCACCATTGCGCACGCGCAGGAAGAATTCCCGTTCCTCGAGCGAGAAACGGGTCGCCAGTTGCAAGGATTCGCCATAAATGATCTGCCCGAAGTGATCGCTGCCGCGCATTGCCTCAGCATCCGGTACCTGCTGGCGCAATGAGGCGAGGGATGCGGAAAAATCCGCTTCGCTGAAACGGCCTTGTCGTTGCTGCTGCACCAGCCGGTCGGCGGCGCTTTGCAGCGCCAGATCAGCCGTCCGAAAATGGGCATGCAGGTAGGTCTGCAGGCTGAGAGCAAGGTTCTGCGAGGTTTGCGCGGCATTGGCCAGATAGCGTTGATGGCTGAGAAAAAGCAAATAGGCAATCAGCAGGCTGGCCAGCGTCAGCAAGGTAGTTGAGGCGAGCAGCAGCGCCCCTCCGGACTGGCAGAGCACGCAGCGACGGACAGTAGGTGGGGTGCGCCCGGAGGCGGCCAAGGTGGCCTGTGTCATGAGCCTTGTTTCGATGAAATGGGGTGCAGCCACCCGCGCGTGGCGGGGGCTGGCTCAATGAGCCGTCGGATAGAAACTGCTAGTAATACTGGCACGTCAGGCGGGCAAACTCCAGCCGGGCGTGCGTGGCGAGGAGGCGGTGCGGCGACTGGGGCAGAAAGGCAACAGGCGACCAGGAGGCGCTTGGGGAGCCGCCCGGCAAGGGTTGCCGGGCGGCGGGTACGGTCAGCGGGTGATCCGGCGGGCGACGATGACCCCGCCTTGCAGATAGCCTTCCACCTTTAACGGTGCGCCCGCCAGGTTGGCAGCGGTAATGCCCAGAAAGCGGGTGCTGTCGCTCCAGCTCACGTCGAAGGTCTTGCCGCCACTGGTGAGCACCAGCTTGCGCGCTGTGGCGTCGACGCTGCTGGCCACGCCGCGTACCTCGATGCTGGCCGCTTCGGGGGCTTCGGTGCAGGTCAGCTTGCTGGCCGTGATGCCGCCGCGGCCGACGCTGCCTTCCACTTCAACGTACTGCCCGTTAGCCAGGGGGTCCGGGCAGCCGGTCCGGGTGGCTGACGAAGCATCCACTTTCACGCCCCGCACCTTGAAGCTGGCCAGGCTGCTGAAATCGGCAACGGATCCCTTGAGGGTTACTTCATGCACGATCACGGCCTTGCGTCGGATGTCGATCTTGCTGGCCACCAGTTCGCCGTTGTCGGCGTAGCTGCCTTTCAACAGAACGTAGCTGCCGTTGCTGAACGATTGCCCGGCCGGAGTGATGACCGCGTCTTTGCCGTTAACTTTTACGCCGTTCACCGTGAAGGTCAGGTTGGCGCTGTCGTAGCTGCTCACCACACCGCCCAGTTGCGCGGCCACGCCCTTGTTCTTCAGTTCGGCAATGCGGATGAAACGCGCCGACAGCCGGTCGCCACTGACGCTCGGTCCGAACACCACCACCCGTTGCCCGTTGGCGAGCTCGCGGCTGGCCGGTACCAGGGTTGCCGTTGCGTAGTCGATGATCAGGCTGCCCAGGTTGAATGTCTTGCTGGCGGTGTTCAGATTGCTCAACGCACTGCTGACCCGCACGAACGACAAGGGTTGCGGCTTTTTCTCGATCCGGCTGGCCTGGATCTGGTTGCCGCTGCTGGCCGGCACTCCGTGCACCTCTACTGCATCACCGATCTGGACGTCGGCCAGCGTGTCGTAGCCCTCGAACACGGTCACCGGCCCCTGGTCAGCATCGGTATTGACCAGCACCGTCTGCCCGGCCACGACCAGCTTGAGCGCTGCCGTGTCGGTCGACTGCACCAGCCCGATGATCGCCGGCATGATCTGGATTGCTTTGGCAACGCCTTGCTGCGCGGTCTCCACCTCTACGCGCTGCCCCAGTTTCAGGTCCGCGTCGGCCAGGCTGCCACCAGTATTCTCGACAAAGCTGCTGGCGCTGCGATCGTCGATCCGCTCTCCGTCGACATACACGCTGCCAAAGCCGGTCACGGTGCCGGTGGCATAGCCGCTGCCCCCTGATCCCACCCCGTTGGCTGACGATGTGTTCACCGTGCCGCCATCCGATCCACCACCGTTGCAGCCCTGCATGACGCCGGCCACCGCAAACGATGCCCCCAATATCGCGGTATGTAACCATTTGATCTTCATTTTGATTCCTTTCCGTGGTGAGCGGCCGGCGCGCCGGCCGGCTCCGCAGGGTTGTCCATCGATTCCGAGTAAAAATACACGCCGAACCTTATCCGCTGCTGCCCGCCACGGGGTTCGTCAATCTCGCACAGCGCGGCGGCCTCGGCCACCAGTGCTGCAAAATGGTGTTGCCAGATCTGCCTGGCCCGTTGCTGCAGCTGATCCACCGAAGCCTGATGCAAGCGATCGGCAAAAATGCCTTGCTCCAGCAACGGAGAGTCCGGGTGCTGCAGGTTGTGCGCACCGGCAGCCAGATGGTCTCCGACATTTGCCGCCAGCATGCACAGCCGTTCGGCAAGGCCGGAACGGGGGACGAAGGCATCGGCGCTGGGGAGCAGGCGCTCGTCGGCCTGCTGGCTCACCAGGCCCAGCCGCAGCAATTCGTCGAGGATGGTTCGTGGATGAATGTCCCGCGAGACGGATCGTGCCAGCGATTCGAACGACACACTGTCGCCGTTGCGCGGCAAGGGTGACGGGCTGCCATCTGCCGCACGGAACTGCGGATCGGCCAGCCAGCGGGTAAACACCTGCGATGCCAGCGACAGATCGGGCAGCGGCTGAGCCTGCGTCTGGCTGCGCTGGCGGATCTCCTTGCGGTGTACCCCGGTCAGCAGGGTCAGTGCCGAGTCGGTGTCGCGCCGGCCGTCGGCGAGCAAGGCCCGCCGCGCTTCTTCGAGGTAAAGGTCTTTCAGTACATGGGTCAGCTGTGGCCAGGTGACGCCGTTGGCCAGCAGAAGCCGCACCAGTGGGCGAAGCATCTGCGCGCTGTGCTGCAGCAGCGCCTGGGCGGGGGAATGAGCTGAGTGCACACTGTCCAGCATGATGGACTCCTGCCGAGCCTTGTCGGTATGAATTGTATGTAATTATTTCCCATTTTGTCAGGTTTGCAAGGGAATTTTGTACATTAAAACTCAATCGGCAGTCTGCCGGCACAAGGACAGAAAGCGCTCGATACCCTGGGTGCGTTGCCGCTGGCGGTGCAGCAGGAAATAGAAACGGCGCCGCAGGTCGAAATACGGTGTGGCAATCGCCTGCAGACTGCCGCGCCGGAAGGCTTCCTGCAGGGCCAGACGAGAAATGCAGCCAATCCCCAGCCCGCATTCCACCGCCCGCTTGATCGCCTCGGTGTGCTCCAGCTCCAGCTGGATGTTCAGCCGCGCCAGCCGACCGGTGACGGCACGGTCGAACAGCGCACGGGTGCCCGAGCCAGGTTCGCGCAGAATCCAGTCCTGTTGCGCCAGTTGTTCCAGGTTGACATCTTTGCGGCCAGCCAGTGGATGGGTCGGCGCACAGAACAGCACCATTTCGTCATCGCACCAGGGCAAGGCTTGAATGTCCGGGTCGTAGCATTCGCCTTCGATCAGGCCGATCTCCAGCTCGAAACGGCGCATGCCATCGATGATCTGCGAGGTATTGGCCACTTTCAGGTGAATGCGTGATTGCGCATATTGCCGCATGTAGGCGCCAATCAGCCCCGGCGCCAGATAATTGCCGATGGTTAGCGTGGCGCCAATGCGGAAATGGCCGATCGCATCGCCGCTGCGGGCGTAGTGCTCCAGTTCTTCGGCTTCGGTGAGCAGATTGATGGCTCGTGGCAGCAATTGCTTGCCGGTTTCGTTCAGTTGCAGCCGCTTGCCGATCCGGTCGAACAGCGGGCGGCCAAAGTGGTTTTCCAGCTCGGCCAGCGCAGTGCTGACCGCCGATTGCGATAGTGACAGAGCGCGCGCCGCCCGCGATACGTTGCAATCCTGCGCTGCGGCAACAAAGGCTTGCAGCTGTTTCAGGGTGAAGTGCATGTATATCCAAAAAATTGATAATCCTTATCGGAATTATGCCATTTTCAGATATAAGACGTTCATTTATAATGCCGTTTTTCCAGATTTCCGCATGGACAGGCAGGTTCCGACATGACGACTCCGTCGAGCAAGTTTTACGTAGAAAAAATAATCAGCGTGCATCACTGGAACGATTCGCTGTTCAGTTTCAAAGTGACTCGCGATCCCGGGCTGCGTTTCGAGAACGGCCAGTTCGTCATGATCGGCCTGGAAGTCAACGGCCGCCCGCTGGTTCGTGCCTACAGTATTGCCAGCGCCAACTACGAAGAAGAGCTGGAATTCTTCAGCATCAAGGTACAGGAGGGCCCGCTGACTTCGCGGCTGCAACATCTGAAAGTGGGCGATGATCTGCTGGTCAGCCGCAAACCGACCGGTACGCTGGTGCTGTCCGATCTGAAGCCGGGCAAGAATCTGTACTTGTTCGGCACCGGCACCGGACTGGCTCCGTTCATGAGTCTGATCAAGGACCCGGAAGCCTACGAGCGGTTCGAAAAAGTGATCCTGTTCCACGGTGTGCGCACGGTGAGCGAAGTGGCCTACCACGAGTTCATCCAGGAACACCTGCCCAAGGACGAATTCCTTGGCGAGATGGTCAAGGACAAGCTGATCTACTACCCGACCGTGACCCGCGAACCATTCCGCAATCAGGGGCGCCTGACCGATCTGATCGAATCCGGCAAGCTGTTCAGCGACATCGGCCTGCCGCCGCTGGACCCGGAAAGCGACCGTGCCATGCTGTGTGGCAGTCCGTCGATGCTCAAAGACACCTGTGCACTGCTCGATGCCCGCGGATTCAAGGTGTCGCCGCGAATCGGCGAGCCGGGTGATTACGTGATCGAACGGGCGTTCGTCGAACAGTAAACGCCGGCATCACACCGCCAGACCGGCCCTGCGGGGCCTTTTTTGCATCCGGATGTCATGCTGCGCTGCTACAATCGCAGCCTTTCATTTTGCCCGGCGCCCGCGTATTTCCGTATGGATATTTATCTTCTGCTCAAGGCGCTGATTCTCGGCGTGGTCGAGGGTCTGACCGAATTCCTGCCGATTTCCAGCACCGGCCACCTGATCCTGGCTGGCCAGTTGCTGGGCTTCAACGACGACAAGGGCAAGGTCTTCGAAGTGGTCATCCAGCTGGCGGCCATTCTGGCTGTCTGCTGGGAGTACCGCGCCCGTATTGCCAGCGTGGTCAGCGGCCTGCCATCGCAGCCCGAGGCCCGGCGGTTCACCGCCAACCTGTTGGTTGCCTTCCTGCCAGCGGCCGTGCTGGGCTTGCTGTTTTCCAGTGCCATCAAGGCGCACCTGTTCAACCCGGTTCCGGTCGCGATTGCATTCATTATCGGCGGCGTGATCATTATCTGGGTCGAGCGCCGACCGCAGCAGGTGAGGGTGTCGCAGGTGGAAAGCATGACTTGGCGCGATGCACTCAAGGTGGGCTGTGCGCAATGCCTGGCGCTGATCCCCGGCACTTCGCGCTCGGGGGCTACGATCATTGGCGGCATGGTGTTTGGCTTGTCACGCAAGGCGGCGACCGAGTTCTCGTTTTTCCTGGCCATCCCGGTCATGTTTGCCGCGACTGCTCACGAGTTCATCAAGTACCGGCAGTTGTTCAGCGCCAGTGACATCCCGATGCTGGCGGTGGGGTCGGTGGTTTCGTTCCTCAGCGCTTTTGTTGCCGTGCGTGGCCTGTTGCGGTTTGTCGCCAGCCACAATTTCATGATCTTTGCCTGGTATCGCATTGTGTTCGGCGTGGTTGTGTTGCTGACCTGGCAATTGGGCTGGGTTAACTGGGTGGCGCATTGACCGGCTTTTTCAGTCTCGGCAATAAAAAAGCCTCTGCGGGGCAGAGGCTTTAACCAGGCAGCAAGCGTTGTGGGGTGAGCGGAATGCCGGGTTATCGGCGGCAACCCCCTCCCGGTGGATTTTGCACCCACCTGCAACCGCCGCCTCCCTGTTTTCTGGCTATTGTGCTGAACTGACCGGCAGTTGTAAGTTAAATTTAATGCAAAATCAAAACAAGTCAAGCTGAGTTGTTGTTTTACAATGCTTCTTGTTTTTATGTGTCCGCCGGGTTGGCGGCGGTTTCCCCGCTGGCTGGCTCGCGGCCGTGAGTGGCGGCTGACAATCTGCCGTTATGTCCATGTCATGCTGTGAGTGTTTGAAATGTCTGAAACCAAGTTATCCATCGGTGGCAAGGAGTACCGGGTCGCCGATCTGCCTGCCCAGGCGCAGGGCCTGTGCGCGCAAATCCAGTACTGCGACGAGCGCATGGCGCAAATCCGGATGGAGCTGGATGTGCTGCAGGCTGCCCGCCGTGCTGCGATCCAGACCTTGCCTCCCTTGTTGCCTGCTGCCGCCAGTGCAGCGTGAACCTGTGACGGTGCCTTCCGGCTCTGTGACCGAGACTTCCCCATGCCCAATGCTCTTCTGACCATCGGCAATCAGCGGTATCCGCTGGCCGACCTTTCGAACGAGGCCCGGCAGGTTTGCCGGCAAATCCAGTATTGCCAGCAACATATCAGCCGTCTGCAGCGCGAGCTGGCGTTGCTGCAGCAGATGCGCACCCAGGCGGCAGACCGCCTGTCTGGCCTGTTGCCCGCGGCAACTGTGGCCGACGACGGCGAGGCAGACGCCGTTCCGGCAACGTCCCGGCGACGTTACTGGCCATCGGCCCCTGCCTGCAAGCCACGTCGACCCTGATCCTCCTAAATCGGCTGCCAATTCAGGTGGCGTCATGCTGGCAAGTTGCCCGGTGTGGGGAGCCTAAGCAACCATGAGGGGAAGGAGGCGGGTTCGGTGGGCTATTACATCGTCAAAATACTGTTTTCGGCCGCGATCCTGGTAACTGTGGCGGAGCTTGCCAAGCGCAATTCCGCCTTGGCGGCGCTGTTGGCGTCGTTACCGCTGACATCCTTGCTGGCGTTTGTCTGGCTGCATGTCGAAGGTTCGCCGGCGTTAGCCATTGCCGATCTGTCGCAACAGATTTTTTGGCTGGTTCTGCCATCGCTGGTGCTGTTTGTGGTGCTGGCTGCCTTGCTCCGGCAAGGGCTGGCTTTCTGGGTGTCACTCGGTACGGCGATCCTGTCGACCGTTGCCTGCTATCTTTTGCTGTTCTGGATGCTGCGCCGGGCCGGTGTCATCGAATGAAGCGCCGGCCTGCAGGCCGCGCCCCTATTGGTTTTTAGGCCCATCGACAGGATAGACCGGTAGCAGGATGACGGCTTGCAGGCCGCTGGCTGTCTGCAGCAGCAGTTCCCAGTAGGTCAGTGGAACGTGCTGCAACCGCGTGGCCGGTGCTGATTCGGGGATCGGCAGTTCAAACGCCAGTCGGCCATCGATGGGGGTGAAGCGGCCGATAGGTTGATGGTAAAACTGCCGGATCTTGATCTTGGGGGCGTGGGTGCCTACCCGGTTCCAGGTGGCGGTTTCATGCAGGCCGCGCAAGGTCAGCATAACCTGTGGTGCAGTCGTGCGGAGTATGCCCAGCGGGCAGGTTCCGGGTGGCAGCGGCAGGGCAGGCAGTTGCAGTTCGCATCCGTAGCGGCGTGCCAGCCGGCCTTCGCCGTTCAGCCGCGCTTGCTGCGGCCAGGCATGATCGCGCCGCCAGCCGGTGCGCTCGGAGGCACAACGGGCGCGGATGCGGGCGGTGTGGGCCAGGCGCTGCGCCAGCAGCAAGCCACCGAGCAAGGCACATGAGCCAAATACCGTCAGCATCCAGCGGCGGCTGCCCAGTTGCGCTACGGTTACCCATCCACAGCCTGCTGCGATCAGCCACAACCCGGCCAGCAGGCTGACCAGCGTGATCAGCACGGTGATTGCGCCACTGTAGTGTATGCGTGGTCGGGCGCTGCGCAGTGGTTGTGGCGGATCGATCCACGGTGAGCTCATGGTGTGTCCTGTTCGATCAGCGGCAGATTGCAGCGCGTGGCCAGTTGCCGGGCGGCGTATGCCGCCTCCCGTGATTGCAGACCCGGCCCGGCTGTAAAAAAGCGGCAGCCATCGGCAAAGTCGACTCGCACGCGGTAGACCCGGTCCGCGCTGCAGCGCGTTGCGTCGGCTGCCCAGCAGCATGACTGCGCTCAGCTGGTCGAATGACCCTGATTCTTCACTCTGTCGCCAGCCAGAATCGCGGATAGCGTTCACCGTTGCGCCGGGCAAGCTGCCACAGCGCCCGGCGGGCGGTGGTCAGTTCGCCGGAATACACACCAGGTCGATCGGCTTGCACGGCCGACCTCTTGGTCAGGAGGCCTTGTAGCCCATGCGCAAGCCGCCCCAGTGGCGGCTGCCGATGTAGATTGGTACGGACAGGTCGTGCATGATTTCGCCGGTGTCACGCATATAGGTCTGCAGCAGCATTTTGCGGGTGTGGGCGCCACAACGGCTGCCGGTGCGATCGTTGAAGATGCGTTTGCTGCGACTGTTGATCAGGTCGATCTGGTAGTCACCGGTAGCCGGCCGGGCAAATTTGGTGTTGTGGGTGGGCACGTAGCCGTTCTGGTCGGTGCAGATGGCGTAAACCAGTTGCGGATGCTGGTCGATGACTTTTTCCTGGATAGGCGGCAGGATCTTGTCGGTCAGCTGATCGAAGCGTGAAGCATATTTCTGCGGGTTGGTGCCGGCAATCGGGCGGTAGGTGCGGTCGAACAGATCGTCTTCCCGGATGAGCCCGGACGAGATGGCTCGTTCGAAAGTGCGCTGGATTTCGGCTGCAGTCGACTCGGCGATCTTGAGCATCCGGCCGTGAACGGTATCCAGGTCGAGCTCGGCCAGTTGTTCGTGCATCCCTTCACCGAGTTCGCACAGTGCCAGCGACTGGCTGGAGATCGATTCCATTTGCTGTTCGAATTCGCTCAGCTCTCCCTGCATGTTGGCCAGGTGTGCCGATATCGATTCGACTTCGGTGGCAGAGTGCTCGGCTGCGGCGACGATGCCTTGCATTTGCGTGGCCAGGGTGGCGGAAAACTCCAGAATGCCTTCCAGCCGGGTTCCGACGCTTTCGATCTGGCCGACGCCTTTTTGCACGTCGTTGAGCAGGTCGCTCATAGTGGTGACGGCCTGATTGGTCTCGGTCATGATTTCGGCCACATTGCCGGAAATATCCCGGGTGGCAGAGGTGGTTTTCTCCGCCAGCTTGCGTACCTCGTCAGCCACTACGGCAAAACCACGTCCGTGCTCGCCGGCTCGCGCTGCTTCGATGGCTGCGTTCAGTGCCAGCAGGTTGATCTGGTCGGCCACTTCACCGATCACCTTGATGATTTCCTCGATCTTGATCGAGCTGCCCTGCAGCTTGCCGATCGATGCCGATGCAACGCCGGTGCGGGCGGCCATGTTGCGCATCTCGGCAATGGTGTCCTGCAGGGCATGCTGGCCGGAACGCGAATCCTCCTGTGCCTGCAGCGCCGCGCGGGCCGCAAGCGAGGCGCTGGCGCTGACCTGTGCCGATGTGGCGGCGATTTCCCGGGACGAGCTGGCGATTCCGGCACTCCTGTCTGCCAAATCCTTGATGTGCTGATTGAGCAGGCCTGCACGATGGGATGTCTCGGCCAGGGCAATCGAATTCTGGTCGATGATCTGGCTGACCGCCTTCAGGGTGCGCATCGAGCGATGTGTGAGCTGCATGATTTTATCGATCAGCAGGCTGCCGGCCCTGCGCAGATATGGCTTGCCCTCGTGCGCATGTGGCTCGCCGGCGTCGATCGCGTCACTCGCCCTGTTGATCGGCGTGACGATCCGCAGGTAAACCAGCAGCCAGGAATTGGCCAGCGCCAGACCGGTAAGGATGAAGCCGCTGAGGTAGGCGCTGGTGAGCCCCTGCGATTCCAGTCCGAGCGTGACGATCAAGCCCAGGATGTAGCTGGCGATCGTGGCCAGCATCATCAATGCAAGCGGGTAGCGGCTGCGGTTGAGCAGCAAGCCGGCAGCAGGCGCGATGATGGTCATTGTTTTTCCTCTCTGGAAATGTTGGATGGAACAGGCCGCAAGCTCTTGCAGCACCTGTTTGAGGATAGGCCAGCCTCCGTTGTCGTTGAAGGCCAAGTTGCCGCTCGTGCACCAACATAGGGAGCTGTCTGGCCTGAACCGCTTTTCTTGCGTCATTCACCACGGCCGGAAGCAGGGGCGTACTCCCTGAAACCTGCGGCAACAGAGCCTACACTGTGCTTATTACCGGCTGACTGGAGACGGGAGGGGGGCATGTCATCATCGATCCGCATCGGAGGCTGCGAGATCAGCATCTGGCAGGGAGACATCACTCAACTGGAGGTCGACGCCATCGTAAATGCCGCCAATGCCAGCCTGCTGGGCGGCGGAGGTGTCGATGGGGCGATCCACCGGGCGGCCGGGCCGCAGTTGCTGGCGGAATGCCGTACCCTGGGCGGTTGCCCGACGGGCGAGGCGCGATTGACAGCCGGCTACCGGCTGCCTGCCCGCCACATAATCCATACGGTCGGCCCGGTTTGGGCCGGCGGGCAGCGTAACGAGCCGGCACTGCTGGCCGCTTGCTATCGCAACAGCCTGCAGTTGGCCGTGAGCCAGGGGGTCCGTACGCTGGCTTTTCCGGCCATTTCCTGTGGGGTGTACGGCTACCCGCTGGACTTGGCTTGCGAGGTTGCACTGCAGGTATTGACAGCAGCGCTCGCACAGCGCCCGCCGCTGGACCGGATCGTGCTGGTCGCATTTTCGGGTGCCGTTGCCACGGCACTGCAGCGGGCTGTTGATCGGTGGCTGGCTCGGTCAGCGCAGACGCAGCGGAATCCGTCTGCGGCCGAATGATCCGGGGCTGGCATCGAAATGGCCGGTAATCGGCTCGCCGCAGGGGCAATGCCCGTCGTGGCCCAGTTGATAGTCGGTGATCTGGTGCCAGTCGCGCGCGATCAGCGATTGCTCGCAGGCGGGGCAGTGAGTGGTGCCGCCGGCCGGGTCGACCACATTGCCGGTGTAGACGTAGCGCAGTCCCTTGCTGCGTGCGATCCGGCGGGCCCTGGCCAGTGTGGCAGCTGGCGTAGCGGCCCGTTCCCTCAGCTTGTAGTCCGGGTGGAAGGCGGTGAAATGCAGCGGCACATCCGGGCCGAGATGTTCGGCGATCCATTCGCACATCGCATGTAACTCGGCATCCGAATCGTTCAGGCCCGGAATCAGCAGCGTGGTGATTTCGTACCAGACATCGGTTTCGTGCTGCAGGTATTGCAGCGTTTCCAGCACCGGCTGCAGGTGCGAGCCGGTCTGTTTGACATAGAACTCGTCGGTGAACGCTTTCAGGTCGACATTGGCGGCATCCATCTTGGCGTAGAAATCGATGCGTGGCTCGGCATGGATGTAGCCGGCAGTCACCGCCACTGTCTTGATGCCGCGCTCGTGACAGGCATCGGCTACATCGAGTGCGTATTCGGCAAAAATCACCGGGTCGTTGTAGGTAAACGCCACGCTTTTGCAGTGGTAGGCTTCAGCCGCCTCGGCAATCGCTTCGGGGCTGGCCTGATCCATCAGCGTGTCCATCTCGCGCGATTTGCTGATATCCCAGTTCTGGCAGAATTTACACGCCAGATTGCAGCCGGCTGTACCGAAACTGAGGATGCTGCTGCCGGGGTAGAAATGATTGAGCGGCTTTTTTTCGATCGGGTCGATACAGAAGCCGGACGAGCGGCCGTAGGTGGTCAGCACCATCCGGTCGCCGACGCGCTGGCGTACAAAACAGGCGCCACGCTGGCCTTCGTGCAGTTTGCAGTCGCGTGGACACAGGTCGCACTGGATACGGCCGTCGTCGTTGAAATGCCAGTATCTGGCGGGGTGGTTGCTTGCTTGAACAGTCATGTCGGCCCTTTCCGGAAAAACGGTTTGGGTGGGCGCGGAGAGTGTTATTGCTATTATCGCGACGGGTTGGTTGACCCGTTCATGCCGCGTGGCCGGTTTCGTGCCATTTCCGTACCGTATAACGGAACAGGCGAATCTGGTCCGACCAATAGTCGACCGGTAATCCGGCCTTACGTTTCAATTGCGCCAGAAACTGCGCCGGCGCTGGCAGTTGCTCCCACACCTGAGGCAGGAAGGTCGCCCTCCGCTGGCCCGCCTGCAGGATCACACCGTCAATGCCCGGTCGCAGGCGGGCCAGTGTGTCGATTTCGCCGCCCGGTGCCATCGCCTGCGCAGAGGACAGCAGCGACACCTCGACCCGGATGCCCGGCAACTCGGCCAGGCTGAGCGGGGCAAAGCGCGGATCGCGCAGCGCGGCTGCCACCGCGTTGTCGCTGACATCGTCCCGCAACGGCCGCCAAGCCTCCAGGCTGCCCATGCAGCCCCGCAGCTCACCCTGCTGTGTCAGGGTGACGAATGTTGCACCCGGTTCGTTCAGCGCGGCCGGGACGTCGATCGCCGGTTCTGGCGCCGCATGGCTCAGCCATTGAACAATGGCCGATCGTGCCAGTTGCAGCAGCGCAGTACCCAGCGCATCCATCAGCCGGCCTCGCAGAACGCAAAGGCCGCGTAGCCGACCACCCGTTCCTTGTCACCCGCCGTATCGCCGGAATTGCGCAAGTCGAGCAAATGTGGCTCAAGCCGATGGTGGGCTGCCGCCTGCAGCAGGCCGAGAATCGGTACGGCGCCACATGCCTGATTGGGCCGAAGTTGTGGCCCGAATTCGAGAATCGTTTGCACGGTGTCCTGATCCACTCGTTGCGCCAGCGTGTAAGGCAGGTAGTGCGACAGATCGGAGCTGATCACGATCAGCGTTTCCGATCCGCCCCACACCTGTTCCAATACTTGGGCTACCTGCTCCGGGCTGGCATCGCCCACTGCCAGCGGGATCAGTTCGAAGCGATCCAGCAGGCGCTGCAGGAACGGCAGTTGCACTTCCAGCGAATGCTCCAGCGCATGTGCTGCGGCGTTGACGCTCACCTGGGGCAGCGATTCGAGCTGGCGGCAGGCTGGCACATCCAGAGCAACGGTGCCCAGCGGCGTGGCGAACGCCTCTCCTCCCGGTAAGGCCAGCCCCTGGATCGGCACCCGATGAACCGGTCCCAGCAGTACAACCTTGCTGATCTCGGCGTGCAGCGGGCGAATCCACGAATAAGCGGACGCAGCGACCGGGCCGGAGTAGACATAGCCGGCATGCGGCACGATCAGCGCCTTGGGTGGCCGCGGTAGCTTGACCTGCTGACAGGATTCCAGCAGGAAATTACCGATCACCCGGCTCAATTCCTCCTGCTGGCTAGGATAAAACGACCCTGCTACCGCGGCACGACGCACCATCCCCATCTCTCAACACCCTTTCTCCGCCCTGGTACAGGCAGGCCGGCTGGCCTGCAGTCTATAGATGGGGCACGGCCAGCGGCAATGCAATCACCCCGTTATCATTTTAGTTGTTCTGCCGGCATTCATTAACCGTTCCTGTTGTCTGTATGCGTATATGACGAAATTTCAAAGGCTTGCATTTCCGATCTTCTGGCAGTTGCTGACGGGGCAGTCCGTTTTCGCATAGAATGTGCGGCCATTTTTGACTTAGCCCTGCGGAAACCCAATCCATGCTCTATCCCTCCCGTTTCGATGTCATCGTGGTCGGCGGCGGCCATGCCGGCACCGAGGCCGCCCTGGCGGCTGCGCGCATGGGGATGAACACCTTGCTGCTGACACACAATATCGAAACGCTGGGGCATATGTCGTGCAACCCGTCGATCGGCGGTATCGGCAAGGGGCATCTGGTAAAAGAGGTCGATGCGCTCGGAGGCGCCATGGCACTGGCTACCGACATGGGCGGGATTCAGTTTCGTACACTCAACTCAAGCAAGGGGCCGGCCGTGCGGGCCACCCGGGCGCAGGCCGACCGTGTGTTGTACAAGGCAGCCATCCGTTCGATGCTGGAAAACCAGCCAAACCTGACCTTGTTTCAGTCTGCGGTCGACGACCTGACCGTGCAAGGCGACCGGGTGACCGGAGTGGTTACCCAGCTTGGCTTGTGCTTCGAGTCCGCCTCGGTGGTGCTCACCGCAGGAACCTTTCTTGCCGGGCTGATTCACGTCGGGCTGCAGAATTATCAGGCCGGGCGAGCGGGCGATCCTGCTGCCGCCTCGCTGGCTGCGCGGCTGCGCGAGCTCAAGCTGCCGGTCGGACGCCTGAAAACCGGCACCCCGCCGCGCATCGACGGCCGCACCATCGATCGCAGTGTGATGGGCGTTCAGCCAGGCGATGACCCGGAGCCAGTGTTTTCCTATCGCGGTAGCCGGAGCATGCACCCGCAGCAGATGCCTTGCTGGGTAACGCACACCAACGAGCGGACCCACGATATCATCCGGGGCGGGCTCGACCGTTCGCCGATGTATACCGGGGTGATCGAGGGCGTCGGCCCGCGCTACTGTCCGTCGATCGAGGACAAGATCCATCGCTTTGCCGACAAGTCCAGCCACCAGATATTTCTGGAGCCGGAAGGTCTGCAGACTCACGAAATCTATCCAAACGGCATTTCGACCAGCCTGCCTTTTGATGTACAGCTGGCGTTGGTTCGCTCGATGAAGGGGCTGGAAACGGCCCATGTCCTGCGCCCTGGCTATGCCATCGAGTATGACTATTTCGACCCGCGCAATCTGAAAGCCAGCCTAGAAACCAAGTCGATCCAGGGGTTGTTTTTTGCCGGCCAGATCAATGGCACCACTGGCTACGAGGAGGCTGCAGCGCAGGGCTGCCTGGCCGGCATCAACGCCGCTTTGCTGGCACAAGGCAAGGATGGCTGGTGCCCCGCCAGGGACGAAGCGTATCTGGGGGTGCTGGTCGATGACCTGATTGCCCGCGGTGTGACCGAGCCCTACCGCATGTTCACTAGCCGGGCTGAATTCCGCCTGCAGTTGCGTGAGGACAACGCCGATCTGCGTCTGACCGAAATCGGCCGCAAGCTGGGCGTGGTCAGCGACGCCCAGTGGGACGGTTTCTGCCGCAAACGGGATGCCGTAGCGGCAGAGCTGCAGCGTCTGAAATCCACCTGGATCAACCCCCGTGTATTGTCGCCTGCCGATGCGGAAAGAGTGCTGGGGCAAGCCATCGAGCGCGAGTACACTCTGCGCGATCTGTTGCGCCGGCCGAATGTGAGCTACGCAGCACTGATGTCGCTGCCCGGAGCCGGCGAGGCTGCGGCTGATCCGGTCGTCACCGGGCAAGTCGAGATACAGGTCAAATACGAGGGCTACATCCATCGCCAGATCGACGAAGTTTCGCGCCGGGCAGGCACCGAAGCCATCCGGCTGCCGATGGATCTGGATTACTCGCAGGTCGTCGGATTGTCAAAAGAAGTGCAGCAGAAACTGGATCGGCACCGCCCGGAAACGCTGGGCCAGGCTTCACGCATCTCCGGCATCACCCCGGCCGCCATCGGGTTGCTGCTGGTGCATCTGAAGCGTGGCCAGGCCGGGCGGCAGGACGCATGAGCACCGACCTCGCTGGCCAGCTGCGGCATGGCGTCAACGCGCTGGGGCTGACACTTGCCGACGCCATCCAGCAGCAGTTGATTGGCTATATCCAGCTGCTGGACAAATGGAACCGGGTCTACAGCCTGACCGCGGTGCGTGAGCCAGACCGGATGATCGCGCTGCATCTGCTCGACTGTCTGGCCATCCTGCCTCACGTTCAGGCAAGGCGGTTGCTGGACGTCGGATCGGGTGGCGGCATGCCCGGCATCATCCTGGCCATTTGCCGCCCTGACCTGCAGGTGACGATGATCGACAGTAACAGCAAGAAAACTGGCTTCCTGCAGCAGGCCGTCATCAACCTGCAATTGCCGAATGTGATGGTTGTGACCAGCCGGGTCGAACAGTACCGGCCCGGGCAGCTATTTGATCTGATCACCTCAAGAGCCTTTGCCGAGCTGGGTGACTTTGTCGACTGGTCCCGCCATCTGCTGGCAGCGGGCGGCAGGTTTGCGGCAATGAAAGGCGTGTATCCGGAAGATGAAATCCGCCGCTTGCCGGACGGTTTCGTGGTGAATGAAGCAATCCCCCTGAATGTGCCGGGGCTTGATGCCGAGCGGCATCTGGTAATTGTACGGGCAGCATAAATGGCAAAAATCCTGGTGATCACCAATCAAAAGGGCGGCGTCGGCAAGACGACCACCGCTGTCAACCTGTCGGCCAGTCTGGCTGCTTCCGGGCAGCGGGTGCTGCTGATCGACCTCGATCCGCAGGGCAACGCCAGCATGGGTAGCGGAATCAACAAGGGGCAATTGCAGTATTCGGCCTATCATGTCTTGCTGGGAACAGCCTCCGCCGCACAGGTTCGGCTGCGTTCTGCGGAGGGGGGGTACGATGTTCTGCCTGCCAATCGGGAACTGGGAGGGGCGGAAATCGAGCTGGTCGATCTGGCGCAGCGCGAAACCCGGCTCAAGGATGCGCTGGACCCGCTGCGCGACGACTATGATTTCATCGTCATTGATTGCCCTCCGGCACTCAATCTGCTGACACTCAATGGATTGGTAGCTGCTGACCGGGTAATGATCCCGATGCAGTGTGAGTATTTTGCGCTGGAAGGGCTGACTGATCTGGTCAATACCTTGCGCAAGGTTCGAGCTGGTCTCAATCCGCAGATCGAAATCGAAGGGCTGCTGCGTACCATGTACGACCCGCGCAGCACACTGGCGCAGCAGGTCGCCGCACAATTGAAGCAGCATTTTGGCGACAAGGTCTACAACACGGTCATTCCGCGTAACGTCCGGTTGGCCGAGGCGCCCAGTCATGGTCTGCCAGCACTGGCTTACGACAGGCATTCCAAGGGGGCGCAGGCGTATCTGGCGTTGGCCAGGGAGTTGCTGGACAAGCAGCCGGTCGTGGCTGCCTGATTTGTACAAGAGGTCGATTCGATGGCAAAACCGATGAGAGGTCTCGGGCGCGGGCTGGATGCCTTGTTGGCAGACACGCGCATGGAAGATACCGGCGACGCACTGCTGCGCCTCGCCGTTACCATGTTGCAGCCTGGCCGATACCAACCGCGCAGCAGGATGGATCAGGATGCGTTGACCGAACTGGCCGCTTCGATCAAGACACAAGGCTTGATGCAGCCAATCCTGGTGCGGCCCGTGGTCAATGGCAACTACGAAATCATCGCGGGTGAGCGGCGCTGGCGAGCCGCACAGCTTGCGGGTCTGGCCGAAGTACCGGTGGTGGTTCGGTCGGTGCCCGACGAAGCCGCTCTGGCGATGGCGCTGATCGAAAACATTCAGCGCGAGGATCTGAATGCACTGGAAGAGGCGCAAGGCATCCAGCGTTTGATCGATGAGTTCGGCATGACCCACGAATCGGCCGCAACCGCACTGGGGCGCTCGCGTAGTGCAGTCAGCAATCTGCTACGACTGTTGCAATTGCCCGAGCCAGTGCGTGACATGTTGCATCGCGGCGAAATTGATATGGGACATGGCAGGGCCTTGCTGAGCCTGACTGTGATCCAGCAACTGGACGTTGCCCGGAAAATCGTCGATCGCAGCTTGTCGGTGCGGGAAACCGAAAAACTGGTCCAGGACATGCTCAACCCGCAGCCCACGCCGGCACCTCGCCAATCAGATCCTGATGTTCAGCGGCTGGAGCAGGAAGTTGCCGAGCGAATTGGGGCCAAGGTCCAGATACGGGCAGGAAAAAAGGGCAACGGCAGTATTACCATCGATTACGGCAGCCTGGAGCAACTGGATGCCCTGCTCGAGCGACTGCGCTGATGGCTCATGTTGCATTGCAGCAGAAAGTGCCCGGCCAAGACGTTATCAGTCTTGCATTTTGCCTAAAAACCTTCTATACTCAATGAGTTTTTGCGCGTCGTGAATCCATACAATCGTTTGAAGCGGCAGGTGGTAAAGGTTCAATTGACCATGCTGGCGATTGTTGTGGTGGCTGCGGTGTCGGCTTACTGGCTGGCGGGTTTGCTTGCGGGCTTTTCTGCGTTTGTTGGGGGTACGATCAATATAGTGTCGGTCCTGCTTTATTCAAGGCTGGCACGGGTTGATCCTAGGTTGTCGGCGCAGCAGGTGCTGAATCGTCATCTGTTTGCGGAAGTCGGCAAGGTGGCATTTTCCTTGTTGGCGTTGCTGGCCTGTTTTTTTGTGCCGGGCCTGTCTTTGCCGGCGTTGTTGCTGGCGTTTGTGGTATCGCTGCTGGCGTACTGGATTGTTTTGATTTTTTACAAGAACTGAATATGGCAGACTCTCACCATCTTCCTACTCCTTCGGAATACATCCAGCACCATCTGATGAACTGGAAAACCCCCCATGATGGCGGTGGATTCTGGACTATTCATCTGGATACTTTCTGGGTTGCGCTGATTCTCGGTTTTCTTTTTGTTGGCATTTTCTCCAGTGTGGCGCGCAATGCCAAGGTGGCAGGGCCGTCGCGTTTCCAGTTGTTCATTGAGCTGATCGTCGAAATGGTTGATCAGCATGTAAAAGAGGTTTTTCATGGCAAGAGCAGGCTGATTGCTCCGTTGGCACTGACCGTGTTCTGCTGGATCGTGCTGATGAATTCGATGGACTTCCTGCCTGTTGATCTGTTGCCGAAGATTGCCCAGTTGATCGGTGTCAATGTGTTTGGCATGGATCCGCATCACGTTTATCTGCGCGTAGTGCCTACCGCCGACATCAATCAGACGTTTGCGATGTCGCTGTCGGTGATGATCCTGATCATCGTGTTCAGTATCAGTGCCAAGGGGGTCGGTGGCTATGTCAAGGAGCTGTTTACTGCGCCGTTCGGCCCTGCGCTGGCGCCGGCAAACTTCCTGCTGCAGATGGTCGAATTGTTGTCCAAGCCTCTGTCGCTCGCGCTGCGGTTGCTGGGGAACATGTTTGCTGGTGAACTCGTGTTCATGCTGATCGCTATGTTGCCTTGGTATGTTCAGTGGGCGGCCGGCGCCCCGTGGGCGATCTTCCACATCCTGATCGTGATTCTGCAAGCCTACATTTTCATGATGCTGACGATCGTTTACCTGAGCCTCGCCGTCGAGGATCACTAATAGTAGTACCTTTGTTTTACAAACCACTTTTCAACCAACAGGAGTAAGAAATGGAAAATTTGGCATTGATCGCTAACGTACAGAGCTTCACCGTAATTGCTATCGGCCTGATGATTGGTCTGGCAGGTGTGGGCGCGGCGATTGGTGTGGCCCTGGTAGGTAGTAAATTCCTGGAAGGCGCTTCGCGTCAGCCGGAGATGATGGGCGCACTGCAGCCGAAGCTGTTCGTTATCGCTGGTCTGGTTGACGCGATCTTCATTATCTCCGTAGCTGTTGGTCTGTTCCTGGCATTTGCGAACCCGCTGCTGGCCGTCATCAAGTAATCCGGCTGGTCTGGTTTAGTCGCAATCGTTCAGGGGAAAAACAAACATGGATATCAATGCATCCTTACTGGGTCAGGCGATCACTTTCGCCGTCCTGGTCTGGTTTACCATGAAGTTTGTTTGGCCTCCGCTGATCACTACGCTGGATGAGCGCGCCAAGCGCATTGCCGACGGTCTGGCTGCTGCCGATCGCGGCAAGCAAGATCTGCAGAATGCAGAGAAATTGGCCGCCGACAAGGTGCGTGAAGCTAAGAAGCAGGCGACAGAAATTATCGCCCAGGCTGAAAAGCGCGCCGCACAGATTGTTGAAGAGTCCAAAGATGCTGCCCGCGTTGAAGGCGAGCGTATCGTAGCTGGTGCCAAGGCGGAGATTAGTCAAGAAGTGCATCGCGCCAAAGAGGTGTTGCGTGCACAGGTTGCAGAGCTGGCCGTTGCCGGTGCCGAGAAAATCCTGCGTAAGGAAATCGACACCGCCAAACACGCCGATCTGTTGACATCGATTCAAGCGGAATTGTAAGAATCTCATGGCAGAAATCGTTACAGTCGCCAGGCCTTACGCCGAAGGGGTGTTCCGCCTCGCAAAGGAAAGCAACACATTCGCCAAGTGGTCTGAGGTGCTCGGCGTGATGGCTGCAGTGGTTGCTGACGATGCTGGCAAGGCAGTAGTCACCAATCCGCAGTATTCCGCCGCGCAGATCAGATCGTTGCTGGTAGACGTTCTGGCAGGCAAGGCCGATGCGCAGGCGCTCAATCTGATTGAAGTCCTGCAGGAGAATGGTCGCCTGACCTTGCTCCCGGAAATTTCGAGTCAGTTCGAAACCTTGAAAGACGCGGCCAATAACACGGTCGAGGCGGACATCGTTTCCGCTTTCCCGATGGACGACGCCCAGATCAAGGATTTGTCCGGCAAGCTGGAAGCCAAGTTTGGCTGCAAGATCAGCCCTAGGGTTTCTGTGGATCCGGAGTTGATTGGTGGAGTCCGTGTCACAGTGGGTGACGAAGTATTGGATGCGTCGGTGCGTGCCAAACTGCAGGCAATGGCGTACAGGCTAAAGAGTTAGGAGAGATCATGCAGTTAAACCCCTCTGAAATCAGTGATCTGATCAAGAGCAAGATCGCCGGTCTGGCCGAAGGCGCGGAAACCCGTACCAAGGGCACCGTGGTATCGGTCACTGACGGTATCGTTCGCGTTCATGGCCTGTCCGAGGTCATGCAAGGCGAAATGTTGGAATTCCCGAACAACACCTTCGGCCTGGCGCTGAACTTGGAGCGTGACTCCGTGGGCGCGGTTATTCTAGGCGACTACGAGCACATCTCCGAAGGTAACGAGGTGAAGTGCACTGGCCGCATTCTGGAAGTGCCGGTTGGTCGCGAGCTGATTGGCCGCGTCGTGAACTCGCTCGGTCAGCCGATCGACGGCAAGGGCCCAGTCAATGCCAGTGCTACCAGTCCGATCGAAAAAATCGCTCCGGGCGTGATTGCACGTCAATCGGTAAGCCAGCCGCTGCAAACAGGCACCAAAGCGATTGACGCGATGGTTCCGGTGGGTCGCGGTCAGCGCGAGCTGATCATTGGTGACCGCCAGACCGGCAAAACAGCCGTCGCGCTGGATGCGATCATCAACCAGAAAGGCACCGGCGTTATCTGTGTTTACGTTGCGATCGGCCAGAAGGCTTCGTCGATTGCCAACGTGGTGCGCAAGCTGGAGGAGCACGGCGCCATGGGACACACCATCATCGTCGCTTCGTCGGCTTCGGAATCGGCTGCCATGCAGTACATCGCCGCTTACTCCGGTTGCACTATGGGTGAATACTTCCGCGACCGCGGCGAAGATGCGCTGATCGTTTACGACGATCTGTCGAAGCAGGCCGTTGCCTATCGTCAGATTTCACTGCTGTTGCGCCGTCCGCCGGGCCGTGAAGCATACCCTGGTGACGTTTTCTATCTGCACTCGCGTCTGCTGGAGCGTGCATCGCGCGTCAATGCCGATCAAGTTGAAAAACTGACCAACGGTGAAGTAAAAGGCAAAACCGGTTCGCTGACCGCTCTGCCGATTATTGAAACCCAGGCTGGTGACGTTTCCGCGTTTGTTCCGACCAACGTGATTTCGATTACCGACGGTCAGATCTTCCTGGAAACCGACCTGTTCAACTCCGGTATCCGTCCTGCGATCAACGCGGGTATTTCGGTATCGCGTGTGGGTGGTGCAGCTCAGACCAAAGCGGTCAAGAAACTGTCCGGCGGTATCCGTACCGACTTGGCGCAGTACCGCGAACTGGCTGCGTTTGCCCAGTTTGCTTCCGATCTGGACGAGGCGACCCGCAAGCAGCTGGAACGTGGTCGTCGCGTGACCGAGTTGTTGAAGCAAGGTCAGTACGCACCGCTGAAAGTGTCGGAGATGACTTTGACCCTGTTCGGCGTGACCAAGGGTCACTACGACGATGTGCCGGTTGAGAAGTGTCTGGCGTTCGAGTCGGCATTCCGTGGCTATATGCGTGCCAATCACGCCAAAGTTCTGGATGATATCGACAATACTGGCGATCTCTCGGGTGACAACGAGAAGATCCTTGCCGGCGCAATTGCCGAATTCAAGAAATCCCAGACTTTCTAATTTGGCGTAGCGAGGTCCAGAAATGGCTAGCGGAAAAGAAATTCGCAACAAGATTAAAAGCGTGCAAAACACGCAAAAGATCACACGCGCCATGGAAATGGTCGCCGCATCAAAGATGCGGAAGGCACAGGACCGCATGAAAGCCGCCCGCCCGTACGGTGAAAAAATCCGCCGGGTGGCGGCGCACATCGCGTCCGCTTACGAAGACTATTCCCACCCGTTCCTGACGGCTCGCGAGTCGGTAAAGCGGGTTGGCCTGATCGTCGTCACTTCCGACAAGGGGCTGTGCGGCGGTCTGAATAGCAACGTTTTGCGTGCCACCCTCGGCAAGATGAGGGAATGGGAATCCGCTGGCATTCAGGTGGATATCACCTGCATTGGCGGCAAGGGTTTCGGTTTCCTGCAGCGTGCCGGTGCCAAGGTTGTTTCGCATGTAAACGGGCTCGGCGATACGCCGCACCTGGAAAAGCTGATCGGCCCGGTAAAGATCCAGCTGGATGCCTATATCGAGGGCAAGATCGATGCGCTGTATATCGCATCGACCAGATTCGTCAACACCATGAAACAGGAACCCGGCATTGAGCAGCTGATTCCGGTCAAGGGTGAAGATCTTGGCCAGCGCGACTACCTGTGGGACTACATCTACGAACCGGACGCAAAAACGGTCATCGATCAGTTGATGATCCGTTATGTCGAGGCGCTGATTTATCAAGCTGTCGCCGAAAACATGGCCTCCGAGCAAAGTGCGCGGATGGTGGCGATGAAAGCGGCGTCCGACAACGCCGGCAACCTGATCGACGAACTCAAGCTGGTGTACAACAAGTCACGCCAGGCAGCGATTACCAAAGAGCTGTCCGAGATCGTGGGCGGTGCTGCTGCGGTTTAAGCGGATTGATCGAACAATATTCGGAATTTAGGAACATACGATGAGCCAAGGAAAAATCGTACAGATCATCGGTGCCGTTATCGACGTGGAATTTCCCCGCGATGCGATGCCGAAGGTTTATGACGCGCTGAAGTTGGTCAGTGCCGACCTGACGCTGGAAGTTCAGCAGCAGCTCGGTGATGGCGTGGTACGCGCAATTGCCATGGGTTCGAGCGATGGCTTGAAGCGTGGCATGGAAGTGACAAACACTGGAGCCCCGATCTCCGTGCCGGTGGGCAAGGCGACCCTTGGCCGCATCATGGACGTTCTGGGTAACCCGGTTGACGAAGCCGGCCCGGTTGAAACCGAAACCAAGTCACCGATTCACCGTAAGGCACCGGCATTCGATGAGCTGTCATCGGCAACCGAACTGCTTGAAACCGGCATCAAGGTGATCGACTTGCTGTGTCCGTTCGCCAAGGGCGGTAAAGTCGGCCTGTTCGGCGGTGCGGGCGTGGGCAAGACCGTGAACATGATGGAGCTGATCAACAACATCGCCAAGGCACACTCGGGTCTGTCCGTGTTTGCCGGTGTGGGTGAGCGTACTCGCGAGGGTAACGACTTCTACCACGAGATGAAGGACTCCAACGTTCTCGACAAAGTGGCGATGGTTTACGGCCAGATGAACGAACCTCCGGGCAACCGTTTGCGCGTGGCGCTGACCGGTCTGACCATGGCGGAACACTTCCGCGATGAGAAAGATGCATCGGGTAAAGGCCGCGACGTTCTGCTGTTCGTCGACAACATCTACCGTTACACCCTGGCCGGCACCGAAGTGTCGGCGCTGCTGGGCCGTATGCCTTCCGCAGTGGGTTACCAGCCGACTCTGGCTGAAGAAATGGGCCGTCTGCAAGAGCGTATTACTTCGACCAAATCGGGTTCGATTACCTCGATTCAGGCCGTATACGTACCTGCGGATGACTTGACTGACCCGTCGCCGGCGACCACATTTGCTCACTTGGATGCAACCGTGGTTCTGTCGCGTGATATCGCCGCGCTGGGTATCTACCCGGCAGTTGACCCGCTGGATTCGACTTCGCGTCAGCTGGACCCGCTGGTGGTTGGTGAAGATCACTACAACGTTGCGCGTGGCGTTCAGCAGACTCTGCAGCGTTACAAGGAACTGCGTGACATCATCGCGATTCTGGGTATGGACGAGTTGTCGCCGGAAGACAAACAGCTGGTGGCTCGTGCTCGTAAGATCCAGCGCTTCCTGTCGCAGCCGTTCCACGTTGCTGAAGTGTTCACCGGCAGCCCGGGTAAATACGTTTCCCTCAAGGAAACCATCCGCGGCTTCAAGGGCATTATCAACGGCGAGTACGATCATCTGCCGGAACAGGCGTTCTACATGGTCGGCTCGATCGACGAAGCGGTAGAAAAAGCGAAAACCCTCCAGTAAGGTGAGGTCGTAATATGGCTACTACAATGCACGTCGACGTCGTGAGCGGAGAAGAGGCGATTTATTCCGGTGCTGCGGAATTTGTCGTCGCCCCCGCCCACGAAGGCGAAATTGGTGTCTACGCGCGCCACGCGCCGATGATCGCACTGATTCATGCCGGCACCCTGCGGATTACTCCGGCGGGGGGCGGTGAGGAAGTGCTGCTATTCGTCAGCGGAGGCATGATCGAGGTTCAGCCGCATCATGTCACCGTGCTGGCCGATACCGCGATCCGCGGTGCCGACCTGGACGAGGCCAAGGCGCTGGATGCCAAGAAACGCGCTGAAGAAGCGCTGGCCAATCGCAAGACCGATATCGACTACGCCAAGGCGGAATCGGAGTTGGCGTTTGCGGTTGCGCAACTGGCTGCGATCCAGAAGCTACGCAAGAAGAAGCATTGATCTTGCGTGAGCTTGCGATGAAGTGGTGAAAAAAGGCAGCCGGATGGCTGCCTTTTGTTTATTCAGCATTTGGTGATTCGGTGATTTTATGAATGACGCGATTTCGGTGGTAATTCTGGCGGCAGGACAGGGCAAGCGGATGTATTCCAGTTTGCCCAAGGTGTTGCATCCGCTGGCAGGCAAGCCCATGTTGCAGCATGTGATCGATGCTGCGTTGGGGCTGGCACCGCAGCGCCTGTGTGTAGTCTACGGCCACGGAGGCGACCAGGTCCGGGCAGCATTGGGCAACTTGAGTATCGAATGGGCATTGCAGGCGCAGCAACTCGGTACCGGCCACGCGGTACGTCAGGCGCTGCCGTTTTTGCCGGCCGAGGGGGCGTCGCTGGTGTTGTTTGGCGACGTGCCGCTGATCCAGCCGGCAACATTGCAGGCAATGCTGGCCGCTGGCAAGGATGGTGGCCTGGTGCTGCTCACCGACGTGATCGACAATCCGAAAGGGTATGGCCGCATCGTGCGTGATGCCGATGAACGCATCGTGCGTATCGTCGAAGAAAAAGACGCCAGCGATGCCGAACGCCATATCCGTGAAATCAACACCGGCATCATGCTGTTGCCGAACAGGCATCTGGCTGGCTGGCTGGAGCGTCTGTCGAACCAGAATGCGCAGGGCGAGTATTATCTGACCGACGTGATCGGCATGGCGGTGGCCGATAGCGTGGCGATTACCAGCGCCAACCCGGCTGCATCGTGGGAAACCTACGGCGTCAACAGCAAGGTACAGCTGGCCGAACTGGAGCGCATTTTTCAGCAGGAACAGGCCAGAATCCTGCTTGAGCGCGGTGTGATGCTGCTTGATCCAGCGCGTATCGACGTCCGTGGCGAGCTGCAGACCGGGCAGGATGTCAGCATCGATGTGAATTGTGTATTTGAAGGCCTGGTGGTACTGGAAGACCATGTGCGCATCGGCCCGAACTGCGTGATCCGCAATGCCCGTATTGGCGCCAGCACCGAAATTGCCGCTTTCAGTCACATTGACGATGCCGTGATTGGCCAGGCCGCCCGCATCGGCCCCTATGCTCGTTTGCGTCCCGGTGCCGAGCTGGCAGCCGAAACCCATGTCGGCAATTTTGTCGAGATCAAGAAAGCCGTGGTCGGCAAGGGCTCCAAGGTCAACCATCTGAGCTATGTCGGCGATGCCGATATCGGTGCCGGGGTAAATGTCGGTGCCGGCACCATTACCTGCAACTACGACGGTGTGAACAAACACAAGACGGTGATCCACGACGACGCGTTCATCGGCTCCGGTACCATGCTGGTAGCGCCGGTAACCGTCGAGCAGGGTGCCACCATCGGTGCAGGTTCAACCATCACGCGCCAGGTGCCGGCAGAAAAGCTGACCCTGGAACGTTCGAAACAGGTCACCGTGCCGGGCTGGTCGCGCCCGGTAAAGCGGAAATAGCCATTCATCTGAAGTCTGTCCGGAGAATCAAGCATGTGTGGAATTGTCGGGGCGATCGCCCAACGCAACGTAGTGCCGATTCTGGTAGAAGGCCTGAAACGCTTGGAATACCGCGGTTATGACTCGGCCGGCGTCGCCGTGCTCGACGGCGACATCAAGCGTGTGCGCCGCGTTGGCCGCGTTGCCGAGATGGAAAATGCCGCCAGCGAGGTGGGCCTGAACGGTCAGCTCGGCATCGGCCATACCCGCTGGGCCACCCATGGCGGCGTAACCGAACCGAACGCTCACCCGCATGTATCCGGCGGCCTGATCGCCGTGGTGCATAACGGCATCATCGAAAACCACGAAGAAAAACGCGCCGAACTCAAGGCCAAGGGCTACCAGTTCGACTCGCAGACCGATACCGAAGTCATCGCCCACCTGATCTACAGCTTTTACGTGCAAGACCATGATCTGCTGGCGGCTACGCGCAAGGCCGTGGCCGAGCTGACCGGCGCCTACGCGATTGCCGTGATCGCCCAGGACCGCCCGGACCTGATGTGTGTCGCCCGCATGGGTTGCCCGCTGCTGATCGGTCTGGGTGAAGGTGAATATTTTGTCGCCTCCGACGTGTCGGCGATCCTGTCGGCCACCCGTCGCGTCATCTTCCTCGAAGAAGGTGATGTTGGCGCGTTGCGTCGCGAAGGCATGGCCTTGTTCGACCAGCAGGGCAATCCGATCGAACGCCCGGTGCACGTCAGCGACGTATCGCTGGCTTCGCTGGAACTCGGCCCGTACAGCCACTTCATGCAGAAGGAAATCCACGAGCAGCCGAAAGCGCTGGCCGACACCATCGAACAGGTGCTCGACGAAGGTTTCGCCACCTCGCTGTTCGGCCCGAAAGCCGCAGACATCCTGCCGCAAGTCGACAGCGTGCTGATCCTCGCCTGCGGCACCAGTTATTACGCCGGCTCGGTCGGCCGTTACTGGCTGGAAGCGATCGCCGGCATCCCGTGCCAGGTGGAAATCGCCAGCGAATACCGCTACCGCGAAGCCGTGGCCAACCCGAAGCAGCTGGTTGTGACCATCTCCCAGTCCGGCGAAACGCTGGACACCATGGAAGCGCTCAAATACGCCAAATCGCTCGGTCACCAATGGGCGCTGTCGATCTGCAACGTGCGAGAAAGCGCCATCCCGCGCGCCTCGGACCTGGTGTTCTACACCCGCGCCGGTGCCGAAATCGGCGTTGCCTCGACCAAGGCCTTCACCACCCAGCTGATTGCCCTGTTCGCACTGACCGCCACGCTGGCCAAGCTGCGCGGCAAGCTGGATGCGGACAAGGAGGCGACTTACCTGAACGACCTGCGCCACCTGCCGGGCAGCGTACAGCATGCGCTGAACCTGGAGCCGCAGATCAAGCTCTGGTCGCAGCAATTCGCCGGCAAGGACCACGCCTTGTTCCTCGGCCGCGGCGTACATTACCCGATCGCGCTGGAAGGCTCGCTGAAGCTGAAGGAAATCTCCTACATTCATGCCGAAGCCTACCCGGCCGGCGAGCTGAAACACGGCCCGCTGGCACTGGTCGACAACAACATGCCGGTGGTGGTGATTGCTCCGAACGACACGCTGCTGGAAAAAGTGAAGTCGAACATGCAGGAAGTCAGCGCCCGCGGCGGTGAACTGTTCGTATTTGCCGATCTCGACAGCCACTTCAGCGAATCCGAAGGCGTCCACGTGATCCGCACCCCGCGCCACGTCGGCGTATTGAGCCCGGTAGTCCACGCCATCCCGGTGCAGATGCTCGCCTACCACGCAGCGCTGCAACGCGGCACCGACGTTGATAAGCCGCGCAACCTGGCCAAGTCCGTTACCGTCGAATAAGTCGTCAGCCAGGCGAGATCATTGTTCCGCGCTATTAAAGCGTAAACTCAAAGTTAATTTGCATGAGCGCCCATCCGCTAGCGGATGGGCGCTTTTTTGTCCGTTTAGCTCATGAAGCTTCAAAAAAATTCGGCTCTGTCGACATAGGTTTCACAGTGCAAAAAAAGCCCGCCTGACAGAGTGGGCTGGGGGAGTGGCGATGCGTGTCAGGCGGGTGGGGCAACGGTGGCGGGCTGGCGGCCAGTCAGGATTTGGCGTGGCGGATGCGGGCGAAGGCTGAGTGGTTGTGGATCGATTCGAAATTTTCAGAGCTGACTTCAAAGCTGCCGGCCCGTGGGTCGTCGATCAGTCGGCGGGCAATGTCGCGCACCAGGTCTTCGACGAACTTGGGGTTGTCGTAGGCACGTTCGGTTACATATTTTTCGTCGGGCCGCTTCAGCAATCCCCACAATTCGCACGACGCTGCCTGCTCGGCGATGTCGATCAGCGACTCGATGGTCAGCCCCGGTCGAGCGCTGGCGCGGATGACGATGTGCGAGCGCTGGTTGTGGGCGCCGTAGGCCGAAATTTCCCGCGAGCAGGGGCACAGGCTGGTAACCGGCACCTGCACCTCGATCTGCAGCCGGTGGCCGGCAAAGCGATCGTATTGCCCCACCAGTTTGACTTCGTAGTCGAGCAGGCTGCTTACCCCTGACACCGGCGCCCGCTTGGTGATGAAGTAGGGGAAGCTGGCCGTCACCGACCCTTGTTGCGCCTCCAGTCGTTTCACCATCTGTTCCAGCCAGCACTGAAAGCTCTCGCGGCTGAAGCAGCCATCAAAATTTTCCAGCATTTCAATGAAGCGCGACATGTGCGTGCCCTTGGCCGTGGGCGCCAGGCCGACGTACATGTCGAAGCTGGCCACGCTGTGCAGGATTTCGCCGGTCGGGCGCAGGACGCGAACCGGATAACGCACGGCCTTGACGCCGACTTCGTCGATGGCCAGGTCGTGTTGCGGTTGGAGTGACTGGATGTCGGGTAAAAGCAGATCGCAGGGAGCATTCATGGCGGTGTCTTTCTTGGCTGGTAATGCAATTCAGCTTACGTCGGCCTGTGTTTTTCGTCAATAAATGTATTGTACAAAATTTTGATTTTTATCTTTTGTCCATAAGGGGTCGTGGCTTGCGCGGCGCTTGTAGTGGTTTTTGTACGCTATGCAGATTGACATACCTGCCGTGTACGGCTACATTTGTACTGTACAAAACAGGCCAATGGTAGGTGTGAGATGAACGTCGCAGTTGTAGGGAGCGGTATTTCCGGTCTGGCGTCGGCCTGGCTGCTGGCGCGCCAGCATGAGGTGACGCTGTTTGAAGCCGACTCCCGGCTGGGCGGCCACAGCAATACGGTGGATGTGACGCTGGACGGGATTACGCACCCGGTTGATACCGGTTTTCTGGTGCACAACGATCGCACCTATCCCAATCTGATCCGTCTGTTTGCGCTGCTGGGGGTAGACGTGCATCCGAGCGATATGTCGTTTGCGCTGTCGCTGCAGCAACCTGATCTGGAGTGGGCGGGCACCGATCTGGCCGGGGTGTTTGCGCAGAAAGCCAATCTGCTGCGGCCGGCGTTCTGGCTGATGCTGCGCGACATCCTGCGGTTTAATGCGGCCGCGCCGGCCTTGCTGCAACAGGTGCGTGGCAGTGATACCACGTTGCAGCAGTTGCTGGAGCAGGGGC
>CAZBWH010000007.1:0-59319 GCA_964495595.1 uncultured Burkholderiales bacterium | reverse complement strand
CTACGGGAAATTCACAAGCTGGTCACGGATACCCAACAGTTAATCCATGCCGCCCGGACGGCAAGCGACTACGAGGAGTTTGTGGAAATGACCCATTACAACGATCTGGCACGAGAGGTTCGGGAGAGAGACGAGGATAAAAACCGATGATCGGCCACGCCATCCTGTTTTTCATGGCTGGCTTTGTCCAGTTCAACTACGCGCTCAACAAGGGGCCGGGAAGCGCAACCCTGTTTCTGGCCGTCGTTGCCGCCGGCGTGTATTTTCTCGGCTGGTGGGCATTGCTTACCTTTGTCGTGGGCGGCATGATCGGCGGGCGGATGGCTATCGAACAAATGAAGAAGGATGCTCCTGAACGTGCCGAAATCCAGCAATTCATCCGGAGCAAAGTTGATGACTGAGCCCAGCGAGCAAGATCAAGATCGGGAATGGCACTACCCCGCCTTTCCACCCGCCGACCCCATCATCATCGACGGCGGCGGCCACAAGCGCCATCGCCAGGCATTCCGCTTCGAGGGCAAGGGCTTCTTCGGGCGCATCCATGCGGCCATCCTCAACTGGCTGCGCCGCAGCAGCGCCTGACGCCATGCATGTCGATGATTTCCGTGAAATACAGCGGGCGGGCGCGATGCCCTGCCTGTCCAGCCTGTTTGATGCCTGCCGCCGGAAATTCCTGAACGCGGCCAATCTGCTCGAAGTGCGCAGCCCAGCCATCGAGCGGCTGCGCTCGGTGAGCACAGGCACCCGCATCGACCTGTGGCCGCTGCTCAATCCCTTCATGGTGCTGGCCGAGCGCTACGTCGCCGCCTTCTTCTCGCCGCAGGAAGTGCTGTTTCCCGCGCTGGGCGGCAAGGAGGACGAACGCTGGAGCCGCTATTTCCATCATGTGCTGTTGCCGCATCTGCTCCAGAACGACGAATTGGTGCGCAACGTGCTGCGCGCCGTCCACGCGCTGCCCTGTAACGATCCGCAAGGCGCGGCAAGCGCCGTCGGTCATTTCTTCGCCGAACTGACCCTGCCGGAGACAGCGCCGCTTTGGGCACCGGAGACGATTTCCGAAAACTGAGCAAGCCGCCATTCAAGGTGCAGTCCCTTGCGTAGCTTGCGGCTGCCGTGGCTTTCAAGCTGGCTGGCATAGACAAGCCTGTGGCACTGGCGGCAGGCCAGTCGCCCGCCGCGCAGATACAGCCCCCGACAGCGCCGGCCACAGTCGGGACAGGCAAACCAGCGATGTAGCCCGCCATGCCCTTGCCGGGTAATGGTGATTCCTGCCTCGAATACCCGGCACCCGAAGAAGTTGATTAGCACGCGACCATCAGGCAGAACGAGATAGCCGACATTGCGCATCAACCGGCCATGCAGCAGGTCACCAATGTTGATGTGCAAGGCATCGCGGGTGGTCGCCCGTCCGCCCCGCTGCCCGAATCGCCCGCTACCCCGCCCGCCCATTTCCGCCTCCGATTGTGTCGAAATCATCCGCGTGATTCACCAGTGGGCGGTCACGCTGCCTGTACTCGCCGTCTTGCCAGCGCCGACTTTTCATGATGCTGCCCCCGTTTCCGATTTCGCGGGAAGATGCTCAACTTTTCCGAAGGCGCTCATCCCATTTTGCTGGGCATCTTCGCTATTCTTGAGCACCTTCGCGCTTTCAACGATTGCCCGTGCCGCTTCCTGCCCCGGCATTTGCCAGAGCCAACCACCTTTCATTCCGTCCTTCACCGCCTCGACGCCAAGCGCCTTCTGCGCGCGGCGGATCGTAGGCCAGGCATGCCCCGCGCCATCGGCATCGGCCTTGATGGTCGTGCTGGGCAGCGGGCCATCCGCTAACAAATTGGAGAGAAACCGCTTGGCCTCGCCCAGCGCGCTGGTTTCGCCATCGCCTTGCGGTATATCCGCCATCGCCAGCAGTTCCCGTGCGGCACCAGTCACCGGATTACCCCACTGCACCAGCGACGAATGGATGCCGGGGTGGTCGGGTAGCTCGGCTTGGTGCAGGTCGTATTCATAGCCGCCGTCATCTCGGCCGATGTTCGATTTCGCGCGCAGGAGTAGCCGCACCGTGCGCCCGTCCTCACCTTCCGTCTGGTGCTTGGCGGCCACCAGCACCACGCGCGCCAGCGCTCCGAAGGCAAGACTGCCGGTCAGACGTTCCACCGGATCGCGCCCACCGGTTCCCTTGGAAAAGTGGGTAATGCCCAGCAGTACACAGCGCATCGACGCCGCAAGATCGACCAACGGTTGCAATCCGCGCCGCACTTCGGCGTTCTTGTGGCTGTCGCTGCTGATGGCCGAAACGATGGGATCGACGATTAGCAGGCGCACGTCGCCAATCGCCGACAGGCTGCGCCGCAGCGGTTCCATGTCGCGGGCAGGATCGAATGATCGCCGTTCGCCGCCATCCCGTACTTCGGAAACAAAGTGGATGCGAGTCAGGTTGGCGCCTGCCAATATCAGCCGAGGTGCCAGGGTGTCAGTGGGATCATCCTCACCGCTCCACATGACCACGCTGCCAACGGGCGCGCGGCTGCCGTCAGGCCAAAGCCCGCCGTTACTCAGGGTCGCCGCCAGCGCCAAGGCTATCGTGGTCTTGCCGGTGCCGGGCGCACCGCCGAAGATGTGCATCTTGCCCGCTGCCAGCCAGCCATCCCAGAGCCAGTCTATCGGCTCGGGAACGATGTCGCTGGCGCGCAGGAGTTCGACGCACTGTCCTTGCGTACCGCACTGCTGTGCCCCACTCTGCCCGCCGCGTGCTGCGTTGCTGAGTGGGTTTGTCCATCCCTGCCGCTGGGCCTCGGCGAAAACAGCCTGATAGCCCGTGTGGCTGGGTTTGAAGGTTTCCCATGTGCGGGCATCGGTGGCCGAGTCAAACTTATCCGAGGTCATGCTCCAATCGAGGAACAGGCCGCGCCCAACCTCGCCCAGAGTTTTCAGGGCATGACCCATTCGCACCCACAGCCCGCGATCATCGGCCCGCATGAAAAATAGCGCGCTGCGCAACTCGGTGACAACTTCCGGGGAGACGATCTCAAGCGACAGCAAATCGGGGCGCTCTGTTCCGGTTGCAGGTTGTTCAGGTGAATGCAGCGGCTTGAGGCGCTGCTCGACAAAATCGGCAAGGCAGACAGGGTCATGCAGGCCAGCGCCAGCCGCTGTCACGGTGAAAAAATGCTTGTGTGCATAGGCTTCGATGCCGCTACTGTTGCTGATGAGTTTCTCGAACTGCCTGCCGTAACCAATGGCGTGCATGCCTGTTCCGCTGGGACTGGTCTCGGTATAGCCGGGCAACTCCTCGACAAGTAGTTGCAGTGCCAGGCGATTCGGCACGTCATCAAGGTCGATACCCTGCCAGTATTGCTCCGTGCCATCCTGCCCGAGGGCGAAGCCCAGGCCGGTATAGCCGCCGCCTTGCAAAGCGTGCAGTGCCTCGTTGAACGTGGCCAGCCTTGCTTGATCCGCTGGCGTGTCCAATTCGCCGTGACGCCTCACGCCATCGACGTAATAGGGCACCTTGGCGGGTTTCTTTGTCGGGTCTGGTTTTGGCTCGGAGCGCCACAGCAGCCAACGCCGCGCATTGCGCATACTGTCGGGCAGGTCGGCATAGTCTTCCGCCGCGATGATCTGGTTGATGGGATTCATCATCTTCGCCACCCTATGCCGATGCGATCAGCGCACGGATGTCCTCGACGCGCCATGCCGTCACACGCGGGCCGAGTTTCACCGGCTTAGGGAAGCGCCCGGATTTGACGCCGGCCCACCAACAGGTTTTCTTGACGGGGATGATGGGAGGGATGCCCGCTTTCGAGTCGCCGATGATTTGCGGCAAGCGCAGGAAGCCGGTTTCGGGAAGGCGGGTAATGTTGTGCTCAGTGGTCATGTCGATCTCCTGGCCGTGCCGCCGACTATTCGGAAAAGGGCGGCCACGGCGAAATTCACCGTTGCCTCCAGAACTTTCCCTGCTTTGGCGTGGAGATCGGCCTCAGTCCGGTTATCGCTTCGGACTCGGCGAGATGCAGGTCACTGAATTACTGCGCCGACAGTGGTATCTCGGCCCCCGTGTCGCCGGGGAGCGGATGCAGTGGGGGAAACTGTACGCGACGCGGAGCAATTCGACTCCGTTGCGATCCGCTGATGCGCGCAGGTGGTCAGCGATGTTTGCCCCTGTCCGTTATGCCGCCTGCCGAATGGGCGTTACGTTGCTGTCGCCCTTCTTCCAGGTATCGAGCATGTCGGCCCACTGCTGCATCATCCGGCCGCGGTCGGCCAGGTGCTCGGCATGGTTATAGGTGCGCCGCACTGCATTGGGTTCGGTGTGGGATAGCTGACGCTCGATCCAGTCGATTGCATAGCTCAACTCGTTCAGGCGCGTGCTGCCCGTCGTGCGCGTGGCATGGGGGCTGTACTTGCCGGCCCAGCCGAGCGCTTTCAAGGCCTGCCGAAAAGATGCGGTCGCCATAGGTTTTGTCTTGTCGTCCCGATGCGGGAACAGGTGGGCGTGACGGCCAGTAAGACTATGCAGTACGCGCAGCATCTCCACGGCTTGCGTGGGTAGCGGGACGACATGTTCCTTGCGCTTCTTCATCCGCTGGGCGGGAATGCGCCAGATGGCCGCATCGAGATCGAACTCGTCCCATCTGGCTTCGACGGCCTCTCTTGGGCGCGTCAGCGTCAGCCACATCAGGCGGAATGCCGTGATGGTTTCGTGTCGCCCGCCGTGCCCCTCGAAGTCGCGCAGCAGTTGGCCGATCTCGGCAATTTCCAGCGGGCGCTTGTGCTGGGTCTTGTTCTTCGGCAGGGCCTCGCGCCACTGATGCACGGGGTTGGAATCGACTCGGAAGGTTTCGGCGGCCAACTCAAAGATGCCGAACAGGGTGCGCTTGGCTTCGTTCATAACGGACACCCCGTTTTTCTCGGCAGCCTTCTTGAGGATGCCAAGGATGACCGGCGGCGTGATCTGCTTTACCGGCATCTGGCCGATGGTGGGAAACACCACCCGCGTGAGCATGTCCAACCGACGTTTCTTGGTCACATCCTCCCAGTCCTTCAAGGCCAGCCATTCCTTGGCGACGGCTTCGAAGGTGGTCGCGTTTTCCTGTTCGCGCTTGATGCGCTCAAGTTGCCGATGCTGCGCCGGATTGATGCCCTGTTTCACCAGCGCCCGCGCCTTGGTGCGCTCATCCCGCGCTTCGGCCAGCGTAAAGCGCCTGCCATCGCGCCGGGCCTTGGCTTCTTCCGGCGTCTCGCCGCTCGGTGCATTGGTGTAATCACCAATGGCAAAGACGCTCTCTTTGATCTTGCCGTCTTCGCGCAACTCGAAACGATAGCGCCATGCCTTGACGCCGTTGGGCTTGATTTCCAGATACAGCCCGTTGCTATCTTTTAGCTTGTAGGGCTTGTCCTGGGGTTTGGCATTGCGACATTGGGTGTCGTTCAACATGGCCGGGTCTCCGAGTTCGAGTCATACCCGGTTTTCTCTTACCCGGTTTTGACTCCATACCCGGTATCGTACCCGGTTCATGCCCGGCTGACAACGGAATCTAACGGCTAATAGCGGCCCTTGTAATCTATATAAAACATAGTGTTATGAGCGCCACGCTGTTCGTTTTGGTTCGCCAAAGTTCGAGAACTTGTTTAGACGTTAAACAGAAAATTCATCACGTCACCATCTTTGACAATATATTCCTTGCCTTCAGAACGCATCTTGCCAGCCTCTTTGGCTCCCTGCTCCCCCTTGAAAGCAATGAAATCGTCAAAGGCAATAGTCTGGGCACGGATAAAACCGCGCTCAAAATCAGTATGGATCACGCCTGCCGCCTGCGGTGCGGTGGCTCCTACCTGAATGGTCCAGGCGCGAACCTCCTTGACGCCGGCAGTAAAATAGGTATGCAGGCCCAGTAACTTGAAAGCGGCACGAATCAGCCGGTTCAACCCAGGCTCGTCCAGCCCCATGCTCTCGAGAAAATCCTGCTTGTCAGCATCATCAAGGTCGGCGATCTCTGACTCGATCGCGGCGCAAAGGGCAACGACCGGCGCGCCCTCCCGGTTAGCCAGTTCGGCCAGCCGATCCAGGTGCGGGTTGTTGGCAAACCCGTCTTCGGCAACGTTGGCAACGTACATCGCTGGTTTGATGGTCAGCAGACAAAGTGGCTTCAGCAGCAGTTTGTCGTCGTCACTCAGATTAAAGCTGCGTGCCGGCCGGCCTTCATTCAGATGCGGCAACAGCCGGTCGAGCACAGCGATCAGCTTCTGTGCCTCTTTGTCGCCGGAACGGGCCTTTTTAACATCGCGGGCATGGGCTTTTTCAACAGTAGCCAGATCGGCCAGCGCCAACTCGGTGCCAATGGTTTCAATATCGGAAATCGGGTCAACCTTGCCGGCCACGTGGACGATATTTTCGTCTTCGAAGCAGCGCACGACATTCACAATCGCATCTGTTTCGCGAATATTGGCGAGGAACTGATTGCCCAGACCCTCCCCCTTCGAGGCCCCGGCCACCAGGCCGGCGATATCCACAAATTCGACAATCGCATGCTGCACTCTTTGCGGCTTGACGATTTCTGACAGTTGGTCGAGACGAATATCGGGCACCTCAACGATGCCGACGTTCGGCTCAATAGTGCAGAACGGGTAATTGGCAGCTTCGATACCCGCCTTGGTCAAGGCATTGAACAGGGTGGATTTGCCGACATTGGGCAATCCGACAATGCCACATTTCAGACTCATGATTTCGCTTCCGTAGAGGCCACCCTGGATTGGGGTGGTGTGTGCAATTTGTGCAAGGCTTTGGGGAAATCCCCTTGTCGCAACAAGGGTAGAATGGTCAACGAAGCATCCATTGCCTCGTCAATCACCCGCTGCTCTTCCTGGCGCGGTGGCTTCAAAACAAAGTTGACGACCTCATTGCGATCACCGGGGTGACCGATGCCCAGACGCAGCCGCCAGAAATTCGGCGTGCCAAGGTGTGCAATGATGTCTTTCAACCCATTGTGCCCACCATGCCCCCCGCCCTGCTTCAATCTGGCGGCACCTGGCGGCAAATCGAGCTCGTCATGCACCACCAAGATCTGCTCCGGCAATATCTTGTAGAAACGCGCCAGACTGGCGACGGCAATGCCGCTGCGATTCATGTAGGTTTGCGGCTGCAGCAACCAGAGGTCGTCACTTGAGGTACCAACCCGCGCGGCCAGCCCATGAAACTTGGTGTCGTGGCGCAATTCGCAACGTTCATCGCGGGCGACGCATCCCACCCACCAGAATCCGGCGTTGTGCCGGGTTGCTGCGTATTCAGCTCCCGGATTACCCAGCCCGACAATCAGCTTGATCCCTGCAGACATGTTCCGATCCTGAATGAACAAACGGCCCGCCGACCGATTTGAGCGGAGCAGCGAGCCGTTGCTTGGGAGGAAAAGGCTTATGCAGCCGATTCAGCCCCCGCCTTGCCGGAGCAGTTCGCTACAGTCTGGTTGTCGCCACGGGACAGTACTACCAGCTCGACGCCAGCCGGCAACTTCAGGTCAGCCAGATGTACTGACTGCCCGGCACCAAGGTTGGCCAAATCCACTTCAATGAACTCAGGCAACGCATCCGGGAGGCAGCTCACTTCGACTTCATTGATGACGTGGCTGATATTGCCACCACCCAGCTTCACGCCCGGAGCGGCGTCAGCGTTGACGAAATGCAGCGGCACCTTGATGTGCAGCTTGGCATTCGGGTCGACGCGCTGAAAATCCACGTGCAGCACCAGCTGGCGGAACGGGTGATGCTGCACATCGCGCAGCAGCACCTTTTCGACCTGCCCATCAACGTTCAGGCTCAGTACCGAAGAATGAAACGCCTCTACCCGCAAAGCATGGTAAATCGAGTTGTGATCCAGGGTGACGGCCTGTGCTTCCTTGCCTGCGCCGTAAACGATGGCAGGAACACGACCGGCATGACGCAGGCGGCGGCTCGCTCCGGAACCCTGCTCGGCACGGGCTTGTGCAATGACTTCAAAGTTCATGCTAATTACCTCAAAAATGACGTATCCGCGACCAGACACGCCGTTACAAAAACGCCGCCGTGCTTGGCAGCGCAGAAAAATCAATCGACAAACAGAGAGCTGACCGATTCCTCGTTACTGATCCGGCGCATGGTTTCGGCAAGCAAGCTGGCAATACTGACCACCCGCACCCTCTCACATGCACGCGCCTCGTCCGACAGCGGAATAGTATCGGTAACCACCAGCTCATCCAGCTCAGATGCCTTGATGCGTTCAATGGCAGCGCCGGACAGCACCGGGTGGGTCGCATACGCCAGGACACGCTCTGCCCCGTGCGCCTTCAATGCCTGCGCGGCCTTGCACAGGGTATTGGCGGTATCGACCATGTCGTCCATGATCAGGCAGGTGCGGCCGGAAACATCACCGATGATGTGCATCACCTCCGCCACATTGGCTTTCGGGCGACGTTTGTCGATGATAGCCAGATCGGTATTCAGCTGTTTCGCCATCGCACGGGCACGCAGCACACCACCCACATCCGGTGAAACGGTAATCAGGTTTTCATAATTCTTGGCGCGGACGTCATCAAGCAGCACCGGAGTGGCGTAGATATTGTCAACGGGGATATCGAAGAAGCCCTGAATCTGGTCGGCATGCAGATCCACGGTCAGTACACGATCAACACCGGCACTGGTCAGCATGTTGGCGACTACTTTGGCCGAGATAGGTACCCGGGCAGAGCGCGGGCGGCGATCCTGACGGGCATAGCCCATGTATGGAACAGCGGCGGTAATACGGCCCGCAGAAGCGCGCTTCAGCGCATCGACAACCAGCATCACCTCCATCAGGTTGTCGTTGGTCGGCTGGCAGGTGGACTGCAACACAAATACATCGCGACCGCGCACATTTTCCAGCAGCTCGACGGTGACTTCGCCGTCGCTGAAGCGACCGACGGAAATGCGTCCCAGCGAAATATCCAGATGGCGAACGACTTCTTCCGCCAGTTTCGGATTCGCGTTACCGGTAAATACCATCAGTCCGTCATAGGCCATGCGCACCTCGCAATAACAAAAAAAGCGTGTAAACGATTACACGCTTTTTCGGATTGGTTTGGCTGGGGAGGTAGGGATCGAACCTACGAATGCCGGAATCAAAATCCGGTGCCTTACCACTTGGCGACTCCCCAAGAGAAATCGTTTCAAGGCAGCCATTCCAGTAGCGGATGAACATCCAGCCCCTGGGCAACAACCCCTTGCATTTCGGCGGGCGCCGATTCTAACACGCTTTCGGCTTGTTGTCTTGACTCAAATTCAGCAAACACACAAGCACCTGACCCGGTCATCGCGGCGTTTCCGTGGCAAGCAAGCCAGTCAATAGCCACCTTTACTTGCGGAAACATCTCACACACAACCGCCTGCAAGTCGTTGCGGACCAGCGCGTCAGAAGAGAGCGGCACTTTAATCGGCGGAGTATCCCTTGTCAAGCCTTCGGCAGCAAAAACCCTCGCGGTAGGCACTTGCACCTGCGGACACAACACCACATACCAGCGACTGGGCAAGCACACCGGCTGCAGCCGCTCGCCAACCCCTTCGGCAAAGGCGTTACGACCCAACACAAAGACCGGCACATCCGCCCCCAGGCGCAATCCGAGTGACTGCAATCGATTCCGGTCAATGCCTGTCTGCCAAAGCCTGTTCAGCGCAATAAGTGTCGATGCGGCATCCGAACTGCCTCCACCCAGCCCCCCACCCATGGGAAGCCGCTTATCGATGCGAATTTCTGCACCCAGTCTGCACCCGGTTTCCTGCTGCAACAACCGTGCTGCACGAACGACCAGATCCGCATCAGCAGGCACACCGGGCAATGGATTGGCATGCACGATTCGGCCATCAGCCCGCAGGGAGATATACAACGTATCGGCAAAATCGATCAGGCGAAACAGGGTTTGCAACAGGTGATAGCCATCCGCCCGCCTGCCGGTTACATGCAAAAACAGATTGAGCTTTGCCGGCGCCGGGCAGACAAGTTCAGTGTCAGTCATGGCTCAAAATCCCACTGATGCACCGCCACCCGAATTTCCAGCCCCTGGCGCTGCAGGATGATGCGTGCGGGGATGGCGGGCGGCCCGGCGTAGTCCGGATAATGGATCACCCAGCCAGACTGATTGATCGTCCTGCCAGCCGTTTCTGGCAAAACCGCAGACGACTCGGTCAGCCCAGGTACAGGCACGCCACGCAACCAGTATTGCATCCCGGACAACGGCAGCTCCCAGCCGAGTACGTCGCGGCTCAGCGACTCGACATTCCGGGAAGCAAACTGCCTTCCGTCAGCGAGCGTTAGAGTAACCTGTTCTGGCAATCGTTCCAGCTGGGCAACCGTTTGCCCAAGCGGGGTAGTCAGCGACACCGTATCGCGGACGCTGGCATGCCGCCAGTCGAAGTGGGCCGTTTCGGCCCCCTGCTCGTGCCGGACGCCAATCCGGCCGGCAACTGAAAAGGACATATCGCCGACCGGAGCCGCTGGATAGCTTCCGGTCACGACAGGCGAACCAGCACAACCGGCCAGTAACAGCACTGGCAATATGTAATGCAAGGCCCTCGGCATCAATGATCCAGTCGTTTGATCACCTGCATCAGTGTTTCGTGCCCGGGGTTATCCTTCAACGACCCTTGCCAGATCGAACGAGCCTCTCCCTGACGTCCCATGGCCCAAAGCACTTCGCCGATGTGGGCAGCGATTTCCGGATCCGTCTTGATGGCGTAGGCCCGATTCAAATAATCGAGACTGTCATCCAGCAGCCCCAGGCGATACTTGATCCAGCCCATGCTATCCAGAATAAAAGGGTCATTCGGTGCCAGTTTCAGCGCCTTTTCGATCAATTGCAGCGCCTCCTGATAGCGGGTGGTCCGATCTGCCAGCGTGTAGCCCAGTGCGTTGAGCACCATTGAGTCTTCTGGCCGCTGACGCAGGATCTCCCGAAGATCCCGTTCCGCCTCATCAATGCGATTGAGCCGCTCAGCCATCATGGCCCGGTCGTAAAGCAGGTCATTATTGCCAGCGAACCGCGCCAGACCACGATCCAGGATGTCATAGGCCCGCTGATAATGCTTGGCATCGCGCAGCGTCTGCGCCTGCAGCTGCACTAACCCGGCCTGCTGCTCGGTGGTTGTCGCCGTTGCAGCCTCAAGATGTGCAACCGCTTGCTCCAGCCTGCTCTGCTTTACGAGCAACCTGACATAACGCGCCTGAGCTGGCAGAAACCGATCGCCAGCAGTCACCGCCAGATAGGCTCCTGCAGCAGACTCGACATCCCCGAGGTCTTCATACGCTTGCCCCGTCATGAAATGGACGACCGAAAGATCACGGGGATTCAACTGGGCTGCCGATTTCAAGGCCGCCAAGGCCACCTGCGGCTCTTTCATCTCCAGCGAAATGCCTGCGTAAGCCAGCAACGCCTCCTGATTGCGCGGCTCGGCATCCACAATCACTTTCAATTGCTCACGTGCAGCCGAATACTGTCTGGCTGCGGCAAGCAGACGAGAATAGCTCTGCCGCACATCGCGCGCCTTGGGAAAGCGCTGCAGATAGCTGGCCAGATAGTCCCTGGCGCGATCCATCGAGTTCCGCTGCAATATCTGCGCATGAAACAAGGCTGCCAGCTCCCAGTCGGGGCGCAAGCCTTCGGCCGCGGCGACCTCCTGCTCGGCGAGCTCGTACCGGCCTACCCGCCAAGCCAGCGCCCCTACAGTAAACCGGGCCTCGGCAACATTCGGATAGCGGTGTGCCAGCCGCTGGGCAAAATCGACCATCGCATCCCGATCAGTCTGCTTGATCAGCAAGTCGTGCAACTCCAGCCATATCTGCGGCACGTGGGCTGGCATCCGCTCGAAAACCTGCTCAACCACAGGAATGGCCTCATCATATCGCGACGACTTCAGCAGCAAAGCAACCAGCATGTGCCGCGCCGGCATTGACGACGGATCCGCCTCAGACCATGCCTTTGCCCCCTCGACCGCTCGGCGCCCGTTGCCGGTCAACAAGCCGATTTCGGTCGCCCGGCGGGCAATGCGCGGATCCTGACTGCGCTTGAGCAACTCGGCATAGGCACCATTTGCGACGTCGGCACGCCGCCGCTGCAAGCCAATTTCTCCCATCAGGAAGTCAAACAGAATGTCTTCCGATAACAACTGGGGCGGGTAACGCTCAGCCAAGACAACAGGCGAAACACCTGCATCAGAACCCTCTTCAACCACAGCCACCGGCTCATCAGGCTTAACCGGTGCCGCCGCTGGCGGCACCATCTGCGCACATCCCGACACGGCCACCACGCTCAGCCACCAGATCAATTGCGGAATTTTCATTGGGCAACCAGTTTCGTTCTTGAAAATACAACGGGCCAGCGCCCGTACCTCTGCCATCGCCCCCGTCAGAGACCGGGCCTGACTCATGCCTGCTGCGCCAGGGCGAAATATTGAAAACCAGCCCTGAAGTGTAGGGTTTGACTGATTGGATGAGCAAGCGTTCCCTCGTGCGCCCCAAGACAGACGGCAGCCGAAGGGAGACTTGACGCACTGGAAACAGATTGCAATCCTTGCCAACCGGCTTTCATTGATCGCTCAGCGCCATGCCAGAGTTACCCGAGGTAGAAACGACCCGTCGCGGCATTGCGCCACACGTATGCGGACATCCCATTCAATCAGTCACCATCCGGCAACACAGGCTTCGCTGGCCGATTCCGAACGATTTAGCCGACCGACTGACCGGCCAGACGATCCATCAAATATTGCGACGCAGCAAGTATCTGCTATTCGACTGCGGCACTGGCTGGCTGATCATGCACCTGGGAATGTCCGGCAGCCTGCGCATCGTGACCGACGGAGCAGCCGCGCGCAAACACGATCATCTGGATATCGTCTTTGCCAATGACAGCATTCTGCGCCTGCACGACCCTCGTCGATTCGGTGCCTGCATATGGGAACCGGCCAATGTCTGGCAGCACCCCCTGCTTGCCAGCCTGGGGCCGGAACCTCTGGACAGCCATCTGCGGCCCGATCATTTGTTCAATGCAACACGCCGCCGGCAACAGGCCATCAAGCCAGTATTGATGGACAATCGGATTCTGGTGGGCATCGGCAACATCTACGCCAATGAAGCGCTGTTTCTGGCGCACATCCACCCGCAAACCTCCGCGTCATCACTGGACGCCCACCAATGCATCCTGCTCCAGCAAGCCATCCAGACCACGCTGACTGCAGCAATCCGACTGGGTGGCAGCACACTACGCGACTACGTCAACGGTCATGGCAATACAGGCTATTTTCAGCTGCGGCTGCAGGTATATGGCCGGGAGGGCCAGCCGTGCCGGGTCTGCGGAACGCCTATCCAGCAGATCAGACAAGCACAGCGTGCGAGCTATTTCTGCCCTCATTGCCAGCATTAGCCAATGCTAATATCATTAGCTATTCAGCGGGCATACCCCGCCCGCCGCAAACCCGGCGGCGGGCCAACGTAATTGTGCTACATTTCTGAAGTACCCCAGGCCACCGAATTGCAGGAGATTCCGTTCATGTCCACCCCGACACTGATTGCCGACTTTGAAGCCTACAGCGACTGGCGAAGCAATGTTTCACGAGGCATCAGTACCCTTCAGACCTGGCTGGACGAACAGGATCTGGGCGATGCCCAGATTGCCATGCGTACCCAGCAACTGCTGGACCGGTTGCGTGAGGACCAGTTGAACGTCGCCTTTGTCGCCGAGTTTTCCCGTGGCAAATCAGAATTGATCAACGCCATCTTCTTTTCTGACTATGGCCAGCGCATTCTGCCGTCCAGCGCCGGGCGCACAACCATGTGCCCAACCGAGTTGCTGTACGACCCACGCAAGGAGCCAAGTATCCAGCTCCTCCCTATCGAAACCCGAGCAAGCGACACGACCACCGCCGAGTACAAGCGTTACCCGGAGGAATGGACCATCGTGCCACTGAACACTTCGAGCGGAGAAGGCATGCAGCAGGCCTTTCAGGAAGTCGGCCAGACACGCAAAGTGCCAGCCGCAGAGGCCGAGCGCCTTGGGCTGTATCGACCAGACCATCCCGATGACCAGCTGACTCTCGATGCCGAAGGGATGGTAGAGATTCCCTGCTGGCGCCACGCAGTTATCAACTTTCCGCATCCGTTGCTCAAACAGGGCCTGGTCATTCTCGATACTCCGGGACTGAATGCCATCGGCACTGAGCCGGAACTGACACTGAACATGTTGCCCAATGCACACGCGATTCTGTTTATCCTGGCGGCTGATACCGGGGTCACCAAATCAGATATCGACGTCTGGCGCAATCATATTGGCGCCCAGAGAGGAAAATCTCGGGGCCGGCTGGTCGTACTGAACAAGATTGATGGACTATGGGATCCGCTCAAGACGGCGGATGACATCGACACCGAAATCACCAAACAGGTCAACACCAGCGCCGACCTGCTGGGGCTTGATGCGGGTCAGGTATTCCCGGTATCCGCCCAGAAAGCCTTGGTGGCCAAGATCAATCGTGACGCCGATCTGCTGCAACGCAGCCGCCTGCCGGATCTGGAGCGTGCGCTGTCAGACGAACTACTTCCCTCGAAGCAGGACATCGTTCGCGATGCAACCCAGAACGAAATGGAAGACATCGTCAACGGGGTCAGACAAATACTCAACTCCCGCCGCAGCGGGATTACCGAACAACTTCAGGAACTTAAAGGCCTGCGCGGCAAGAACCAGGACGTCATCCTGCACATGATGGACAAGGTCAAGCAGGAAAAAGACCACTTCGAGCGAGGCCTGCAGCGCTTTCAGGCCTTGCGCTCAGTATTTTCCCAGCAGACCAACATACTGTTCGGCTACCTGGGAATGGACTCGCTCCGGGCTGAAATCGCCAAGGTTCGGGACGAAATGGATCGCAGCCAGTTTTCTTCCGGCCTGACGACGGCCATGAACAAGTTTTTCCGCGACACCAATTCCTGCATCTCCAAGTCAGCTGAGCAAATTGCCGAAATCCAGTCAATGATGTCGGGGATGTACAAGAAATTCAGCGAAGAACATGGCTTGTCGCAAGTCGCACCCGCTCCCTTTTCAACGTTGAAGTATCACAAGGAAATATCGCGGCTGGAGCGAACCTATCGGGAGCACTTCAACACGCTGGGCAACATCATCTCCACCAGCAAGAACACCCTGACACGCAAGTTCTTTGAAACCATCGCCAGCCGGGTGGTTTATGTGTTTGAAGTTGCCAACCGCGATGTGGAAAACTGGCTGAAGACCATCATGTCTCCGATGGAAACCCAGGTTCGCGAACATCAGCTCCAGCTACGCCGCCGCCTGGAAAGCGTGAAGCGTATCCATCGCGCCACCGACACCCTTGAGGACCGGATCGGCGAACTGGAACAAATGGACAAGAACATCGTTGAGCAGATCACCCAGCTTGACCAGTTCATGCGTGAAGTCTACCAATCGCTGAATGCCCAAGCGCTAAGCGAACGGGTTGCCGCCTGACATCCCGCTAAAAACAAACCGCCCCGTCACCGGACGGGGCGGTTTGCTTTACGCCCGGCGGCGATTATCCCTTGCCATGCAACTTGATGTACTTCTCGTACAGTTGCTCCTTGGTTTCCACCACATCAGGGTTATGGGGAATGCAATCGACCGGACAGACCTGCTGGCACTGCGGCTCATCATAGTGCCCCACGCACTCGGTGCACAGTTTCGGATCAATCACGTATATTTCTTCACCCTGAGAGATCGCATTGTTCGGGCATTCCGGCTCGCACACGTCACAATTGATACACTCGTCTGTAATCATCAAAGCCATAATCTATTCCTCAAGTACCGGCCAAGGATTTTGTCATGCAGCGCATCAGCATGCAACACCGTGCAATCATGTAGTGATTCAAAACCAATCACTTGCAACAAGTTAACGCAAACCATTCTCACCAACCCGCACCAAGCCGGCACAACAGATAACACACCTTACCTGCCCTACCCTGACGAAGCAGCTGCCAACCATCTGGCAGCTGCGGCATGGTAGCGGATTCGATGTAGACTCGCCCTCCATCAGCAAGGCGATCGGCCAGCATCGGCAAAACCCGGGCCAACAAGTCGCCACCGAATGGAGGATCGACGAAGATCACATCAAAACGCTCGCTGGATTGTGTCAGAAATGCCAGCGCATCCGCAGCCACGATGTTAACCACCTCAGCCCCAAGCTGCGCCTGATTATTCCGCAGCGCAGCCAGCACCGGCCGCGCAAGCTCAACCATCACCACTCTGGCAGCATGCCGTGACGCGGCCTCAAAACCCAGCGCACCACTACCGGCAAACAGATCCAGGCAATGGCGTCCGCTCAAATCCTGGCCGAGCCAATTGAATACAGTTTCACGCACCCTGTCTGCCGTCGGGCGCAAGCCCTGCTGGTCGGGGAATCCCAAGAGCCGGCGCCGCCACAGCCCACCGATGATGCGTACTTGATTGCGATACATACCCTGTCCAGTCTGGCTGATTGATTACGGGCGCAAAACAAAGGAAAAAGGATAGAATTATAGCCACGCAGACTGTGGCCTTTCGGAAAAATACTTGATGCAACCCCCCAAGCAGCCAGACGACCAGCAACTCCCCCAACAGGAAGCAAATCCAGGCGATTCATGGAAAACTCGAATCAAGACCGGTTTCGCGAAGGCTTTTGGCCGGGACGCGGAAGGTGACGCCGCCCCTCCCGCTTCGAATGTTCACGGCGCAGCCTCATTTGCTCCTCCTGCATCCGATAGCCAACCCAAGAGCTGGCGAGAAAAATTTGGCAAATCCCCACAGCCAACAATGGCGACACCCCCAAGCAGTCTGTCGCCCGCCACAGCAGCCGATTCCAGCCCCGCCAGCGAGAAGACCGATGACGACAAGGAACACTGGAAAGACCGGCTAAAACAAACTTTTGCCTTTGGCAAGAACGACCGCGAGGGCGACAACGTACCAGCGGCCGAACCACCGGCGCCGAAAGCCCACTGGCGGGAGCGACTGCGCGCAGGCCTGTCAAAAACCCGTGCCCAGCTTGGCTCAGGGCTGAAAACACTGTTTCGCGGAAGGAAAATCGATGAAGAGCTTTACGAAGAACTGGAATCGCTGCTGCTGACCGCAGATGTGGGCATCGAGGCGACGACACAACTACTGGATGAAATCCGCTCGACGGTGAAGCGGCGAAACCTCGATAACGCTGAAGAACTCAGACAAGCACTTCAGCAAGCGATGGCCAGCTTGCTCCTGCCCTTGCAACAGCCACTCGACATCAGCGGCCACCGGCCTTTCGTGATCATGCTGGCAGGCGTCAACGGTGCAGGAAAAACAACCTCGATCGGCAAACTGGCGAAATATTTCCAGAGCCAAGGCAAGTCTGTGCTGCTGGCAGCCGGCGACACTTTCCGTGCAGCCGCCCGGGAACAACTGATTGCCTGGGGCGAACGGAACAATGTCACCGTGATCTCGCAGGCCTCAGGGGATTCGGCAGCGGTCATTTTTGATGCCATCAACGCAGCCAAGGCTCGCGGCATTGATGTCGTGCTTGCCGATACCGCCGGCCGACTACCGACCCAACTGCATCTGATGGAAGAAATCCGGAAAGTGAAACGAGTCATCCAGAAAGCCGATCCGACGGCCCCCCATGAAGTCTTGGTAGTGCTGGATGCCAATACCGGCCAAAACGCGGTCACTCAGGTCAAGGCATTCGACGACGCCTTGGGTCTGACCGGACTGATTGTCACCAAACTGGATGGTACAGCCAGAGGCGGTGTCATCGCAGCCATCGCCAAACATCGCCCGGTTCCGCTACGCTTTATCGGCGTTGGTGAACATCTGGACGATCTGCGCCCCTTCGTGGCGGCCGAATATGTGGAGGCACTGTTCGATTGATTCACTTCAGCCAGGTCATCAAGCGATACGCCGGCGGCTACGAGGCGTTACGCAACATTAGTTTTGAAATCACCGACGGAGAAATGGTGCTGCTCTCGGGGCATTCCGGAGCAGGCAAGTCAACATTGCTCAACTTGATTGCAGGCATTGAACGCCCGACCAGCGGCACAGTCCTGGTGAACGGACAAAACGTCGGCGCCCTTAAATCACGCGCAATGCCTTACCTGCGGCGCAATATCGGCCTGATTTTCCAGGATCACAAGCTACTCTTCGACCGTACAGTAATGGATAATGTCCGCCTGCCGCTCGACATTGCCGGATATTCACACACAGACAGCTTGAAGCGTGCCAGGGCTGCCCTGGACAGAGTGGGCCTGCTCTCACGGGAAAAGCTTAATCCGATCCACCTGTCGGGCGGCGAACAGCAACGACTCTGCATCGCCAGAGCCATCGTGCATCGGCCAAACATACTGCTGGCCGATGAACCGACAGGCAATCTCGACCATGCCTACGCCGAAGACATCATGGATTTGTTTGAGTCATTCAATCAGGTGGGGGTGACGATCATGCTCTCTACCCATGACGAAGGCTTTCTGAAACAACGCCCCCATCGTATCCTGCGACTGAACAAGGGAACCTTGAGCCAATGAGCGCGCTTCGCCTGCGCAGCATCGCCCTGCGCAACGCCATCCGGCAATTTATCCACATGCCGCTGTCCAGCCTGCTGAATACGCTGGTTATTGGTTTTGCCGTCAGCTTCCCGCTTGGACTTTATACCCTGCTGACCAATCTGGAAGGCGTGATCGGCCAGCTACCCCAGCATAACCAGATCACCCTTTACCTGCAGACCGGCACAGGAACGGCCGAAATCCGCGCGTTACAAACCCGGCTGCAGCAATATGCAGAACTGTCTGACATCCGGCTGATCGACCGGCAGCAAGCGCTGGAGGCGATGAAACAAACAGGAATGGGAGCTATCCTCGATTCATTACCTGACAATCCATTGCCTGACGCATTCGTTCTAACCCCGAAATCGGCCGACCCGGCAGCCCTGCAAAAGCTGACCTCCACCCTGCGCGCTCTACCGCAGGTTGAAGCCATCCAGCACGATAATGAATGGGCGCGCAGACTGGCTGCCATCCTTGACTTTGGCCATCGACTGACACTGATGCTGGCAGCCGCACTCGGACTGGCTCTGCTGGTCGTCGTTGCCAACTCGATCCGCATGCAGGTACTGACAAAACGTGACGAAATCGAGGTCAGCAAATTGATTGGGGCGACCAACACCTTCATTCGCCGGCCATTTGCCTATTTCGGCGCGCTCCAGGGTTTGCTTGGCGCACTGACCGGCATTGCCTGCGTGGCATCGGCTCTTTACTGGCTGGAACCGGACGTCAAGCAAGTAGCCAGCCTTTATGCCGCCGATTTTTCGCTCCGGATGCCGGACATCGCCGGTCTTGCCCTTACCGTGATCACAACCGCAATACTTTGCTGGGCCGGAGCCCTGCTGGCAGTCAACCGGCATCTTGGCCAGCAGCCAAGCTGACGTCAGCCACGATGAGCCGACGGTGAACTTTTTTCCCGATTAGCACTCCCATGTAAGGAGTGCTAATATCACCGCAGGAGGAACCCGACTGTGAATGCAGCTATGACTTTACCCGTTGTTTCGGATGCCAGCAGCCTTGAGCATTACATCCAGAGTGTGAACAGCATCCCCTTGCTGTCGCAGGATGAAGAGCTCGCCCTTGCCTATCGCCTGCAACGCCATAACGATCTGGATGCCGCGCGGCAGCTGGTCATGTCGCATCTGCGAGTAGTCGTAACGATCGCGCGTGGCTATTCTGGTTATGGCCTGCCGCAGTCCGACCTGATTCAGGAAGGCAACATCGGCCTGATGAAGGCAGTCAAGCGTTTCGAGCCGGAGCGCGGCGTCAGACTGTTTTCGTTTGCCGTTCACTGGATCAAGGCTGAAATTCACGAGTTTATTCTGAAGAATTGGCGACTGGTCAAGGTTGCGACGACGAAATCACAGCGCAAACTGTTCTTCAACCTGCGCAGCATGAAACAGAGCCTGGCGAGCCTGACGCACAAGGAAGCACACGAAATTGCCACCCAGCTAGGCGTGAAGCCGGAAGAAGTGCTGGAAATGGAGATGCGGCTGAGTGGCCAGGACATGGCCCTGGAAGGCTCGCATGACGACGGCGAGGACGGCTACGCCCCGATCGACTGGCTTGCCGACGAGCAGGACGAACCAACCCATCGCTTGGAACAGCGCGCACTTGAGCGCCTGCAGAGCGAAGGGCTGGAACAGGCCTTGGCCAGCCTCGACGAACGCAGCCGCCGGATCGTGACCAGCCGTTGGCTGGCAGAAGAAGGCGAGAGCAAAACGCTGCATGATCTCGCAGCAGAATACGGCGTGTCGGCAGAACGGATTCGCCAGATCGAGCAAAAGGCACTACAGAAAATGAAATCAGCATTGCTGGCTGCGCACGGCTGACCATGTTGCGCTCATGGAACCCTGCACCCACAGCAGGGTTCCAGCAGCTGCGGCGGGTAAACTTTGCCAGATCGGGCATCGCAAGACCATCAGCAAACAACGATATTCTACAAAACCTGAACAGAATCAGGACAGTACACACAACACCATAATTTTCAAGGGATTTTCACAAAAAAACTAACCTTGAAAATTCGCGCTACCGTTCCAAAATTATATTATCCAAGAGCGAAATCGCTGACCGCTTGCCGGCTTGATTCGAAGCTGTGAATTCGTCATTAACATTCGATGATGACGACGGTATCATTGGGCTTTGCAGTCTTTGCATGCCATGGCTACCCAGCACAACAACGATACGCTGCTTGAAGCAGTTCGCAGCCGCGTCGGTCAGCCGCCGCTCTTCAAGGTCGTTTTACTCAACGACGATTACACCCCGATGGAATTCGTGATTGTCGTGTTGCAACAGCATTTCCGGATGGACCGGGAACAGGCGACGCGAGTCATGCTCAAAGTCCATCATGAGGGACGTGGCATCTGCGGCATATTCCCGAAGGATATTGCCGCGACCAAGGTGGAGCAGGTGATGGCCTTCGCCAGGGAGAACCGCCACCCGTTGCAATGTGTCATGGAGGAGAATTAGCAATGATTGCACAGGAACTGGAAGTCACATTGCACATGGCATTCATGGATGCCCGGCAAAAGCGCCATGAATTCATCACCGTCGAGCATCTACTGCTTGCCATGCTCGACAATCCGACGGCAGCCGAAGTGTTGCGCGCCTGCGCGGTCAATATGGATGAACTGCGCAAAAGCCTGACCGACTTTATCAGCCAGCACACACCTGTAGTGCCCGGCAGCGAGGAAGTGGACACGCAGCCAACTCTGGGATTCCAGCGAGTGATCCAACGGGCCATTTTGCATGTACAGTCCTCTGGCAAGAAAGAGGTCAACGGCGCGAATGTCCTGGTTGCCGTATTTGGGGAAAAGGATAGCCACGCCGTATTTTTCCTGCACCAGCAGGGCGTGACCCGCCTTGATGTGGTCAACTTCATCTCGCACGGGATTACCAAAAATAGCGCGGCCAGTAGCGGCAACCACAGTGCAGCGGCCAAACCGGGCGACAGCGAATCGGAACAGGAACAGGAATCCGGCGCTGGCGGGGCACTTGAAAGTTACACCCAGAATTTGAACCAGGCGGCAATCAATGGGCGGATTGACCCATTGATCGGCCGTGACAGCGAACTGGAGCGGGTGATTCAGGTACTGTGTCGCCGGCGCAAAAACAATCCGCTATTGGTCGGTGAGGCGGGGGTTGGCAAGACGGCGATTGCCGAGGGTTTGGCCAAACGGATCGTGGAAGGCTCGGTGCCAGAGGTGCTCTCCCGTTCTACGGTCTACGCACTGGATATGGGGGCGTTGCTGGCGGGCACCAAATACCGCGGCGATTTCGAGCAACGCCTGAAGGCGGTGATCAAGCAATTGACGACGGATCCCCACGCCATTCTGTTTATCGATGAAATCCACACCCTGGTAGGGGCTGGTGCGGCATCAGGTGGAACCCTGGATGCGTCCAACCTGCTCAAGCCGGCACTGTCAAACGGCTCGCTGCGCTGCATTGGAGCAACGACCTACACTGAATTTCGCGGTATTTTCGAAAAGGATCACGCCCTGTCCAGGCGCTTCCAGAAGATTGATGTATCGGAGCCGACGGTAGACCAGACAGTGGAAATCCTGCGTGGGTTGAAATCACGTTTTGAGGAACACCACGGAGTCAAGTACACCCAGTCGGCGCTGACGACAGCTGCCGAGTTGTCTGCCCGGTATATCAACGATCGGCATTTACCGGACAAGGCAATTGATGTCATCGACGAAGCCGGGGCCGCGCAGCGCATTCTGCCGAAGTCGAAGCAGAAAAAAACCATTACCAAGCACGAAATCGAGGACATCATTGCCAAGATCGCCCGCATACCGCCGAAGAATGTCTCCAGTGATGATCGCAATTCGCTGAAGACGCTGGATCGGGATCTGAAGAACGTCGTATTCGGGCAGGACAAGGCGATCGAAGTGCTAGCTTCGGCCATCAAGATGGCGCGCTCGGGGCTGGGCAATCCGCAAAAGCCGATCGGCTCGTTCCTGTTCAGTGGCCCGACAGGGGTAGGCAAGACCGAAGTGGCCAGGCAGTTGGCGTACACGCTCGGAATCGAGCTGGTGCGGTTCGACATGTCGGAGTACATGGAACGACATGCGGTGTCACGGCTGATTGGTGCACCTCCGGGATATGTCGGCTTCGAGCAAGGCGGCCTGCTGACCGAGGCTATCACCAAGCATCCATATGCCGTATTGCTGCTGGATGAGATCGAGAAAGCCCACCCGGACATCTACAACGTGCTACTGCAGGTGATGGATCATGGCACGCTGACTGACAACAATGGCCGCAAGTCGGATTTCCGCAACGTGATCATCGTCATGACGACCAATGCGGGGGCAGAAGCGTTGGCCAAGCCGACCATCGGCTTCACCAGCAGCAAGCAGGCAGGCGACGAAATGCAGGATATCAAGCGCATGTTTACCCCGGAATTCCGCAACCGGCTGGACGCGATCATTCCGTTTGCTGCGCTGGATCAGGATGTGATCCTGCGGGTGGTAGACAAATTCCTGCTGCAACTGGAAGCCCAGTTGCACGAGAAGAAAGTCGACATCCAGTTTTCAGACGATCTGCGCCGGCATCTGGCCGAGAAGGGCTTCGACCCGCTGATGGGCGCAAGACCGATGCAGCGGCTGATTCAGGACACCATTCGCAAGGCGCTGGCCGACGAGCTGTTGTTTGGCAGGCTGTCCAGCGGCGGCCATGTGTTTGTCGATATCGACAGCAATGAGCAGATTTTGCTCGATATCCAGTCAGAGGAAGAAGCCGTTTCGGCTGCCAGCAGCTAAGCCGTCGCCAACGGTGGCCTCCTTGACCCAAGCGGCGATTTTCGCCGCTTTTTTCATCCTCGTGGATGATGCTGCCGGTGCAACTGCTTCAGCCGTTCGCGGGCTACATGCGTGTAGATCTGGGTAGTTGAAATATCAGCATGTCCCAGGAGCAGTTGCACAACTCGCAAATCCGCTCCGTGATTGAGCAAATGGGTGGCAAAAGCGTGGCGCAAGGAGTGCGGGGAAATCCGTGAAACGGGAATGCCCGCCAGTTGAGCATGGCGCTTGACCAGATACCAGAATGCCTGGCGGGTCATGGGCTCGCCACGGGCGGTCAGAAATACCGCAGCGGCAGCCGGCCGGCTGCCCAGCAGCAAGCCTCTTGCCTGTTGCAGATATTGCTGCAGCCAGTAGAGTGCTTCTTCGCCCAGCGGCACTACCCGCTCCTTGTTGCCCTTGCCGACGATTTGCACCAGCCCCATGTCCGGGCGTAACTGGGTGAGTGTCAGGCCAATCAGTTCGGATACGCGCAAGCCGGTAGCGTAGAGCGTTTCCAGCATGGCCTTGTCACGCAGGCCGAGCGTGTCGTTGACATCCGGTGCCTGCAGCAGGGCATCCACTGCTGACTCGGCAAGGCTGTCCGGCAACGGCCGAACCAGTTTCGGCGCAGCGATCTGATGGGTCGGATCGTGTTGCAGGGTGCCTTGCAGGACGTGTTGCCGATAGAAACGCTTCAGTGCCGACAGAAGCCGGGCAGACGACGAGGCCTTGGACTGGATGCGGAACCGATGGGCAAGGTACTCAGCGATCTGGGCACGATCCACTCGCAGAAGTGACTGAATGCCCTGTGTAGCCTGCAGCCAGTCAGCAAACTGCCGCAGGTCGCGGCGGTAGGATTGCAGTGTATTGGCAGACAAACCGTCCTGCAGCAACAGGCAATCGCAGAAAGCATCCAGCTCAGACTCGATGGCCTTCATGGCGTAATAACCAGCGTTTGATATCCAGCGTCAGATGGCTAGCCTGACCATTGAAACCCCCCATGCCTGCTTTGGCCAGAACTCGATGACATGGAATGACCAGCGGCACAGGGTTAGCGCCGCAAGCGGAGCCAACCGGTCGTGGCGAGGTATGCAAGGCCTGGGCGATGTCGCCATACCGAATGGTGGCGCCTGGCGGAATCTTTGCAATCTGCTGCCAGACCCGTTGCTGGAACGGGGTGCCGGCCAGCTTTAACGGAACACTGAAGACATGGTCTGGATCGGCAAGGTAGGCGGCCAGTTCTTCCCAGACCCTTTGGGCCATCCGCGTGGAGGGCGGCCTCGCCGGTACCTCGTCGAGCAGAAAGTCGAGCGCCAGCAGTGCATTCTGATCAACAACAATACCCAACCGGGTGCATGGCAGCAGGAACACCCCTTGATAATCCCTCATGCACGCTCCATTGGCTGATATATCATTCGGGCCATGTCGATCTCCCTGATGCTGCTGCCTGATTTTGGCCTGATCCTGTTTGGATATTTACTGCGCCGTCTGGACTATTTTAGCGGTGAATTCTGGCTTGGCCTGGAGAAATTCATTTACTTCGTGCTGTTTCCGCCACTGCTGTTCCGGGCTCTGGCAGCGCAGCCGATTGATCTGGCTGCAAGCGGGCCAATGCTGCTGGCTGGGGTCGGTTTTACCCTGGCAGGCCTGGCTGCCGGCTACCTGGTTCGCCCGCTGTCGCCGTTGAACCAGGTCTCCTTTGCGTCCGGTATCCAGAGCACGTTCCGGTTCAATTCGTACATCGGATTCGCCGTCATCGGCAGCATTGATGGCCAGCAGGGAATCGCCACGATTGCACTGCTGTGTGGCGCGATGATTCCGCTGGTTAACGTGATAGCAGTGTCGATGCTGGCACGTCACAGTGAGTCAGGCATCTGGCGGGAGCTGGCGAGCAACCCGTTGATCCTGGGGATTCTGGCCGGGATGAGTTGCCAGTGGGCGGCGGCCCCCCCCTCCGAAGATACTGCTGCAGGCAATCGGTCCACTAGCCGATGCAGCCCTTCCGCTCGGGCTGATGGCAGTAGGCGCGGGGCTACAATTCGCCCAGTGGCGGCGCAACCCCTGGCTGATCGCCTACTGGAGCTGCGTCAAATTGCTGCTCGTTCCGCTGGCGGCCTGGTGGTTGTGCGAATGGCTGGCGCTGGATGGGGTGTCGCGCCGGGCTGCGTTGGTCATGGCCACGTTGCCGGCTGCCACCTCATCGTACATTCTTGCCGTAAGAATGGGCGGCGACGGGCAGCTGGCCGCAGCGCTGGTCACATCGACCACGCTGGCCGCGATGCTGACCATCCCTTGGTGGCTGAGCTGGCCGATCTGACCGGCAGTTGCCTGCATCCGGCAATGAAGGCACCCGCCTGATCCAGGGCGGTTGCGGCAATGGGCAGCAGCCCTGCGTGTAGCTGGAAACCATGCCACATGCCGGAAAACTGGGTCAGCCGAACGTCGGCACCGTGCACGGCCGCACGCTGCGCCAGACGAATGGCATCATCCAGCAGCAATTCGTCGCTACCCACCTGGATCAGCATTGGTGGCATTCCGCCAAATTCGGCAAACAGCGGCGAGCATCCCGGATTCTGGCGACCTTCATCGCCACGGTAGTGGCGTGCACAGATCATCAACCGCAAGCGGCTGAGCATCGGGTCGAGCCGGGCATTGAGCCGCATGCTTTCTCCGTCAAAACTCAGATCAACCCAGGGCGAGCACAACAGCAGGCCGCCCGGCATCGGCAAGCCCTGCTCGCGCAACCTGAACGCCAGTGCCAGCGCCAATCCGGCACCTGCCGAATCGCCTGCCAGCACGATCCTGTCGGCCGGGTGGCCGGCGATCAGCATCTGTCGAAAGCATTCAAGCGCATCGTCCAGTGCGGCAGGATAGGGATGCTCCGGGGCCAGCCGGTAGTTGGGCACCCACACCTCCGAATGGCTGCGAGAGGCCAGCCGGGAGGTGATCGCACGGTGGGTGGCAGCAGACCCCATGCAAAATGCGCCGCCGTGCAGATACAGCACGGCACCGTCAGGCACACCGACGGCCGGGCGAAGCAGATCGCCGCCACAGGGCAGGCAACTGCGATCCAGCCCTCGCTCGACCGGGACGCAGCGGGCCAGCGTGGACGAGATGACTCGCTGTGCACCCATGGTGAACGGTGGCCTGACCAACAGTTTGAAGCTGGCGCGGGTCAGGCCGCGCAGCAGCGAAATCGCTGCGCGCTGGGCCGGCGATGCGGGCGCACCGACAGTGGTGATCAGCGGTGCGCGGGGAATGTCGCGAGTCATGATGGCTACCTTTTTGAGTCTGGCCCCGGCCGGTTGGCCACCTGTGGCGCGGTGCGGCCGGACAATATTCATACAGCATTGAGATCAGCGAGAGATTACAGGCCAATGACATGAAATGGCAGGCGCGCAGCGGAAACATAATTTATAATTCCGGACATTTTTCATTCCAGCCATTCCATGCCCCCCTACCGACGCAGCATCAACAGTGTACGCATTCAGCTGGCGCTGGCCGCCGAGCACGGTATCGGCCGTCTGCCGCTGCTGGCAGGCACCGGCATCACCGAGGCCATGCTGCTGCAGCCGGATGGTGAAATCGATACGGAACAGGAGCTGCGTCTGGTCTGCAACCTGGCAAAGGTAACAGACAACTTGCCCGGCTTTGGCCTGATTGCCGGCCGCCAGTACCACCTGACCACATACGGCATCTGGGGCTTTGCGCTGGCCAGCAGCCCGACCATTCGGGCGGCGATTGATCTTGCCTTGCGCTACCGGCCGCTGACATTCACCTTTTCCGATTTCCGGGTGAGCGAGGCCGACGGGCAGATCTGCATTTACATGGACGACAGCGCCCTGCCGGCCAGCACCCATCGCTACCTGGCCGAACGTGATCTGGCGGGTGTGCAGCAGTTGTTTTACGAGGCAATGGGTACGGCCATTCCGCTGGAGCGGGTGCATTTCCGGTTTGCCGATCCGGGCTACCGGGAACGCTACACTGCGCTGTTCGGTGTCGAGCCAAGATTTGACCAGCCGGACAATCTGATTGCGATCGATGCCTGTTTTCTCGACATGCCGCTGCCGCAGGCCAACGAGCACACCCGGCAGATGTGTGAGGCGATGTGTGTGCAACTGCTGCAGCAGCGCCGTGCCCGCAGCGGATTTAGCAGCCAGATTCGTGACCGGCTGGCCAGGCTGCCCGGCCAGTTCCCCGACATGGAAACCGTGGCGGCCGAACTGGGGATGACGTCACGCTCCCTGCGCCGCCATCTGGAAAACGAGGGAACGTCGTACCGGCAGTTGATCGACGAAATCCGCGAGATTCTCGCCGAGCAGGCCATCCGGGAAGGCATGGCGGTAGAGGATATTGCCGGCCGGCTGGGTTACAGCGAGGCGTCCAGTTTTATCCAGGCATTCAAACGCTGGAAAGGCATGTCGCCCAAGACCTACCGGGTAAGCTTGGGCGGCAGTGGTCGGGTGTTGCGCGCCCCCAAATAGCGAACCCGGCTGCAGACCGCTCTGGAAGCGGCTTGCAGCCGGGCCACGAGCCGCCTCCAGAGCGGCGTCCAGCCATTCAGACCAGGATTACGTCAAACTGCTCCTGGCTGTACAGCGTCTCGACCTGCAGGGAAATCGGCTTGCCGATGAAGTCGGCCAGTTGCGCCAGGCTGTGTGATTCTTCGTCGAGAAACATGTCGATGACCGACTGCGAGGCGAGGATGCGATATTCCTTGGCATTGTACTGCCGCGCCTCGCGCAGGATTTCGCGCAACACTTCGAAACAGACCGTTTGCGCAGTCTTGATCTCGCCACGCCCCTGGCAGGTCGGACAGGACTCGCACAGCTGATGCGCCAGACTTTCGCGGGTCCGCTTGCGGGTGATTTCCACCAGACCCAGACTGGTAAAGCCGTTGACGGTGATCTTGGTACGATCCTTGGCCAGCGCCTTGGTCAGCTCGGCCAATACCGCCTGCTGGTGTTCTTCCAGCTCCATGTCGATGAAATCGACAATGATGATTCCCCCCAGATTGCGCAGCCTGAGCTGGCGGGCAATCACCTGCGTGGCTTCAAGATTGGTCTTGAAAATGGTTTCGTCAAAACTGCGCGAGCCGACAAACCCACCCGTGTTGACATCAATCGTCGTCATCGCCTCGGTCTGGTCGATGATCAGGTAGCCGCCGAATTTCAGGTTTACCCGCCGCGACAACGCCCGCTCGATTTCCGCTTCGACACCATGCAGTTCGAACAACGGCCGATCGCCGGTGTAATGCTGCAACAATGCCACCGCACGCCCCACGTAAGCGTGGGCGAATTCGCTCATTTTCTGGAAGGTTTCGCGAGAATCGACCATCAGCCGTTCGGTATCGGCGGAGACGAAATCACGCAGCACTCGCATCGGTAGTGACAGATCCTGATACAGCAACGACTGGGGCGGCATGGTCTGGGAACGGGCACGGATGTCCTCCCACAGCCGCCGCAAATAGTCGATGTCGGCACGCAGCTCGTCGTCACTGGCAGATTCGGCACTGGTGCGCAGGATATAGCCGTGAGGCATCCCCGGCGGCAGCAGCGACTCAAGCCGGCCCCGCAACTGCTCGCGTTCGCCCTCGTCGGCGATACGTTGGGAAATGCCGATGTGGTCTTCCTGCGGCAGATGCACCAGATAGCGCCCGGCAATGCTGACTTGGGTAGACAACCGGGCTCCCTTGGTGCCGATCGGATCCTTGATGACCTGCACCAGCACCGTCTGCCCTTCAAACAGCAACTGTTCAATCCGGTGAGTGCCCGATGGCAGCTGCCGTTGCTCGATAACATCCGCCACATGCAGGAACGCCGCCCGCTCCAGGCCGATTTCGATGAACGCCGACTGCATGCCAGGCAGCACCCGCTTCACCTGCCCCAGATAGATATTGCCGACCAGCCCCCGGTGCGCGGTACGTTCGAGGTGGATCTCCTGCACCACCCCTTCGCTCATCACCGCTACCCGAGCCTCCTGCGGCGTGACATTAATCAGGATATTGTCTTTCATGCGCCCATTACCTCAATGCCGAATTCGCGCAGCAGCACGACGGTTTCTGCCAATGGCAGGCCGACAATGCCGGTGTAACTGCCCTGAATGTCACAGACGAACATGGCTGCCACGCCCTGAATACCGTAGGCACCTGCCTTGTCCATTGGTTCACCGGAAATGACGTAGTGGTCGATTTCGCTGGCCAGCAGAGGGCGAAAACGCACCGTGCTGGTGGTGCTCAGCACGCGACAGCGCTCGCCCAGCCGAACCGCCACCGAGGTCAGTACCTGATGTTCGCGTCCGGAAAGCTGCTGCAGGATATGTCGCGCATGATCGGGAGATTCCGGCTTGCCAACGATTTCGCCATCCAGCACCACCGTCGTGTCAGCGGCCAGCAAAGGGCGGGCGGGCAGTCCGAATTGCTGCACCTGCTGCCAGCCGGCCTGCGCCTTGGCATACGCCAGCCGCTCGGTGTAGGCCAGCGGCGCCTCACCGGGCAACGGTGTCTCGTCGATATCGGTGCGCAGCAGCTCGGTCAGAATGCCCAGCTGATTCAGCAATTCGCGTCGGCGCGGGCTGGCCGAAGCCAGATACAAGGGTGTGCTCATTGAAGGTCATTCACGGTGATAGGGATGATTGTTGAGCAGCGACCAGGCACGGTACACCTGCTCGGCGAGCAGCACACGCACCATGCCGTGCGGCAAGGTCAGTGCCGACAATTGCAGCAGCCGGGCGGCCCGTTGCTTGACCTCCGGATCGAGGCCATCTGCGCCGCCAATGACAATAGCGACATCCTGCCCGCTGCCAAGCCAGTCCTTGAGGTTTGCCGACAGTTTCGCCGTGGTCCAGTTCTCGCCGCGCTCGTCGAGCACGATCAAGCGGGCCGACGCTGGCAGCGCCGCCAGGATACGGCTTTTCTCCGCCTCCATCACCTGTGCCGCCGTCTTGCCGCCGACGCGTTTTTCCGGCTTGATTTCGGTCAGCTGCAAGCTGCATTCACGCGGCAGGCGCTTGGCGTATTCGGCATACGCTGCATCGACCCAGCCCGGCATCTTGGTGCCGACGGCGAACAAGTGGATTTTCACGCAGCGCGATCAGTGATCGCGCCAGTTGGCGGCCTGTACCGGCGCAAACGCCGGCTTCTGCCCGCCCCAGAGACCTTCGATGTTGTAGTAGTCACGCACCGCCGGCTGCATCACATGCACCACGACATTGCCGCAATCGACCAGCACCCACTCGCCGGTTTGCTCGCCTTCGACACCGATGATGTAGCCACCGGCCTCCTTGACCTTCTCGCGCACATTGTTGGCCAGCGCCTTGACCTGGCGATTGGAGTCGCCGCTGGCAATGATCAGGCATTCGAACAGCGAGCTGAGCTTGCTGACATCCAGGATGACGATATCTTTGGCCTTGATGTCTTCCAGGGCATCGATGGCAATTTTTTTCAGGTTTTCAGTATCCATGTAACGCTTATGTGTAAAGTTGTCGGGTACGGATGAAGTCGATGACCCCATCCGGTAGCAGATAGCGCGGGCTTTTGCCGCAGCCGAACATCTGCCGCAGCGCCGTAGCGGAAATCTCCAGCTGCGTCACCGTCAGCAACGCCACGCCGCCGGCCGGGCTTTGCCTCAGCATGGCCAGGTCCGGCACCAGCCGGGGCTGGCAATAGCGGCGCAGTTCATCCGGCATGCTGCCCAACCAGTCGCCGGCGGCAAAGCCGGGACGCTGCGCGACGACGACGTGTGCCAGTTCGAACAGCTGCGGCCAACGGTGCCAGGTATTGAGCCCCAGAAAGGCATCGGTGCCGGTCAGCAACAGCAGCGGGGTGCGCGGCCCGTATTCTTCGCGCAGCTCGGTCAAGGTATCCACCGTGTAACACGGGCCCTGGCGGCGCAATTCACGATCGTCCACCCGAAAGACCGGGTGTGGGCCCACGGCCAGTTGCACCATCTGCAAGCGCTGTGCTGCAGTCACCGCCGGCACCTCGCGGTGCGGTGGCCGGCCGGCCGGGATCAAGTGCAGGCGCGCCAGCCCTGCCGCCTCGACCAGCTCTTCTGCGATACGCAAATGTCCGTAATGAATGGGGTCAAACGTGCCGCCAAACACGCCAACCGGAGAAATCGCCGTCTGCATCGACGGATTATAGCCTGTTCGCCCGGCTAACCCACGACCGGATGACGGCCAGATGACACGCCATCAGCAACCGACAGACCACGGCAGGTAGATTGCGTCGACGATGTTCTGCGGGTTCAGCAACGCTCCGGCAGGGCAGGTCGTTGCCTGCCGGGCGGTGTCGTCGCAGGGTAAAGGCCTTACCAGCGGGCGCGGTGGTCTTCGGTAACGCCCAGCAGGTTGCTGACCAGGGTGGGGGGGTCGCTCGGATGGGCGCGTACCTGGCCGGAAAAAACGCCAATCGGTTGAATGTAATCGCTGGCAGCGATCAGGAGCTGCTTGTTTTCCCGCCGGGCGCCATGCGGCTCGAAGCCCAGATCAAGCAAACCATCGTCGGTACGGATTCGCCATGGCTGCATCGGCCGCTTGGGGTCAAAGTCGAACTGAGCCGCCCCGAGCAGGATCATCCTGCCATTCAGCCAGAGCACGTTTTCGGCGCTGCCATTGAAACCGGCCTGCAGGTTGAAGCCGATTTTCGGGCTGTGCGCCGAGGCCCAGCGCCACGCGGTATCGCGCGCCAACAGGCCGTTGGTGTAGTCGAGGCTGGCACTGTCACCGGTCAGGTCGTATTGCCGCCCCTGGCACTGCGCAGAACCAGTCACTTTCAGACAGGCTGATTTCTGGGTGCAGTTGGCCACTCCCTTCTGGATCGGAATGATCGCCGACAAGGTCGGCGCCGCCTGAGCGGTATCCAGAATTGCGTCGAGACTGAAGTCGCGCAACCGGACTTTCAAGGTGTAATGGCTGCAACCGACAGCACGGGTCAGCAGGATTTCGCCGCCCGCCCCCTGGAAACGCGCCAGCGCCCCCTCGCCCCCCTGATGATTGACCTTCACTTGCAGACCGGGAATGCCCATGCCGGTAAAGTCAACCAGCACCCGCCGCTGCTCACGGTCGAACAAGTAGGCAAACGCCGACGCTGCCCAGCCGGCATCCACCACCGCCAGACCAATGAAGCAATCCGCCCCGGCGATGCCGACATAGTGCCAGCGCTTGTGGTGAAATCGTTGCCACAATGCCGACCGGCGCAGCGCCGCATTCAGCCCGGCCCATTCGATCGCACCGACATTACCGGCAAAGGCGCCGAATGCGGGCGAGCCATCGGCCAGCAATACGCCCGCCGGCGCGGGTGGCAGGCCGTGGCCAGTATCAGGTACGGACATGCCCATCCCCCAGTACCACCCATTTCTGGCTGGTCAGGCCGTCGAGCCCGACCGGGCCGCGGGCGTGGATCTTGTCGGTGGAAATGCCGATCTCGGCGCCCAGGCCGTATTCGAAACCATCGGCAAAACGCGTCGAGGCATTCACCATCACCGAACTGGAATCGACCTCGCGCAGGAAACGCCGCGCCTTGGTGTAATTTTCGGTGATGATCGCGTCGGTGTGCTGCGAACCATAGGTATTGATATGGTCGATGGCCTCGTCCAGATCGGCTACCAGCTTGATCGCCAGGATCGGCGCATTGTATTCGGCAGACCAGTCTTCTTCGGTCGCAGCCAGCGCATCCGGCAGAATGTCGCAGGTGGCCGGGCAACCACGCAGCTCGACGCCTTTGTCACGGTAGATTTGCGCCAGTGGCGGCAGCACCACCTCGGCAATATTTTCGTTCACCAGCAGCGTTTCCATCGTATTGCACGGCGCAAAGCGCTGGGTTTTGGCATTGTCGGCGACACGAATGGCTTTTTCCGGATCGGCCTCGTCGTCGATGTACACATGGCACACGCCATCCAGATGCTTGATCACTGGTACCCGTGCCTCGGCCGAGATGCGCGCGATCAGGCTCTTGCCGCCGCGCGGCACGATCACATCGACATATTGCGGCATGGTGATCAGCTCGCCGACGGCGGCGCGGTCGGTGGTTTCGATCACCTGCACGGCGGCTTCCGGCAGGCCGGCCACGGTCAGGCCTTCGCGTACGCAGGCGGCAATCGCCTGGTTCGACAGGATCGCCTCCTTGCCGCCGCGCAGGATCGCCGCGTTGCCGGACTTGAGGCACAGGCCGGCGGCGTCGGCGGTCACGTTCGGCCGCGCTTCGTAGATGATGCCGATCACGCCCAGCGGTACACGCATCTTGCCGACCTGGATACCGGTCGGGCGGAATTTCAATTCAGTCATTTCGCCAACCGGATCGGCCAGTGTGGCGATCTGGCGCAGGCCTTCGGCCATCGAAGCAACGGTTTTCGGGTTCAGCGCCAGCCGGTCCAGCATGGCTTCGTCCAGCCCGGCGGCGCGGGCATTGGCCAGATCCTGCTCATTGGCGGCGATCAGCCTGGCTGCATCGCGGTCGATGGCGTCGGCCATCGCGTGCAATGCCCGGTTTTTGGCATGGGTATCGGCACGGGCCATGGCGCGCGAGGCGGCACGGGCCTGCTGGCCGATCTGTTGCATGTAGGCTTTGATATCCATCTGCAGCATCCTGAAAGTGAGCAAACAAGCGGCTGATTGTAGCGCAGCGGCTGCGAGCGTGGCGGATTGCCAGCGCCTACAATAGGGCAACCGTCTGCGAGATACTGCGTCATGCGCATTCCCTACCCCTACACCCGCCAGGCCAACCGCCATTACCCGGATTCATTCTGGCGCTCGCTGCTGTATTTCAACCTCTACCGGCTGACCATTGGCAGCATCATGTTGCTGGCGATCCTCAGCCTGACGTATCGCGGCGACTGGAATGGCACCGAACCCCCGATGGGCCACACCTGGCTGGCGCTGGGCTACTGGCTGTTCGGACTGGCCTCGTTCGTCACCATCCGGCTGCGCAGGCCCTACTTCAATATCCAGTTGTCGCTGCAAGTGACGACCGACATCATTTTCATCGTTACCTTGATGAACATGAACGGCGGCATCCGCAGCGGGCTCGGGGTATTGCTGATGCCTTATCTGGCGGCGGCCGGGCTGATCAGCCGGGGCAGGACGACGCTGTTCCACGCCTCGATTGCCGCGCTGGCGGTGCTGTTCTCGCAGGTGGTGCGTTATCTGCAGAACGAGCCCACTGACTTTGGCCAGCCAGCGACATTATCGATCGGCTACTTTGCCACGGCCTGGCTGGCGCACCGGCTGGCGCAGTATGCAACCGAGAGCGAGAAGGTTGCCGCCCAGCGGGGAATCGATCTGGCCAATATGGCGCAGATCAACCAATTGATCATCAAGGACATGCCCGACGGTGTCCTGGTGGTCGACAGCGAAGGAAACATCCGCCAGCGCAACCAGCAGGCTGAGCGGCTGCTGGGCCCGCCGCGTATCCGCGAGCAATTGCAGCTGGACGACTACGCCCAGGATTTGCAGGCGGCGGCCAATGTCTGGCGGGATAGCCAGACCCAGGCCCAGCGCGATTTCGTGTTCAGGGCCCGCGGCAGCAACAAACTGCTGCGGGCCAGGTTTGTTGCCATCGACAACGACCGGGCCAGTGGCGCAGTGATCTTCCTGGATGACATCGCCCGCCAGCAGGCCGAGGCGCAGCAGATGAAGCTGGCGGCACTGGGACGGCTGACAGCCAACATCGCCCACGAAATCCGCAACCCGCTGTCGTCGATCAACCATGCCGCCGAGTTGCTGGAAGAAGACAGCCGCAATGCGCTGACCCTGCGTCTGACCCGGATCATCCGCGACAACGCCCGGCGGCTGGATGCGATGGTAAAAGACATCCTGCAATTGAACCGCCGCGACCGTACCCAGCCAGAGGCGATTCCGCTGTCTGGCTATCTGACCACCTTCAGTGAAGAATTGAGCCAGACCGAGCGCATGCCGGCCGGTTGCATCGTGGTCGACGCACCGCAGGATTTATCGATTGCATTCGACCGCGGCCATCTGCACCAGGTGCTGTGGAACCTGTGCCGCAACGCCTGGCGCTATTGCCGCCAGCAACCGGACAGCATTACCATTCGCGCCCGGCGTGACCGGCTGGGCGCAATCATCGATGTCTGCGACGACGGCCCCGGCATCGCCAAAACGCAGCGCGAGCGGCTGTTTGAACCCTTCAGCACCACTGATGACAGCAACGGCAGCGGGCTGGGGTTGTATATCGCCAGGGAAATCTGCGCCGCCAACCGGGCCACGCTCGACTATGTTGATAACCAGAACCAAACCACGTTCAGGATCAGTTGCAAGGAATGGGAATGAGCAAGCGCGACAGCAAGCAGCCACGGCGGGTGCTGGTGGTGGACGACGAAGCCGATATCCGCGAACTGCTGGAACTGACGCTGCTGCGGATGGGGCTGGACGTAGTCGCTGCACCCAATGTCAAATCTGCCCTGGCCCAGTTGCAGGCCGGCACGTTTGACCTATGCCTGACCGACATGCGCCTGCCTGATGGCGAGGGGCTGCAGGTGGTGGAACACATCCACCAGCAGGGGCTGGATGTGCCGGTAGCAGTGATCACCGCTTACGGCAGTACCGACAACGCAGTGCGGGCACTGAAGCTGGGCGCGTTCGACTACCTGGCCAAACCGATTTCGCTGGAGCAACTGCGCACCCTGGTCAAATCAGCCCTGGCCGTCGATACCCCGCCTGCTGCCAATCAAAGCGCCACCAGCCGTTTTCTGGGCAACTCGCCGGCCTTGCAGCAGGTGCGCGAGCTGATCGAAAAGCTGGCGCGCAGCAACGCGCCGGTGTACATCACCGGCGAATCGGGATCGGGCAAGGAGCGCGCAGCAAGGATGATCCACGAACAGAGCGCCCGCGCCACCCGGCCGTTCGTGCCGGTCAACTGCGGCGCGATTCCCGAAAACCTGATGGAAAGCGAATTTTTCGGCTACCGCAAAGGTGCATTCACCGGTGCGGATCAGGAACGCGAAGGATTCTTTCAGGCGGCCAACGGCGGCACGCTGTTTCTGGACGAAGTGGCCGACCTGCCGCTGATGATGCAGGTCAAGCTGCTGCGGGTGATTCAGGAAAAAAAGGTACGCAAGCTGGGCGCAGCGAATGAAGATGCGGTGGACGTGCGCATCATCAGCGCCACCCACCAGAACCTGGCCGATTGCGTGGCAGGTGGCCGCTTCCGGCAGGATTTGTTTTACCGGTTGAACGTGATCGAACTACGCATGCCACCGCTGCGCGAGATGCGCGACGACATTCCGGCGATTGCCGCGGCCGTGCTGGCGCGAATCGCCGGCACGCTGGGAATGACCACCCCAGGGCTGGAGCCGGACGCGCTGACCGCGCTGTTGAACTACAACTTTCCCGGCAATGTCCGCGAACTGGAAAACATCCTCGAGCGCGCTCTGGCGTTGTCCGACGGTGGCCACATTTCGCGTACCGACCTGCAGCTGACGCCGTGCAACCACGAGGCAGAGGCAGGTACCGACGCCATTCCGGCCGGCGATACCTATCCGCTGCAGGATTACCTGGACCGGCTGGAACGGGCGGCGATTGTCGATGCGCTGGAAAAAACCCGCTTCAACCGCACCGCCGCCGCCAAGCTGCTCGGCATCACCTTCCGCTCAATGCGTTACCGGATGGAGCGGCTGGGCATCGACTAGCAGCCTGTCGAGCCGGCTCAGCGATTGCCTGCACACCCACACCCACCACCGCCGCCACCACAACCGCCGCCAGTCGCCGGTGCCTGAGCGGGGGCCGGTTCGGCTTCCTGCTCGGCGGCGTGCAATTGCACCTTGAAATCAATCACGATATTGCCCGGCTCGCGTGCCACGTACTGGATGCCGATCTGGCGGCCGTAACGCTGCTCGATCTGCGCCAGCAGCGGCAGGGGATCGTGATCGTTGACAAAGCGCATCGTTTCGCCGTCCTGCAGCGATTCCAGCGCACCGAAAATGGCTGCATGACGGAAACGCTTGGCCACGCCGCGTGCGTCGAAGCCAAACACGTTGTTGTCGAAAATGGGCAAACCGGACATGTGTTTTCCTTTGATAAGCAAATCGTTGCGCACCCGCTGCGCACACATGGGGCGGATTGTCGGCTGAAATAATTACAGCCGTCCTTGAGCCAGGACAAGGCCGCTTCGCTCGCCGGCAGCCGACCAGGATAGACCGTCAGGCTGCAAGCCGCTCTGGCATTGGCTTGCAGCCGGCCTGCAGACCAATACCAGAGCGGCTTGCAGCCATGTGCAGATCATCGGCCCCGCCCGGGTGCCGGCAACAGATGACTAATGGTCATGAAGAATGTTCGGCAATGTCTATTGTCCGACAATTTACATGTCATACAATAGCCCCTCATTATCACATCAGCATAACCAGCCCCCGGCAGTACCGTGACCCGGACATGACGAGGGCAACATCACACGAGAGCGGAGTGCATCATGTGGGACATTTTCTGGAGCCGGGCGGTGGCGTGCCTGACCGGCCCGCAACAGTGGTCGTATATCGCGATCCCTTTTGTCAGCGCTTTTATCGGCTGGATCACCAACTGGAAGGCGATCAAGCTCACTTTTTACCCCAAGACTTTCTGGGGCATTCCGCCATTTCTCGGCTGGCAGGGCATCGTGCCGCGCAAGGCGGAGAAAATGGCCGGCATGGCGATCGACCTGATCACCAGCAAGCTGCTCAGTGTCGACGAAATGTTCAGCCGCATCGACCCGCAGAAAATGGCAGAAGCCATGCGCGGGCCGATGCTGGCAATAGCGCCGAGCCTGATCCACGAAACCATGGAGGAATACGCCCCCAAGATCTGGGAAAGCCTGCCGACGATGGTGCGCGAGCGCATTGTGCAACGGGCAATGAACGACCTGCCGCAGGTGATCGCCGATATCATTGACGAAATGCGCATTCACCCGGCCGAGGTGCTGGATTTGCGACAGATGGTCATCGACGCCTGCAAGCGCGATGTCAGCCTGTTGAACCGCATTTTCCAGACGGTAGGCAAGCGCGAATTCCGCTTTATCGAGATTTCCGGGATCATTTTTGGCCTGCCGCTGGGTGTAGTGCAGATGTTTGCGTGGTTTTTCGTCCAACCGTGGTGGTTTCTGCCGATTGGCGGAGCGCTGGCCGGCGGCTTCACCAACTGGCTGGCGATCCTGATGATTTTCAGTCCCAAGCATCCGCGCAAGTTCGGTCCGTTTACCCTGCACGGCCTGTTCATGCGCCGCCAGAACGAGGTGGCCGTCGCCTACAGCAAGATGGTTGCCGACGAGTTGCTCAATCCGCAGAACATCATTGATGGCATTCTCAAGGGACCGCTGTCCGATGGCGTGTTCCGCATCATCTCCAAGCACGTCAAGACCGCCATCGACAAGGAAGCCGGGCTGGTCAAACCGTTCCTGCAGTTCATGATCGGCACCCAGACCTACATCGAGATGAAAAACCGCGCCGTCGACAAAATCATGCTCGAAGTGCCCAAGTTGCTGAAAAACGTTCACGACTACAGCAAGCAGGCGATGGACATCGAAACCTCGCTGCGGGAAAAGCTTATCAGCCTGTCGGTAGAAGACTTTGAAGACATGCTGCACCCGGTGTTCAAGGAAGACGAGTGGATCCTGGTCGCGCTGGGAACGGCGCTGGGTGGGCTGGTAGGCTTTCTGCAGTGGTATGTCGGTTTCTGATCGCCGCACCGGGAGCTATGCTGAAGACCATCCACCCACCGGGAGATCGTCATGAAAGGCAATGTCGCTGCCATCCTGCTGAGTCTGGGAGGCGCGCTGGCGCTGGCCAGCAATCTGGGCCTGATCGAGTTCGATCTGGTCCAGCTGTTACGCACCTGGTGGCCGCTCGGCCTGATCGCACTGGGCGTGGCACTGGTGTTCACTCCGGACGGTGACCGCCGGTAGCCATCGGCGGCGCCAGCGCATATAGTGACAGGGCGAACCCGTACCGCTGCGGTACGGGCGCTGAACCGCCGCCCTGCTGGCCTGCCCGCCATGACCCCATCGCACGATCACTGCCCCCCACTCGAACAGCACATTGCCGCCAACCTGGCCGGATCGCCGATCTGGTGGCTGGACTGTGTCGCGCTGCAGCAGCAAGCGGCTGCCGTGCTGGCTGCCCTCCCTACCCCGTATTACGCAGTCAAGGCCAATTCACACCCGACCGTATTGCGCACCCTCGCTGCTGCCGGCATCCGCCGTTTTGACATTGCCTCGGTGGCCGAATTGCAGCGGGTGCAGCAAGCGGTGCCCAATGCCGAATGCGCATTCATGAATCCGTTCAAGCCCGAGCCCGACATCCGGGTCGCCTGGCAGGCCGGGGTCAGGCTGTTTGCGCTGGACAGCGCTGCCGAACTGGACAAGCTGCTGCGCGCCACTGGCGGCGGGCCTGGTGCCTGCTTGCTGGTACGGCTGGCCTGCACCGACAGCCACGCCGACTGGGAAATGAGTGGCAAGTTCGGCGCCAGCGACGACGAGGCAATGGCCCTGCTGCAACGTGTCGCCGGCCACGGGATGCGCTGCGGGCTGACCTTCCACATTGGCAGCCAGTGCGAACAACCGGCCCGCTACGCCCGGATGCTGCGACACGCCGCCGCACTGGCAGACCGCGCTGGCGTGGTGCCAGAGATTATCGACATCGGCGGTGGCTTTGCCGCCCGCTACCGTGGCGATGAACCGCCGCTCGACGCCTACCGCCCGGCAATTACTGGCGCCCTGCAGCAGGCCAGGCCATTGCTGGGGCCGGCCACCCGGCTGCACAGCGAGCCCGGCCGCTGCCTGGTGGCCGGCGCCGCCAGCGTGGCGGTGCGGGTAGAGGCGCGCAAGGGCGATCTGCTGATCCTGAATGATGGCAAGCATGGCCTGCTGTCCGAGCTTTGGTGGATGCCGGCCCGCCACCCGGTGCGCCGCCTGGGCCTGGGCCGGCAAACCGGCCCGGCCCCTGTACCGATGCAGGACTTCGCCCTGGCCGGCCCCACCTGCGACAGCGGCGACCTGTTTCGCGGCCCCTACCGCCTGCCTGCCGACACGGCTCCCGGCGACTGGCTGGCCATCGGCTGCCTGGGCGCGTATTCGCTGGAGCTGGCCACCCCGTTCAACGGCATGGGCCGGCACCGCATCCTGACTTCCACCCAGCCATTGGCCACCGCTGCGGCCACTGGCGCCCCCTGAACGATAAAAGGCGCAGCAATGACCCTGGCCGCCAAGCTGCTATGGATATTCCTGCTGGTCGCGGTACTGCCGTTGACCGGACTCTGGTATCTCTACCATCGCAACTTTGAACACGCCCTGCAGGACAGCCTGCAAACCACATTGGGCCAGCTGGCCGATAACAAGCAGCGCCAGGTCAGCGAATTCGTTGCCCGGCACAAGGCGGCTATCGCACAGCTGGCGCAGCTACCGGACTTTGCTGCCGCACTGGGCGATTGCCCGCAAGGGCAGTGCCGGCTGGATGGCCAGCCACTCACCGACCATGCGGCCTGGCAGGCGCGCTGGCAACATTACCTCGACACAGCCGGCGCCCACGATCTGCTACTGGTCTCGCCTGCCGGCCAGGTGGTTTACTCCGTCCGCCGCGAAACCGATCTGTACGCCAGTCTGTATCAACCCCCGCTCAAGACATCCATTCTCACCCAGGGTGTCCGGCTGGCGATAATCAGCCGCAAGGCGCAGTTCACCGGATTTCAGCCGCATGCCCCGTCAGGCGATCTGCCATCGGCCTTTGCCATCGCCCCGGTGATGCACCAAGGGGTGCTGCGCGGTGTGCTGGTGCTGCAACTGGACACCCGGCTACTGCAAGCGATCCTGAACGACCGCACGGCGCTGGGCCAGACCGGAGAAACGATCCTGGCCCAACTGGCACGCGACGGACGGATGGCGCTTTACACCTCGCCCCTCAGACACCGGCAGCAGGCATCGTTCCGGCACACCGTGCCGATCGGCCGGCTGGCACTGCCGATGCACCAAGCGCTGCTTGGCCGGCAGGGCGCCGCGGCCGCGGTGGATTACTCGGGGACGCCGGTCATCGCTGCCTGGCGCCCGCTCAGGGAGCTGGGCTGGGGAATGGTGGTCAAGATCGACCGCCAGGAGGCGCTCGCGCCGCTGCAGCGCCTGCAACGATTGGGACTGGGGCTGCTCGGCCTGACGCTGCTTGGCATCTCGGCAACCGCCGCATGGTTCGGACGGCATCTGGTCAGACGGCTGGGCAACCTGAACCGGGCCAGCCGGGCCATGGCCGACGGCGCACTGGCCGGCCAGATCGAGGACAGTCGCAAGGACGAGATCGGCCAGCTCGCTGCCACGTTCAACCACATGGCGACCCGCCTGAGGGCGCTGTACGAAGACCTGGAATCCAAAGTGGCCGAGCGCACCCAGGCGCTGGAAGACACCCAGGTAGCACTGGAGCGGCAAAAAGCCCACTTCCAGTTGCTGATGCAGACGGCCACCGAAGGCATCCACGTGATCGACCGCTACGGCCGGCTACTGGAATGGAACCGTGCGTTTCTCGATCATCTGGGCTACAGCGCCGAAGAAGCCTCGCGGCTGCAGATCAGCGATTTTGACGCGCAATGGACCCCGGAGCGCCTGCAGCAACGCCTGTCACGGCTGATCCGGCAGGACAGCGACTGTTTCGAGACCCGGCACCGGCGCAAGGACGGCCAGATCCGCATGGTCGAGATCAGCACCAGCCCGATTGAAATCAACGGCGAGCCCTGCCTGTACTGCTCGACGCGTGACATCACCGAACGCGCCGAGGCGATTCAGGGGCTGAAGAAAGCCGAAGAACAGTTTCGCAGCACGTTTGAAAACGCACCGCACGGCATGGCCCTGGTTTCGGCCAGCGGCCAGTGGCTGAAGGTCAACAAAGCGCTGTGCAGCATGCTGGGCTTCAGCGAAGCCGAGCTGCTGTCCACCGACATCGACAGCCTGACCCACCCGGACGAGCGATCAGACGACCAGCGTCGCCAACGGGCAATGCTGCTGGGGCAACTGGATGCATTCCAGACCGAAAAACGCTACCGCCGCAAGCATGGCGACTACCTGTGGATTCATCTGAGCGTATCGCAAGTGCGCGACAGTAGTGGCCAGACCGCCCTGTTTGTCAGCCAGATGATCGACATCAGCCTGCAGAAGCAGGCGCTGGCCATGCGCCAGCAAGCCGAAACCGCACTGCTGCAGGCCAAGCAAGCCGCCGAAGCGGCCAGCCAGGCCAAAAGCGACTTTCTGGCCAACATGAGCCACGAAATCCGTACGCCGATGAATGCGGTCCTGGGGCTGGCCCAACTGTTGCTCGATACCCCGCTGGATGCCCGTCAGCGACACTTCCTGCAAACCATGCTGAACTCATCGCACAGCCTGCTGCGCATCCTGAACGATATTCTGGATTATTCGAAGCTGGAGGCCGGCGGCATGCGGCTGGAGCAAACCGGCTTTGATCCGGCATCGGTATTCCGCCAGACACACACCCTTTACCGGGCGCTTGCCGAGCAGAAGGGGCTGTCGATCTCGCTCGCCCTGGCCCCTGGCCTGCCGGAACGGATGATGGGCGACCCCTTGAGGCTGGCTCAGGTGCTGAACAACCTGCTGGGCAACGCGATCAAGTTCACCGAACAGGGGGGCATTGCGCTGGCAGCTACACCGCTGATCCAGCAAGGGCAACGCTGGCTGCAGGTCAGCGTACAGGACACCGGCATCGGCATGACTGCCGAACAGCAAGCCCGGCAGTTCCAGGCGTTCAGCCAGGCCGACACCTCGACCACCCGGCGTTACGGTGGCACCGGACTGGGACTGATGATCTGCAAGCGCCTGGTGGAGCTGATGCAGGGCACGATCCGGCTGGATAGCACGCCCGGCCACGGCACCTGCGTCACCATCCTGCTGCCGCTGCAGCCAGGCGATGGCCCGGCCGGCAGCCAGCCAGCCACGCCGGCAACGCCCCCGATCCGGTTGTGCTTTGCACCGGCCACGGTACTGCTGGCCGAAGACAACCCGGTCAACCAGATCGTTGCACGGGAAATGCTGAAAAAATGCGGGCTGGACGTCGTTTGCACCGCCAACGGACTGGAAGCCGTCGACCAGGCAGGCAGGCAATCGTTCGCGGCGATCCTGATGGATCTGCACATGCCGGAAATGGACGGCTTCGAAGCGACCCGGCGCATTCGCGGCCTGCCGGGCGGCCGCGACATCCCGATCATTGCCATGACGGCTGCCGCATCCGACGACGACCGCCAGGCCTGCGCCGAAGCCGGTATGAACGCCCACCTGGGCAAGCCGATCGAGGTCATGCAACTGGAACAGACGCTCGCCCGCTGGCTGCCCGTTGCATCGTCCCGGCCGGCCGACATGCCCGAGCCCAAACCGCCAGCCCAAGACTGGATCGACCGGGAAGGCGCACTGGCCAGGCTGGGTGGCAACCAGCCGCTGTACCGGCAATTGCTGAACGAGTTTCGCCTGCGGCACCAGCACACTGCCGGCCATGTCCAGTCCTTGCTGCAGCAGCCAGACCTGCCGGCGCTCTACCGGCTGGCACACGACCTGAAAGGTCACGCCGGCAACCTGGGGCTGACCGACATTCAGCAAGCAGCCACGGCAGTATGCGATCACTGCCGTAGCGCCAATGCCGACCCACAGCAGCTGGCCAGCGCTGCCAGCTGGCTGGCCCAGAGCTGCCAACAGGCATGGCTGCAATTGTCCGGCTACAATCAGAGCTCGACAGTCGATCAACCTGCGCACTCGTTAGCCGACGCCGATCTGTCGACACTGCAGCCGGCGCTGGATGAACTGCAACAATTGCTGCGACAGAATAACTTGCGCGCCCGCCGCTGCGCCGAGGCGATTGCCAGCCAGTTGGCCGGCACCGATCAACAGGCCGCATTCGCACCGGTCTGGCAAGCCATCCAGATCCTGGACTTCAAGGAGGCACTGAACCGGATGAACGAATGGACCCCACCTCGCCCCCCGGCCGCGTGATGGCTCACCCCTTAGCCCCCTTGCCGACGGCCTGGCGCCCGCGGCTGCTGATCGTCGACGATGTGCCGGCCAATGTCGCCATCCTGGCCGAGGCGCTGACCGACGACTACGAAGTCCAGTTTGCCAATTCTGGCGCCGAAGCCCTGCAACTGGCCAGCCAGACGGTACCCGACCTGATCCTGCTCGACATCATGATGCCGGGCATGGATGGCTACGAAACCTGTCACCACCTGCAGCAAGACCCGACCCTGAGCCGGGTTCCGGTGATGTTCGTCACGGCGCTGAGCGACCCGGACAATGAAGCCACCGGACTGGCGCTGGGCGCCGCCGACTACATCACCAAGCCATTTGATGTCGGCATCACCCGACTGCGGATCCGCAATCTGCTGGAGCGCGAACGGCTGCGCAACGAACTGCAACTGGCACTGACTGGAGGGCAGCAGCAACTGTGGGAGTGGCAGCCCGGTAGCGGCCGGCTGCAGCTCGATCTGCATGCTGCCGGCGGCCCTGAAGTCAGTGACTGGGCCTCCCTGGTTCACCCCGACGACCTGCCAGCCCTGCAGGCAGCGCTCGAAGCCCACTGCCACGCACAAACCGGCAACGTTGCCATCGAATTGCGCATGGCGGCAGCCGGCAGCTACCGCTGGTTCGCCCTGCTGGGTCGGCAGGCCGGGCAGGACGACCAGGGCCACCCGCTGCGCATCCTGGGCACCCGGATCGACATCCACTCGCGCAAGCAAGCCGAACAGGCATTGCGTGACCGCGAGCTGCAGCTGGCCACCCTGATCCGCTCGCTTCCTGACCTGGTGTTGAGCTACGACAGCGACCACCGGCTCACCAGTCTGCATCTGCCAGACCATCTGGCTTCGCTGGTCGATTTGCCCCACGCGCCGCTGCAGCCGGTCAGCTCGATCCTGCCCGCCCCGCTGGCCGAATCGCTACTGAACACCACGCTGCTGTGCCATGACCAGCAAAACGCCGTCAGCAGCGAATGCTGCCTGAACATGCCGGCTGGCAACCGCTACCTGCACCTCACCGTCAATCACCTGCAGCCCGTTGGCCCCGACAGTGCCGACGACTATCTGGCAGTGATTCGCGATATCAGCAAAGAACGCCAGGCCGACGAAGAAATCCGCCGGCTGGCCTGGCACGACGCCCTGACCGGTCTGCCCAACCGACGGCAACTGCTTGACCGGCTGCGCCTGGCACAACTGAACAGTGCACGCACCCAGCAATGGGCGGCACTGCTGTTTGTCGATCTGGATAACTTCAAGGTATTGAACGACACCTGGGGCCACCAGAGTGGCGTCGTACTGCTGGAGCAGTTGGGCGGTGACGAAACCAGCGCCCGGATGAGTGTGCAAAAGGTTCTCGATACCCTGCGCGGCACACTGGATCGCGTTTTCCCGCTGGGCAAGGTCGATTACCGCTGCAGCGGCAGCGTGGGCTACCGCTTGTTCTTCGGCAAAGAGGACGACTGCGACCACATCCTCAGCGAAGCCGACCAGGCGATGTATCACGTCAAGCAATCCAAGCGCAGCAACCTCTGCCTGTTTGGCTCGCCAAGCGATCCCGGCATCTGACAACCGGCGCAATCGCTGATTTTCCCGGCAGGCAAGACACAGCGAAATACGCCTGCGGGATCAATAATCAGCGTTTCGCTGCCAGTCTTCGCGGTACAGCTCCGGCGAACCACCCACCGCAGCCGTGTTGATGCTGACCACCCGTTCCACCGCCAGCCGCTGCAGATAATGCGGGCCACCGGCCTTCGGCCCGGTGCCGGAACGCCCTTCGCCGCCAAACGGCTGACAGCCGACCACGGCGCCGATCTGGTTGCGGTTGACGTACAGATTGCCCACTCGGGCCAGACGACTAACCAGCTCGATATGCGAAGGCAGCCGCGAGTGCAGCGCCAGCGTCAGACCAAATCCCGACCGGTTGATACGTTCGACCACCCCGGCCAGTTCGCCCTGTCGCCAGCGAACCAGGTGCAGCACCGGGCCGAATGTCTCCTGCGTTGGCCAATGCTCCGGGTCGATTTCCCACAACTGCGGAGCAACATACGCCCCCGGCGGCAAATCAGCCGACAGCGTACCCTGCGCCAGCAGCCTGCCAGGCAACCCGGCCAGATAGTCCTGCAATTGCTGGCGCGCCGGCTCGCTGATCAACGGCCCGATATCGTTGGCCAGAATGCGCACATCCCCGACAGTCAGCGTATGCATTGCCTCACGCAACAAATCGGTCACCGGCCCGGCAATCTCGTCCTGCACACACAGTACGCGCAGCGACGAACAGCGCTGGCCGGCGCTGTTGAAGGCCGACTGCATCACGTCGGCGACTAATTGTTCGAGATGCGCCGAACTGTCGACAATCATCGCGTTCACACCGCTGGTTTCGGCGATCAGCGGCACAATGGCATCCTGCCGACGGGCCAGCAGGCGCTGGATCTGGCTGGCCACGGCCGCCGATCCGGTAAACACCACGCCGGCTACCGCCGGGTGATCAATCAGCCGCTCGCCCAGGGTGGCCCCCTCTCCAGTCACCAGTTGCAGTACGCCGGGGGGCACGCCGACATCGGCAAGCAGCCTGGTCACCCGTGCGGCAATCAGGCTGGTGTGTTGGGAAGGTTTGGCCACCACGCTGTTGCCGGCCACCAGCGCAGCCACAACCTGACCGACAAAGATGGCCAGCGGAAAATTCCACGGGCTGATACACACCAGACAGCCGCGGCCGTGCCACCCCAGCTGGTTGCGCTCGCCAGCCACGGCATCGAGCTGCAAGGGGCGGCCGAATATCTGCTTTGCCTGGCGGGCATACCAGTAACAGTAGTCGATCGCCTCGCGCCATTCGGCCAGCGCATCAGGCAACGCCTTGCCAGCCTCCAGCTGCAACAAGGCCAGCAACTCGCCGCGATGTTCGGTAAGGCGTCCGGCCAGCGATTCGAGCACGGCAACCCGTGTTTCGACCGGCGTGGCATCCCACCCGGCGGCGGCCCGCTGCGCACCCGCCAGCGCCGCGTCGACTGCAGCCTCGCTGGCGGGTATCAGCCAGCCGATCTGCTGTCGGGTATCCAGTGGAGAATGACGAGGCTGGCGCCCGCCTTCCAGCGGGTGGCCATGAATGAACGGCGCGGCCTCCCACCCATGCTGCGCCCAGGGCGCCATCTCAGCCTGCAGCGATTGCAGGAATGTCATATCGGCCATGCTTCCTCCTGTGGCGATCTGCCGGCCGGAAAACCAGGCACCTGGCGCTGGCAGGCCGGGAGACACGGCACCCGCCGTCTGGTAGATGCGGGCCATGTCGTGTGCCGGCGAGCCTGCGCCCGCCAGTTGATGAACAAACGAATTGCTGGCGCCGTTTTCCAGCAACCGCCGCACCAGATAAGGCAGCAATCTGGGCAACGGCCCTACCGGTGCGTACACCCGGCTCACCATGCCGTGCCGCTGCACCAGCTGACGATGCAGAGCCTCGCCCATGCCATGCAATCGCTGGAATTCGATCTGGCGGCCACCCGGCTGCGCCAGCTGCAGGATATGCGCTGCTGTCCAGGCATTGTGGGTGGCAAATTGCGGCTCGAAAGCCTCGGCATCGGCCAGCAACCTGGCCGCACAGATCAGATACGCCAGTTCGGTATGTGTCTTGCTGGTCAGCACCGGATAGCCGGCCCAGCCGCCCTGCTGAGCCCGCTTGATCTCGCCATCCCAATAAGCACCTTTTACCAGACGCACCGGAATCCGCTTGCCGCAGGTGTGGGCCAGGCGGGACAGCCAGTCAATCACCGCCGGCGCACGCAGCGAGTATGCCTGGACGGCCAGCCCCAGCCATGGCCAATCGGCCAGCTGCGGCCGGGTGAATACCTGCTCGAACAGCAATAACGATACCTCCAGCCGTTCGGCTTCTTCTGCATCCAGCGTCAGCGGCACATCGAGCTCGCGGGCCAGCATCGCCAGCTCGACCAGCATCGGCAGCAGTTCGTGGCGCAGCTGATCCAGATTGCGCCACTCGTAGCGCGGATGCAGTGCCGACAGCTTGATCGACACGCTCCGGTCCTGCCGGTCTGCCCGACGCGACAACGCCACCGCCTGGATCGCTTGCCGGTAGGCCTCGAAATACGCCGCAGCATCCGGGTAGGTCAGTGCCGCCTCGCCCAGCATATCAAAGCTGTAGCGGTGCTGGCCGGCGTTATCGGCGGTCAGTAGGGCCTGCTCAATGGTCTGGCCAATCACGAAATCGGCCGACAGCGCAGCAACCGCCTTGCGCGCGCCGGTCCGAATCGATGCCTGGCCCGCTTCCAGCAACCATTCCCCCAGACGGCCGGCATCACCGGCGTGGGCCAGCCACTGGCAAAATTCGAGCAGTCGCGAAGCAATCGATGCCTGCCATCGCTGTGCCCGTTGTGCAGCGGTGTGCCAGTCCCCTTGCAGCAACAGATCATGCAGCAGCCGATCGAGCGTAGCGTCGTCCGGAATCCGCAGCACCGCCTCGGCCAATTGCATCAACACCCGCCCTTCCGGCGAGGTGAGCGGAAACAGGTGCAGCAGCGACTCGCGAACGCCAGGGGTGGATCGTTGCACGGCAGCCAGCAATGACTCTCCCTGCGCTTGCGCCACCTGCCAGTCGTCCGGCAAATCCGCCAGCCATTGCCTGACCAATGCCGCCTCATCGCCCAGCCAGTCGTGCCGTAGCGCTTGCCAGGCAGCCGCCTGCCCCATCTCGGGTAGCGTAATCATGCCGTCCTCCTGCAGCGGAATCCTGTTTCAGTGTAGGCCCTGGCAGCCCAGGTTTCACGATTGCGCTGACAACCCGCAACACTCGCGCCAAAAGAAAACAGCGCCCTTCCGCTTCCGGAAAGGCGCTGTCTGGAGATGGCTTGGTCAGGCTCGTGGCGGCGGCTTATTTCACCTGCTTGATCGGAATGAAATACCCATCCTTTCCGATCGGCGTCAGCGGCAGGCCGGCCTTCTCGCGCCGCTTGCGCTCTTTAGCCAGCGGCGGGCAGGCATGGTCGTCGTGGTACAACACCATGCAGTCCAGACACAGCAAGCATTCGCGCTGGTCGATCTTGCCCGACTGCGGATCAATCGCCAGCGAACCACACCCCACCTGACACGCCTTGCACGGACCACATTCGGCCTTGCGCTTGAGGCCGAACAGGCGGAAGGTACTGGGAATCGCCAGGCCGGCGCCGAGCGGGCACAGGTATTTGCAGAACGGCCGCTCGACCAGCATGCCGACGCCAAGCAGGGTCAGCGCGAACAGCGCAAACGGCCACGAGCGGTTCCAGATGCCGACCAGGAAGGTGGTCTTGAACGGCTCGATCTCGGCCATTTTTTCCGCCAGACTCATCGAATACAGCGATACCGCCATCAGGCCGAAGAAAATCACGTATTTCAGCCATTTCAGCTTGTCATGCATGTGCTGCGGCAGCTTGCGCTGGAAACGACGCAGGCCGATCTTGCCGCCGATCTTGTACAACAGCTCCGACAACGAGCCGAACGGGCACATCCAACCACAGAACAACCCCCTGCCCCAGACGAACACAGTGATGATGATGAACCACCAGAACAGGAAGATGAACGGGTCGGACAGGAACAGCTCCCACTTCCACTGGAACAGGATCGAATGGAACCAGGTCATCACATGGGTGATCGACGGCTGCGCCATCTGCCAGAAACCGACAAAAACAATGCTGAATATCCAGAATGCGTACTTCGGATATTCCGTCCAGCGCTTGTCCTTGTGACTGGCCCGGCGTACCAGCGTGTCGCGCTTGGCGTAAGCAATCGCGACGGCAGCAAGGAACAGGCAGAATACAGCGATCTGCCAGGCTTTCTCTTTCCACACTTTCAGCCAGGTCGGGTCAGGTTTGCTGAACGCCGGACGGCCACCTTGCAGGTAGCTGGCGGACAACCAGTATTCGGTCGGGAAGTTGACGAACTCACGGGCGCCGGTTTCCTTGTCCTGCCGGTTGCCCAGGAACACGAAATCGAACGGATACGCCGCCGAAAATCCCTTGCCACGGATGATGAAAATGCCCGATTCGTCGTAAGCCGGCGCACCCGCCGCCTGCATGGTGTACAGGTTCAGGTAGTCGGTATCGCGGAAGGTGAAGCTGTCGCGTTGCTGGCTGATTTTCAGCCGGTCGTACAGGCCGCCGCGCACGAAGCCGGAGCCCTTGAACGAGCCGGCGCCGCTGCCGATGATGAACAGGGCGTGATCGTGTGGCCCCAGCCCGGACATCAGCCGTTTGTAGCCCTCTTCGCCGAGCACCGAACGGCCGATCTGCGGATGGCTGAGATAACCGAACCACAGGTCGATATACGGCTTGCCCTGATCCGGCTCGCCCAGCTCCTTCGGCTGCACCACCAGATGTTTTACCGCACCGTCGTCGATCAGCTGCTTCCAGTTGCGCGACTTGCCGTCGTCGGCGAATCTGGCAGCCGGCTTGGGTACGGCTTTCACCAGACCGACCTGTTTGGCCACTTCGTAGGCACATTGTGCGATCACCTGATTCTCGGCGATCACCGTGACCGTGGCGCCGGAAATGGCGTCCAGATGAACAATGCCTTCACCGCCGGCCCCTACCTCGAACTGCGCGTCGGCCGGCTTGCCGCGGTACTGGTTGACGAAATCGATCATTTTCTGCTCGGGGATACCCAGCAGCAGGATCGGCTCGCTGTGCTTGAGAATCCGCACCCCGGCGATCTTGCCGGCCTTGTCCATGCCGATCAGCGTCACGATCGGCTTGCCGGAATACGCCGGGATATCGACGATGTCGGTCGACAGGAACACATAACCAAGCAGCGCTTTCTGGCCGTTGACCATGCCGTAGCCTTCGACATACGGCGGCTGGCCCTTGCGGGGAGAAAACCCGGTGGCGCCCGGCAATACGTCGGCACAGCGAACGTGTTTGCACATATCGGGATCGGACGTCAGTCCTGCGGGCAAGGGCGCCTCGTAGGCAGAGCCTGCAGCCACAAACGGCAACAGCACGGCCAAGAGGCAGATAAGACGAATGAAGAGCAGATTCATCGGGATCGTCCTGCAACAAAGAACGGGCATCATGCCCCCAGCGACAAAAAGCCGCATTGACAGCCATCAACCGCAGTCAGCAGGCCACTGAAATGCACAAGGGAGAGCTCGCGCCCTCCCTTGGTCAACCATACCGATCAGGCGGAAATCACTTTTCCACGATCAGCCGCGAGCGCATCTCCAGGTGCAGCGCGTGGCAGAAGTGGGTGCAATAGCACCAGTAAATACCCGGCTTGTCAGCCTTGAAGGTAACCGATTTGGTTTCCTGCGGATTGACGATGAAGTTGACGTTGTACTTCGGAATCGCAAAGCCGTGGGTCAGATCTTCCACCTTGTCAAAGTTGGTCAGGATCAGCGTCACTTCATCGCCCTGCTTGACCTTGAATTCGCGCAGATGGAATGCAGGCGCATACGAGGCCAGGTAAATGGTGACCTTGTTGCCGTTTCGCTCGACACGCGAATCCTCGACTTTCTGCAACGAATTCGGGAAATCCTTGAAATCGTAGATCTGGCGGGTCTTGATCTTGTCGCGCTTGATGATGATGAAGTCGTGCGGCTCGGGGCGAACCGGGTGGTCGGCCACCAGAACCATTTTTTCGCCGGTGATGTCGATCAGCTGTTCGTTTTCGGCGTGCAGCGGCCCAACCGGCAGGAAACGGTCTTTGGAGAATTTGCAGCCCACGTTCAGCCACTTGCCGTCGGCCTCCATGGTTTCCGACATCGACGCGTTCAGGTGGCCCGGCTGGTAGTGCACTTCCTGACGGTGCACCACATACTTGGCATTCTTGTCGCCTTTGTAAAACTTGATCGCCTGCTCGACGTTCCATTTGACGATCTGGCTGTCGAGGAACAGGGTGGTAAATGCGTTCCCCTTGCCGTCAAACGCAGTGTGCAGCGGCCCCAGGCCGATTTCCACTTCGGCCACCACGGCCTCCTTGGTTTCCTTGACTTCACCGTCGAAGAACTTGAGTACAGTAGCCAGGTCGATCACGGTTGCGGTCGGGTTCAGCTTGCCGGCGCAGATGAAATATTTGCCATCCGGGCTGGCGTTGACGCCGTGCGGATTTTTTGGCACCGGCACATATGCCGTCAACGCAGTTTTCGGATCGGTATTCGATGCCTTGGTGCCATCCACCACCGGCACTTTCGAATCGCCGACAGTCTTGAACTTGCCGTCTTTCACTGCCTGCTCGATGCGGGCGATGTTGAAAAACACGCACGAATCTTTCTCGGCGGACATCATGTCTTCGTACTTGACACCCATTTCGGTGTTGTACTGGTTCGATGCGGCGAGCTTGCCATCGAACGATGTGGCCACCAGGTCCATGTTGCCGTCAACCAGACACTGCCAGCGCACTTCCATGGTTTCGGCATCGAGGCAGGAGAACAGCGAGCGGTACTTGCTCGGATCATCGGCATCGGTACCATCGTTCGGTAGCGGAATGCTGAATTCGGAGCCCGCGAACACGCGGGAGGTGTGGTTGATCTTCGGATCGACCGGGTCGCGCTTGTCCGGGAAAATACCGTGGAAACCCTGGATGTTCGGGATTTCGGTGATCTTGTCGCAAGTGAACGTATCCAGACGGATACGCGCCATACGGCTGTTGATCTTGTCGTTGATCCAGGCGTATTTGCCGTCGTAGGTGCCGTCGGTATACGAAGCGTGGACGTGGTGCGTATCGGCAACGGTGTATTTCAGCGAACCATCCGGCTTGGTGCCCATGATGGCTTTCGATTCGTTGGTAATACCCCAGCCAACCAGCGCATCCGGCACGAAACACGGAACACGGTGGATCTCGCGGCCAGACGGCATGCCCAGCACCCGCATGTCGCCGGTGTGACCACCGCTGTACAGACCATAATATTCGTCCAGCTGGCCCGGCCCCTTGTGTACGCCGTGACCACCTGCTGCTTCCGGGCTGGCCGGTGCCGCTGCGTGCTCGCCTGCCTTGCCGGCATCGGGGCCTTTGTTGCAGCCAGCCAGTCCGAGCGACATGCCCGCGCCGGCCAGACCGGCCAGTGCACCGGTACCCAGGAATTTGCGCCGGCTCAGATCCAGGCCTTGTTGTTCGTTTTGATGCTGATCGTGTTTGCTCATGACACTCCCCCTTCGAGATTGGCGTTTGCCTGCGAGCCAGCAGGACAAACGACCGGTGCGACAGTTTGACGCAGGGAGGGTACAACCGGAAAGATGACACAACCTTGACAACGGTCAAAGAACGCCGGCAAATCGCGACAATTTGTCGCAGGCTGGCTATTCGCCTGCCGGGCGCTTGGCGAGCTTGCGCTGCAAGGTGCGGCGGTGCATTTTCAGCGCACGCGCAGTGGCAGAGATATTGCCTTCGTTTTCAGCCAGCACCCGATTGATATGCTCCCACTCGACCCGCGACACCGACATCGGCGAGGCATCGATGGCTTCGACACTGCCTTCGATACGCTGGAAGGCCGCAACGATCTCTTCGGCGGTTGCCGGTTTGGCCAGATAATGGGTGGCACCCAGCTTGATGGCCTCGATGGCGGTCGCAATGCTGGCGTAGCCGGTCAGCACCACGATCCGGGTTTCCGCATCCAGCACATGCAGCGCCTTGACCACCGCCAGACCGGAGTCGCCGCCCAGCTTGAGGTCGACCACTGCGTATTCGGGTGATTCTGCCTCGGCGCAGGCAACCGCCTCGGCCTCGCTACCGGCCTGCTGCACGCAGAATCCACGCCGCTGCAGCACCCGCGTCAGCACGGAACGAAATGTTTCGTCATCATCGACCAGCAGCAAGCTGGGTGACTGATCCTGCATCATGTCCTGACTCCATATAGTGTCGCGGCAAACGCACGCGAATATCGGTACCACCCCCAGGGCGGTCGAACAACGCCACCTCGCCGCCCAGCTGTTCGATCGTAGCGTGGGTGAGCAACAGGCCGATCCCCAACCCCTCGGCCTTGGTGGAAACCGGTACGCCGCCGGCAAGCTCGGCTACTTCGGGCGCCACACCCGGCCCACGGTCGAGCACATGCAGCTCAATCCGTTCATCGTCGACGGCTGCGGTCAGCTCGATATCGGCGGCCGACACATCGGCTGCGTTGTTCAGCAGATTCTGCAGCGCCTTTTCCAGCCCGCTGTGACAGATCACGGTGACCGACTGCCGCAGCACCCCGCCAAACTGCAGCCGGGCCTCCGGCCGTAACAGACGCCATTCATCCACCACGCCGGCCAGCCATTGCGCCAAAGGCAAGCGCGATTGCTGTCCCCCCGGCTGCGCCCGGCTGCTCAGCTCGCCCAGCAAGCGCTTCATTCTCGCCACCTGCTCCTGCATCAGCGCCAGATCGGCCCGCATCGTCGCCGGCAGGGCGGGCTCTTGCGCCAACTCGTCGGCCAGCAGGGTGAGCGTGGCCAGCGGGGTGCCCAGCTCATGGGCGGTCGAGGCAGACAGGGTGGCCAGGGCGAGGATGTGTTCATTGCGCAGCGCCCGCTCCCGGGCCTGCCGCAATTGCTGGTCACGCTGGCGGATCAGGGTGGCAGCCTGCAGCAGGAACCATACCATCAGGCCGGCAGCGATCACGAATGTCAGCCACATTCCCACCTGATGCCCCCAGAACTGGTCGTGGCCAAAGGCATGGATATGCGGCAGCGGAACATGCCAGACCATCAGCGCCGAGTAGCACACCAGGGTCAACAGCAACAGGGCGATCACGGCTGCGGCAGGCAGGATCGCTGCGGCAATCGATATGGGCAGCAAGTAAAGCGACACGAAGGGGTTGGCTGCACCGCCGGCAAAGTAGAGCAATCCGGTCAGTGCAAGGATGTCGGCAACGATCTGGCCGGCCAGCTGGCCACTACCCAGCGCGGCCCGGCGTTGCTGGACACGGTGAATCAGCCAGCCGCTGAACAGGTTGAACACCAGCTGGGCCAGCACGATCAGGCCCAGCGGCCACATCGGCAGGCTCAGATGCAACCATTCGCTCGCGGCGAACAAGGCGGTCAGCTGGCCGACGATCGACAGCCAGCGCAGCCGGTAAAGCAGGTGCAGGTGGCCGAGCGCCGACGATGTGGCATGAAACAGGCGGTGACGTAACATCCCGCAATGATACAAAAAAGCGGAGCCCTCCGGCTCCGCCATTCACGCCCGGTTGATCTGGATCAGTCCAGCGTCTTCAACAGGCTGGCCTGCCGTGCATAGGCATTGATCAGGCTGGTATTACGCACCAGGTTATTGAGTACATCACCGCTACCGACCACATCCCAGTGATCGGCATGACTGAAACCCATGTGATTCCATTTACCAGCCTGCGGCGTACCTGTGAACTCGACTACCGGATGACCGAATGGCGCCTTCATGCTGTAGGTATTGACCACACCATCGTTTTCCAGCCAGCGACTGCCGTAGTTGCGGTACCAGCCCATGCCAAGCGCGAACGGCGACAGCAGCGGATTGGTATCCAGAGACGGGTAATGGTTGCCGCTGAGCAGTCCCCTGATTGTCGTGCCATTGGTAAACGAAAAATAATAGACACCGCTGCGCGTAGTGACCCAGGCATTTTCTTCAGCCGCACCTTCCGGACTCAAGGTATACAGCGCCACGTCCTTGCTTTTCCAGATCGGCGACGACCAGACCCGATCCCAGTAGTGCTTGTTGGATTCGCCGGACTGTTTTTTCAGCCCCCACTGATCGAGCTTGAAATCATAGGGCAGGTCTTCCGGCTGGCCACCGGCCCCCAGAAACGCAGCAGCCCCCTTGAGCACCTGCTTGGCCAACTCGTTGAAGCCGGTCAGGCGGCCGAAAGTGGTGCCATTGTTGGCGCCCGCCACGGTCGTCACCGAGCGCACCCAGTGCTTGCCCCCCTGGAACAGTGGCGATACATCGCCGGGGCTGGCGGCACGCTCTTCCTGCGCCCCTTCTTCCAGCAGGTGGGTTAGCATCTTCATGACCTGCGCGCCCTGGCTGTGGCCGATCAGGTGCACCTTGTGCTGCTCGTCCCACTGGCTGCCACGGGCAAAGTTCTGGCGCAGGCCGGGGTAACAACGGCCAAAGCGGTCATGCCCATGCCGTGCGGCATGCGCTGCGCCGTAATCGACACAACCACCATTGATCACCGCGTAGGTTTCCACTGCCCGGTCCCAGGTTGAGCTGGTCGGCCCGCTGGCTGCGGTCACTGCGTCATGACCCAGTTTTTTCAGCTCTTGCTGCAGATCGGTGGTACCGCCCCAGTACGGATACAGGCCGAACAACTCATCGCGGCCCCAGCCGCCAAAACCGTGAACCAACACGATCGGATCACTATTGTCTGCCTGTGCCAGCGCCGACACACCCAACATCATGGCCAACAGCGTGGCCCGCCAGGTTTTTCTCATCTCCATCCTCCAGAAAGGCAATCCGCGCTTTTCGTATACGAACTTTTTGCGGAATTTCGAACACCGTTTGCAACGGCAATTTTTCGAAATAGTAACGAACATAGAGCAATAACTCAACGCCAATACGCTCATTTTCAACATATTTTTTCCGAACAACGGTCAGTTTGCACCGACATCCACCCACACATTCCAATAGGCGACATAGTCACCCCGGCAACGCCACACCACCGAGAGTAGAGCCAAACACCTAATTTAGAATAAATATTCAGGCAGCAAACCCCAGCCTGGCGAGCCGCCATGGCGCCATTGACATTCAACAATCGACATATAAATAATCAAACTCGCCCACTCCAGCCAGCTATCCGGCCGGCGCACAAAGAAATGGCGCGCTTCACAGCGGGAAGCGCGCCATTCGTTTTGCTTCGTTTTACAACAACCGAATTACCGCATTGCAGCGACTGCCGGATGGCGGTTACGGGACAGGAATCCGGCATACAACCGCGCCGAATCAGCCGCTTTTTCCAGCATCGGCGTATGGCCGACGTTCGGCCAGACCACCAGCTCGGCCTGAGGCAAACCCTGCTTGAATACCTGTGCCGCGCTGACATCGAGAATCCGGTCCTGATCGCCCCACAACAACAGCACCGGAGCACCGATCTGACCCAGCAGCGGTTCGAGCGGCGTACGTTTGTGCCAGAACTGCTGATACATCCGCAAATAGTCGTCCCGCCGCGCGATCTGCATATCGGCAAGGGTATCGAGGATGAACCCCGGCACAAACGGTGGATCGACAAAGGCATCGCCGAACACTCGCCGGTAATCGGCACGACTACCAACCACCAGCGTCGGCTGGCCGCGCTCCAGATAATCACGGGTGTAAGGGCTTGGAGTGGGCTGGGCCACCCCGGATGGCGCAAACAATGCCAGGCTGGCAACCTGCTGCGGATGACTGGCTGCATACAGGGCGGCAAGATTGCCTCCCATCGAATTGCCAATCAGGTGAAAACGGGTCAGGCCGATCTGTTGCACGAAGGCATGCAACCGCGCCACCTGGCTGGCCACGTCATAGTCGGCATCAGGCAGATAGCTGCTGTTGCCAAACCCAGGCAGATCGGGAATCACATACCGGTAGCCGTCCGGCATCTCGCGCACCATCCGCATCCAGATCTCCTTGCTGGCAGCAAAACCATGCAGCAACACCACGGGCTCACCCTGCCCGCCTTCTGCATACTCCCAGCGATGGTCGGCCACCTGCACCGAGTGCTCGCTCAATCCGGCCAGTGAGCGCTCCAGACGGTAAAACGTATTCAACGTACCCTGGCTAGCACAGCCGCCCACCGCGGCCAGCAGGCTCAGTCCGAGCATGGTAGATCGAATGCAGCGCAACGCGGCGAACCGTGGTGTGCTCCGGGTGATAAGCATGATGCATCTCCTCTTGATGGTTATGGTTGTATCAGACACGGCCAACTATGCGCCGCCAGCTGCGCCATCACAAGAGGCTGAAAATGCCAAAGCCCGCCAGAAGGCGGGCTTTGGCATGCGGCACAATCATTCAGAAACCGACGGTCACACCGATATTGATCACCGGGTAATAATTGAACCCCTTGACATCGTCTTCCAGCTTGCTGCGCTCGGCGGCCAGATTACGCTGGAAATCGGCGCTGGCGCACACTGCCGCGCCCACCGCAGTACATTGCGCATCCAGCCGTGCCTTGCCTCCGCCCATCAACATCACCCCCAGATCGCCGTAGACATTGACACCCGTTCCCGACACATTGCCCCAGCCAATCCCCAAGTAAGGCACCGTGCTGCGCGCCCCCTTGATCTGGCCGTCGATGTGGCCGATCTGGGCGGTGGAATACTGGGTGCCATTGAGCGAGTACCCTCCCCCATTCGGTGTAGCGGTCACATCCACCTTGTTGCCACTGGCCACCAGTCCGGCCGTCAGCCGCAGCGGCATCGCCGGCGGGCTGAAATCCAGCAGCAGGCTGGCATTCTTCAACTGCAGCTTGGCATCGTATTTGAAGTCGCTGTCGCTCATCTGGTGCGTGGTATTGAACGCACTGTACCCCAGCCGGGCCGACACCATAGGCGCCACGCCGAAAGCCACATCCGCCCCCACCCCACTGGTGCCCGCCCGCACCCCGACCCCCACCGCCCCGGCACTGCCGGCCAGCACCAGCACCAGCACCAGCACCAGCACCAGCACGATACTCCCGGCCCCCCACATTCTGTTCATGTTCGTTCCTCTTCGTGATTGGCAAATCCGCTGCGGCGCCCATTCCGCAACGACAAGGCGTAGCGTAGCCGCAAACCCGCGCCCCTGCCAGCACGCCACCGGCCTGCTACACTTGCAACACTCATAAAAGCGCACAACCGCGCCCCATTCATCAACCCATCAAAACAAAGACACCCACATGGCCCAATACGTAATGTCCATGCTCCGCGTGAGCAAGGTCGTGCCGCCGAAACGGCAAATCATCAAGGATATCTCGCTCAGCTTCTTCCCCGGTGCCAAGATCGGCCTGCTGGGCCTGAACGGCTCGGGTAAATCCACCGTGCTGAAAATCATGGCCGGCGCCGAGAAGGAATTCGAAGGCGAAGTGCAATGGCAGCCGAACCTGAAAATCGGTTATCTGCCGCAAGA
>CAZBWH010000006.1:0-59351 GCA_964495595.1 uncultured Burkholderiales bacterium | reverse complement strand
CCACGTCGAAAAACAGTGTGCCCTGCGTTTCGTCCTGAAAGCCGTGGGCGCGGCCAAGGGCGTTTTTCTTCGATACGCCGGCAATCGAAAACGGCTGGCAGGGAAATCCGGCCAGCAATACGTCGTGGTCGGGTATCTGCGCCGCATCGACCTGCGTGATATCGCCATTGATGGGGTGGCCGTCGCGGTGGTTTTCGGCGTAGGTTTTCTGCGCGTAGCTGTCCCATTCGCTGGTGAAAATGCAGCGCCCGCCAATCGATTCGAATGCCAGCCGGATGCCGCCGATGCCGGCAAACAGATCGATGAAACGGAATTTTCCCTCACCTGTAAACGGTAGTTCCAGCGGCAACAGTTGCTGCAACGCCGGCACAAGATAGGGTGCCGGTTCGGTTTCGCGTGCTTCCCAGCGGCGCACGGTGCGGGCTTCCACGCCCAGCTTGGCGGCGATTTCGCTCTGGGTAAAACGTTTGCGGGCTGCGGTGAGATAACGTTGCCAGTCGGGGGTGGCTTGGGTGGACAGTGTCATGGTTGCCAAGAAAAAGGGAGTATTTGCGGACAGTATGACCCATAAGATGTCCTTGGCAAGAGGGCAAATTCTGTGCCTGTATATTTATACATTATGACGGGCATTCACGGGGGCAAGGCATGCCCCCCGCTGTCGTCAGCCGTCTGCCTTGTTTACAATCTGCGGCTTTGTCGCCGTGCTACCCGCTGCTGTGGCGCGATATCGACGCTATTGGCCAGCAGGCTTACCACACGCTGATTATCGACGAAGCGCAAACGGTAAAAAACGCTAGCTGCAGCGCCGATGCGGTGCGGCAGATCAAGGCGCAGCACCGCTTGTGCGTCACCGGCACGCCGCTGGAAAGCCATCTGGGCGAATTGTGGTCGCTGTTTGATTTCCTGATGCCCGGCTTTTTGGGCGACAGCAAAAACTTCAGCAAACTCTGGCGCACGCCGATCGAAAAACACGGCAACAGCGGCCGCATGGCGCTGCTGGCGCGGCGCATCAAGCCGTTTATCCTGCGCCGGCGCAAGGACGAAGTGGCGAAAGAGCTGCCGCCGAAAACCGAAATCGTGCGCGAAGTGGAGCTGCAGGGCCGCCAGCGCGATCTGTACGAAACCGTGCGCGCCGCGATGGACAGCCGCATTCAACAGGAGGTGGCCAGCAAGGGTTTTGCCCGCAGCCAGATCGTGATTCTCGATGCGCTGCTGAAACGTAGTAATTTGTAGCTATTGCCAATGCCCTGCCTGCGCTGGTGGCTGGCTGCCAATTTGCTTCTGCCAAGTGCTTGAACCCGTTACAATTCACCCCTTTTCCCGCCTCTGCCTGCCCATGTCGCTGCTGCCGCATCAACTCGAACTGCTTGCCCCTGCCAAAACGGCTGCCATTGGCCGGGAGGCGATTTTGCACGGGGCGGATGCGGTGTATATCGGTGGGCCGTCGTTCGGGGCGCGGCACAATGCCGGCAACGAGGTGAGCGAGATTGCCGGGCTGGTGGCATTTGCCCACCGTTTTCATGCGCGCATTTTCGTTACGCTGAACACGATTCTGCACGATGCCGAGCTGGAGCCGGCGCGGGCGTTGATTCACCAGTTGTACGATGCAGGCGTCGATGCGCTGATCGTGCAGGATCTGGGGATTCTGGAGCTGGATATTCCGCCGATCCAGTTACACGCCAGTACCCAGTGCGATATTCGCAGTAGCGAGAAGGCAAAATTTCTGGCGGATGTGGGGTTTTCGCAGATCGTGCTGGCGCGCGAATTGACCATCGAGCAGATTGGCGCGATCCACCAGGCGGTGGGCGACCATGCGACGATCGAGCATTTCATCCATGGTGCGCTGTGCGTGGCGTATTCCGGCCAGTGCAATATCAGCCACGCGCAGACCGGCCGCAGTGCCAATCGTGGCGATTGCTCGCAGGCGTGCCGGCTGCCGTACACGCTGACCGATAATCAGGGGCGGGTGGTGGCGTTTGAAAAACACCTGCTGTCGATGAAGGACAACGACCAGAGCGCCAATCTGGAAGCGCTGATCGACGCCGGGGTGCGCTCGTTCAAGATCGAGGGGCGCTACAAGGAAATGGGCTATGTGAAAAACATCACCGCTCATTACCGGCTGCTGCTGGACCGGATTCTCGATCGCCGGCCGGAATTCACCCCGGCCGCCAGCGGCCACAGCAACATTCTGTTTACCCCCAATCCGGACAAGAGTTTTCACCGCGGCCACACCGAATATTTCGCCCACGACCGCAGCGAGAATGTCGGCGCGTTTGATACGCCGACCTTTGTTGGCGTGGGTCTGGGCCGGGTGACGCAACTGGGGCCGAACTGGTTTGAGCTGGAGGCCTTTGAGCCGATGGCCAATGGCGATGGCCTGAATTACATGAAAAAGCGCGAAGTGCGCGGCCTGCAGGCGAATACGGTCGAGCGGGTCGGCAGGGGTGAAAGCGGCGAGATCTGGCGCGTATTCCCCAACGAGCCGATGGCGATGCTGGCCGGGCTGAAAGTCGGCACCGCCATCAGCCGCAACCGCGACCACGCCTGGGAACAAGCCCTGACGCGCAAATCGGCCGAGCGTTATGTCGATGTCTGGCTGACATTGCAGGACAACGCCAGCGGTCTGCAGCTGACCGCGACCGACAGCGACGGTTGCAGCGCCAGCGCGCAACTGGAAATGGCGCTGGAACCGGCGCAGAACCGCGAGAAAGCGGCAGCGACAGTGCGCGACAGCTTGGCCAGGCTTGGCAATACTATGTTCAAAGCGGTGGATGTGGGCTTGCAACTGCAACAGCCGTGGTTTGTGCCGGCATCCAGCATCAATGCGTTGCGCCGTGAGGTGATCGACAAGCTGGAAGCGGCGCGGGTGGCCGCGTGGCAACAGCCGCCGCGCAAGCCGGCCGTCGAACCGCCGGTGCAGTATCCGGAACAGTCGCTGAGCTATCTGGCCAATGTCTACAACGCCAAGGCCCGCCAGTTCTACGCCAAACACGGGGTGACGCTGATCGCCGCTGCCTACGAGGCGCATGAGGAAGCCGGCGAAGTCAGCCTGATGATCACCAAGCATTGCCTGCGTTTTTCGTTCAACCTGTGCCCGAAACAGGCGAAGGGCGTGAAAGGCGTACAGGGGCAGGTAAAAGCCGAGCCGATGACGTTGATCAACGGCGACGAGAAATTGACGCTGCGGTTCGACTGCAAGCCGTGCGAAATGCATGTGATCGGCAAGATGAAAAAGCACGTTTTCAATGCGCCGCCGCCGTCGAGCGTACCGGTGGCGCCACTGACCTTTCACCGCCAGCGGCCTGACTGAGTCGTCGCGCCTCTTCACTGCCTATTGACTAACCTGCCACACCGGAAACCGGAGCCACCGTATGTGCGATTTGCCTGAAATACCCCCCGAAACCGAACAACAGATCCAGTTGCTGCTGGACAAGGCTGCCGGCGTGGCAATCAAGGAAGGGCGCTTCGAGCCGTTTGTCCAGTGGCTGCACGCGTTCATGGCGCGGCCTGGCGCCGATCTGTTGCTGCCGCAGGCCACGCCGGCCGAGAAACGGCAGCTGGTCAGCGTGATGGCGCGCCAGATCTGGAATGCCATGCCGTTGCCGCAAAACCAGTACCGCCCTGCGCCCTTGCCCAAGCCGCAGCGCAATGATTCTTGCCCGTGCGGCTCCGGGCGCAAGTACAAGCAGTGCTGCGCCGAGCTGGAAGCCCGCATTCCGCCGATGCCGTTCGAATCCATGTTGCTGCATGTGCTGCAGAACATCACGCTGAAACAGCTCGCCAGCCTGCCGCTGAAATACCTGTCGCTGGAGGTGCTGGCAGAAATCGGCGAGGGCTGGATCCAAGAGGGGGACGCCAAGCGGGCCGCCACCATGCTGGAGCCGGTGTTTGCCGATATCAGCCAGCTCGACGAACGGGCCGAAATGGCGTTCGATACCCTGGCCACCGCCTGGCTGGAGCTGGGTAAGCCGAAAAAGCGGCTGCAACTGGTGAACAAGCTCATGCAGTCGCAGAACCCCTGGCTGCGCTCGGCCGGCCTGCATCGCCGCGCCACCATGCTGGCCGACGAGGGCGATTTTGCCGCTGCCTGGCAGGTGTTCAAGGAGGCGCAACGGCTGCAGCCGGACAATGTGTCACTGTCGCATCTGGAAGTGCTGCTGCTGATCTGCGAAAACCGCCGCGAAGAAGCCGAAGCGCGGGCTGAATTCTGGATTGCGCGGCTGAAGCGGATGGGTGGCTACGACGACCTGATCGAGCAGTTGCAGCGCATGATTGCCAGCTTCGACGCGATCCAGCACGAGCTGGCACCGCCGCTACCGGCCGATCTGACCCGGCTGAAAACCCTGGCGGCCCAGTTGCCCCAGCCCGCCTGCCTGTATTCGCTTGCCCCTTGCAACGGCGCCGCCGGCGAGCTGACGCCCACGCCCGAGCTGGCCGGGCTCGAACGCACCTGGTACCAGCGCTTTTTCGGTGACGAGAAATTCGGCATCGATCCGGAAGAAGCGCTGTTCGACGCGCTGAACCATGCCGACGAATGGCTGGGCTGGCTGCAGGCCCATCCCGATGCGCTGCAGAGTTTTGCCATCATTGAACAGCTGACCGACGCCGGCATGGTGCTGGTTGCGGAAGACCCCAGCTGGCTGACCGAATTCATCGCCCCGCTGTCGGCCCACACCGAGCAGCTGTTGCGCTGCGTGATTGCCGCCAACCACGCCGAGGGCTGTACGCTGCAATGGGGCTGGCTCAACAACCGCCCGGCGCTGCGCGCCATCAAGAACCGCGCCTGGCTGCTGTTGCGGCAGCAACAGGATGTCGCCGCCGCAATCGGCTTGCTCGAATGGCTGCTCGATACCCTCAACCCCGGCGACAATCAGGGTATCCGCTACGAACTGGCGCGGCTGTACCTGCTCGACCAGCAGCCGCAAGCGGTGCTCGACCTGATCGGGCGCCAGGACGACGCTTGCGCCGAGCTGATGTACCACCGGGCATTGGCCTTGTTCATGCTTGGCCGGCCGACCGACGCCGCGCAAGCCCTGGCTGCTGCGGCGGCCAGTTGGCCGGAAGTGCTGAAAATGCTGCAGGCCGCCCGGCCGCGCAAACCCAAGCTGCACGAATACGGTGTCTCCATCGGTGGCAAGGACGAAGCCTGGCTGTACCGCGAACGCTTCCTGCCCCTGTGGCAGCAATTCGGTGCCGATGCCCTGCTGCGGGCCTGAGCATGGCCGTGCGCTATACCCGCAGCGAGCTGCTTGAACTGCTGGGCAAGTCGACGCTGGCAGAGGGCGAGCGCCAACAGCATCTGGTTAGCCAGGTGATGGTGAATACCGATGACTGCTGGGCGCAGGTGCGGGCCGGCCGGCGCTGGCCGGAAACGGTCAGGATCCGGCTGGCCCGCAGCGCCGGCGAGCTGCAGATCGAGGGCCATTGCACCTGTACCGATTCATTCAACTGTGCGCATGTGGCAGCCGTGCTGTTGCGCAATCTGGAGCCGGCCACCGCTTCTGCCCAGCGCTTGCGGCCCGAGGTGGAGGCCTGGCTGCAGAAGCTGCAAAGCCAGGCCAATGCACCGGCTGCCGTGGCCACGCCGCGCAAGGCGGCCAGCAGCAGCCAGGGGTTGGCGTGGGCGATTGGCCGCCACCCGGTGATGCACTTCGTCGAAGTGCGGCCGTACAAGATCAAGCTGGATGCGGCCGGGGTCATCCGCAGCGTTGACGATCCGTGGCGCAATATCGAGCCGGCATTCGCCAAGCCGCCGGCGTTCGTGCGCGAGGCCGATCTGGCGATCCTGCGCCTGTTGTGGAGCCACCGCGACAAGTATTACAACGCGCTGCGGCTGGAGGGCCGGGCCGGGGCGCAGGCCATGCAGCAGATGCTCGACAGCGGCCGCCTGCTGCGCCAGGGCTTTGGTGCGCACGACACCACGGCACCCGAGCCGCAGGTGATGCAGCCCGGTGCGGTCCGGCACAGCCAGTTGCTGTGGCAGACTCTGGCCGGCGACCGGCTGCAGCCGGTACTGCAGGTCGAGCCGGCGGCCACGCGGGTGTTGCCGTTCGACCCGCCGTGGTATCTGGACAGCGAGCGCGGCGAAGCCGGGCGGGTAGATTTTCCGTTGCGTGCCGAACTGTTGCAGAGCCTGCTGGTCTGCCCGCCGCTGACGCTGGCCGAAGCGCCTCAGGTCAGCGCCGTGCTGCAGCATTGTGCGCCGGGGCTGCCGCCATTGCCGGGCGCCGACGGCCAGTCGGTACAGCTGATCGACGCCTCGCCGCAGCCGGTGTTGTTGCTGGATACGGTGCCGATCCACGCTGCCCATTTCGGCAGCTACGGCGACGGCCGGGCGGCGCATTTCGATCTGGCGCGGGTGCTGTTCGATTACGCTGGCCACCGGGTGGCAGCCGAATCAAACCGTTCGCTGCTGGCGCAGCCGGATGGCAGTCTGGTGCAGATCAGGCGCCAGCCGGCGCTGGAGCAGGCCTATCTGACCCAGCTGGCCCGTTACGGGCTGCAGCCGGTGCCGATCGGCCGGGTGTACGGCCTGCAGCCGTTGCCGCCGGCGCCGCTGTTTGGCCTGCTTGATGCCGATTGCTGGCCGGGGTTTGTCGCCGACCAGTTGCCACGGCTGCGCGAGCAGGGCTGGCTGGTCGAGATGGCGCCGGGGTTTCATTTCAATTTTGTCGATGTCGACGATTTTGGCGCCGACATTCACGAAGACGGCAGCGGCTGGTTCGATCTGGCGCTGGATATCGAGGTCGACGGCCGCAAGATCGCCCTGGTGCCGCTGCTGGGCCGGCTGTTCCAGCAAGACCCGCGCTGGCTGGAGCCGGGCGGACTGCAGCGGGTGGGCGACAGCGAAATGATCCTGCTGGACGGCGACGGGGTGCGTTACCGCATTGTCGCGGCGCGGATCAAGCCGATTGTCGCTACGCTGGTCGATCTGTTCAGCGCCGGCGCCAGTGGCGACAGCCTGCGCCTGTCGCGGCTGGACGCCGCCCGGCTGGATACGCTGGCCCAGATGCAGCGCTGGCAGTTCCGTGGCGACGACAGCCTGCGGCAACTGGCGCAGCGATTGCAGGGCAAGCAGGACTTGCCGCAGATCGCCCCGCCAGCCGGGCTGCAGGCGCAGCTGCGGCTGTATCAGCAGCAGGGGCTGAACTGGCTGCAGTTCCTGCGCGCCGAGCAGCTGGGCGGCATTCTGGCCGACGATATGGGGCTGGGCAAAACGCTGCAGACGCTGGCACACCTGCTGGTGGAAAAAGCGGCCGGCCGGCTGGATCTGCCGGCGCTGATCGTGCTGCCGACCTCGCTGGTGTACAACTGGAAAAGCGAAGCGGCAAAATTTGCCCCGGCGCTGCGGGTGCTGGATTTGCACGGCCCGGCGCGCAAGGCGCAGTTTGGCCGGATCGGTGAGCACGATCTGGTGATTACCACTTACCCGCTGATCTGGCGCGACGAACCGGAGCTGCGCCAGTTCGACTACCACTACCTGATTCTCGACGAGGCGCAGACGGTGAAAAACGCTGCCAGCAAGGCCGCCGCTACGGTGCGCAAGCTCAAGGCGCGCCACCGGCTGTGTCTCACCGGCACGCCGCTGGAAAACCATCTGGGCGAACTGTGGTCGCAGTTTGATTTTTTGCTGCCGGGCTTTCTGGGGGGTAAGCAGGATTTTGGCCGCCGCTGGCGCACGCCGATTGAAAAAGAAGGCGACAGCACCCGCAGCAAGCTGCTGGCCCGGCGAATCCGGCCGTTCCTGCTGCGCCGGCGCAAGGACGAAGTGGCTACCGAGCTGCCGCCCAAGACCGAAATCCTGCGCAGCATCGAGCTGGAAGGCAGCCAGCGTGACCTGTACGAATCGGTTCGGGTGGCGATGCAGCAGCAGGTGCAGCAGATCATTGCCGACAAGGGGCTGAGCAACAGCCACATCTATCTGCTGGACGCGATGCTGAAATTGCGTCAGGTGTGTTGCGATCCCCGGCTGGTGGCGCTGGAGGCCGCCAGGCAGGTCAAGGAATCGGCCAAGCTGACGGCGCTGCTGACCCTGCTCGACGAGCTGCTGGACGAGGGGCGACGGGTATTGCTGTTTTCGCAGTTTACCTCGATGCTCGATCTGATCGCCAAGGCCCTGCGGCAGCGCAAGATTGCCTTTGTCACCCTGCGCGGTGATACCGCCGACCGGGAAACGCCGGTGCGCGAATTCCAGACCGGCCAGGTGCCGCTGTTCCTGATCAGCCTGAAGGCCGGCGGGGTGGGGCTGAACCTGACGGCGGCCGACACGGTGATCCATTACGATCCGTGGTGGAACCCGGCCGCCGAGAACCAGGCCACCGACCGCGCCTACCGCATCGGCCAGGACAAACCGGTGTTTGTCTACAAGTTGATTGTCAGCGGCAGCATCGAACAGCGGATTCTGGAGCTGCAGCAGCGCAAAGCCCGCTTGGCAGGCGGGGTGTTCAACAGCGATACTGAGGCGTCGGCCAGCTTTTCGGCCGATGATCTGGCGGCGTTGCTGGAGCCGCTTGACTGAGCGGCCTGAGCGGGACGCTGCGCCTGCCCTTACCGGAGTTGCCATGCTGTACGCCCAACCCGTGCTCGATACTTTGTCCAACCTGACGCGCCTGCGCGACCACGATGCGCTGGAAGTGGCGCTGGGCGCGGCGTTGTCTGGCCTGTTGCAGCCACGCTGCCTGCGTTTCTGGCGGGTGGAAGAGCAGCACGGCAAGCTGTGGCTGGCGCTGGCCTTGCTGTTTGATGACGAGGCCATGCTGCACGTGCCGCGCAGCGAGATGGAAACCGAAGCGCTTCAGCCGCTGACACACTGGCCGGCCGCCTGGCAGGATGCCTGTCTGAGCGGCGCCTGGCGCTGCTACCCGGACGAAGAGGAAAATGTGCTGGTGCTGCCGCTACGCGTCGAGCGGGCCAGCACTCGCCTGCTGGTGGAAATCCGCCAGCTTTCGCCCATCGACGCCGATCTGCCGCCGTTGCTGCAAAGCCTGCTGGTCGTGTTTGCCAACCACCTCCGGCTGCTCGATTACGCCGAGAAGGACACCCTGACCGGGCTGCTCAACCGCAAAACCTTCGAAACCGCGTTCAGCAAGCTGCTGCTGCTCGAATCGATGACCGACAGCAAAAACCAGCGCTTTCATCAGCGCCAGCGCCACCACGACAGCAGCCCGTGGCTGGCGGTGGTCGATATCGACCATTTCAAGCAGATCAACGACCGCTTTGGCCACCTGTACGGCGATGAAGTGCTGATCCTGTTTGCCGGCATTCTCAAGCGTACCGTGCGCAGCCAGGACGTGGTGTACCGCTTTGGCGGCGAGGAATTCGTCGTCGTGCTGGCGCCGCTCACTGCTGCTGCCGCCTGTCAGGTGTTCGAGCGGCTGCGCGAATCGATCGCCGGTTATGATTTTCCGCAGATCGGCACCGTAACCGCCAGCCTGGGCTACACCCGCATCCGGCCGCACGTCGATGCCACCACCGTGATCGGCGAGGCCGACCAGGCGCTGTATTACGCCAAGGAGCACGGCTGCAACCGTATCTGCCGCTTTGAATCGATTGCCGCGCAGCTGCCCGCTGCCAACGCTACGCGCCATTCCGATGCCGAACTGTTCTGAGCCGCTGGCCTGCCGTCCCGGCTGCGGCGCCTGCTGCATTGCCCCGTCGATCACCAGCCCGCTGCCCGGCATGCCCGACGGCAAGCCGGCCGGCATGCCCTGCCTGCATCTGGATAACGCACAGCGCTGCCGCCTGTTCGGAGACCCGCTCCGCCCGGCGTTCTGCGCCGGCCTGCAGCCATCCAGCGAAATGTGCGGCAACCACCGCGACCAGGCGCTGGCCTGGCTCACCCGCCTGGAGCACCTGACCCGATGACGCCCCCACCCCTGATCCGCTGGGAATATCCCTGCAGCGCCGGCTTTACCCTGCGCGGCGAGCATTCGCCGCCGTCGGGCAAGCCGGTCCTGCATTTCCTGCACGGCAACGGCTACTGCGGCCGCGCCTACTGGCCGATGCTGCAAGCGCTGCAGGCCGATTTCGATCTGCTGCTCAGCGATGTGCAAGGCCACGGCGACAGCGATCACGGCGGCCGTTTTGTCGGCTGGAACCGCACCGCCAGACTGGCGCTGGAGGCCTGGCACCAGCTTGCGCCCCGGTTTGGCCCGGCACCGCATTTCGCCGTCGGCCACAGTTTTGGCGGGGTGATGACCGCGCTGATGCTGGCCCGCGAGCCGGCGGCGTTCCGGCGCGCCGTGCTGCTCGACCCGGTGCTGTTCTCGCCGGTGATGATCGGCATGATGGCGTTGTCCGACGTGGTCGGTCTGTACCGGCGCAACACCCTTGCCACCCAGGCGCGCCGCCGTCGCCACCGCTGGCCCGACCGCGCCGCCGCGTTTGCCAACCTGCACCAGCGCGGCATGTTCCGGGGCTGGACTGACGCTGCGTTGCAAGCCTACGTCGATGCCGCCCTGCGCGACACCGCCGACGGCCAGGTCGAACTCAAGTGCCGGCCGGAACGCGAAGCGGAGATTTTCGGCTCGTACCCGCGCCAGTTGTGGTCCACGCTGCGGCAGGTGCAAACGCCGGTGACAGTGTTGTACGGCAGCAGCAGCTTTCCGTTTGTTGCCGAATCGGTGCGCCGCTGGCAAGCTGTCAACACTGCCATCCACAGCGAGCAGCTGCCCGGCAGCCACTGTTTCATGCAGCAGGCCCCCGTGCTGGCCGCCGCCAGAATCCGCGACCTCCTGCTGGGCAACTAGCGCAGCAGATCAGCCTCAAGTCCGACAGCCTGAAAGCCGCTCTGGTATTGCCTCGCAGGCCGGCCTGCACGCCGCTCTGGTATTGGCTCGCAGCCCGATTGCCTACTGCTGGCGCTGGCGCATCCGGGCGTCAACGCGCAAAATAGCGCGCTTGTTTACCGACCAAAGCCGTTGCATGAACCAGACCCTGCCCCTCGATACCGACCTGTATGCCTACCTGCTGCGTACCGGGCTGCGCGAGCCCCCGGCGCTGGCCGCGCTGCGGGAGGAAACCGCCAGCCACCGGGTCGCCAAGATGCAGATTGCCCCCGAGCAAGGGCAGTTGATGGCGTTTCTGGCCCGGCTGGCGGGGGTGCGACGCTATCTGGAGATCGGCGTATTCACTGGCTACAGCTCGCTGGCGCTGGCGCTGGCACTACCGGACGACGGCGAAGTGGTCGCCTGCGACCTCAGCGTCGAATTCACCACCATTGCCCGGCGTCACTGGGAGGCCGCCGGCGTGGCGCACAAGATCCGGCTGGAGCTGTGCCCGGCAGAGCAGACGCTGCAGGCCTTGCTGGCGCAAGGGCAGGGCGGCAGCTTCGACATGCTGTTCATCGACGCCGACAAGCGCAGCTATCCCGATTATGTCGAACTGTGTCTGGCGCTGGCGCGCCCCGGCGGGCTGATCCTGCTGGACAACATGTTCCTCGGCGGCCGGGTGGCCCGGCCACCGCAGCCGGACGAGCCGCCCGGCGTCGAGGTGATTCGCACACTCAACCGTGCGCTGCAGGCCGATCCGCGGGTCGATTACTGCCTGTTGCCGGTGGGCGACGGGCTCACCCTGTTGCGCAAGCGTTGAACCGACCTCATTCCGCGAAAGGATTGCCGATGAAACCGATTCTGTTAGGTGGCTGGCTGTGGCTGGCCAGCATGGGCGCGCTGGCTGCCGAGGCCGGCGATGAGCTGTTGCAGGCGCAGCAGGCGCACGAACAGGCGCTGGAGGACTACACCCGCGCCGGCCGCGAGGTAAAGCGCGCCGACCGCGAACTGCAGGAGTCCGAACTGGCACTGGACAAGGCCCGCCGGCAGTTGGAAACTGCCCGCCTGGCACGCGATCAGGCCCACACCCAGATCGAGGTGAGCAAGGCCCGGCTGCTGGCGGCCCGCGAGCGGGTCGACCGCGCCTGGGCCGCTCGCGGCCAGACACCATGACAATAATCTGAACGAGATAGAGGAAACCAACCATGATCCCCCTGACTGCCCTGGTCACCGGCGCGTCGGCCGGGCTGGGTGAAGAATTCGCCCGCCTGCTGGCCAAGGATGGCCACAATCCGGTGCTGGTCGCCCGCAACGGCCAGCGCCTGCAGCAGCTGGCCGACGAGCTGCGCCAGCGTTACGGCGTGACCCCGCACGTGTTCCCCTGCGATCTGAGCCAGCCCGGCGCGGCACAAGAGCTGTACGCGGCCCTGCGCCAGGCCGATCTGTGCATCGACATCCTGATCAATAACGCTGGCTTCGGGCTGAACGGCAAGTATTACGAAAACCCGGCCGAGCAGGAATTCGCTCTGTTGCAGGTGAATGTGGTGGCTGTGGCGCAGCTCACCCGGCTGATCCTGCCCGGCATGGTGGCACGCGGGCTGGGACGGGTGCTGAACATCGCCTCGACCGCGGCGTTCCAGCCCGGCCCCGGCATGGCGGGCTATTTTGCTTCCAAGGCGTATGTGCTGTCGTTGTCCGAAGCGCTGGCCGAAGAGCTGAAGGGTACGGGCGTCAGCGTCACCGCATTGTGCCCCGGCCCCACCGAAACCGAGTTCATCGACCGCGCCGGCATGGAAGAATCGCTGCTGTTCAAGCTGGCCAAGCAATCGGCACACAAGGTCGCCAGCATTGGCTACCAGGCGATGCTGAAGGGCGAGGCGGTGGTGGTGCCCGGCGTGCACAACTGGGCCGTGACCCAGACCGTGCGACTGGCACCGCGCAGCGTAGCGCGCTCACTGGCCGGCTTTCTGGTCAAATAAGCCCGTCGCTCAGAAATCGCCCCACAGCGTCTGCAGCGCTGCAACCGCCGCCAGCGCGGCGGTTTCGGTGCGCAGCACCCGCTGGCCCAGGGTCAGCGGCTGCCAGCCCGCCGCCAGCGCTGCTGCCGCTTCTTCATCCGTCAGCCCGCCTTCCGGCCCGGCCAGCAGCGAGATCGTGCCCGCCGCCGGCAGATCGCGCAGCCGGGTGCCGCCTCCCGGCGCCAGCAACAGCCGCAAGCCATCGGCCGGCGCCGCTTGCAGCCATTGCCCGAACGGCAGCAAGGGCCGCAGGCCGGGAATCCGGTTGCGGCCGCATTGCTCGCAGGCCGCTTCCAGCACACCCTGCCAGTGTGCCATCCGTTTCTCTGCCCGTTCACCCGCCAGCCGCACCACGCTGCGTTCACTGAATACCGGCTGGATCGTTGCCACCCCCAGCTCCACTGCCTTTTGCAGCGTGTAATCCATCCGTTCGCCGCTGGACACCGCCTGCACCAGCGTCATCGCCAATGACGACTCGCGCTCGACCGGACGGTGTCCATCCAGCCGGGCCTGGGCCGATTTCTTGCCCAGCGCGGCCAGCGTGGCGTCGAATTCGCCACCGTGGCCGTTGAACAGAGTCAGCAAATCGCCTTCGCGCAGCCGCAGCACATGCACATGGCGCGCTACGGACTCAGGCAGGTCAAGCCACTGGCCGGCGGCCAGGGGTAAATCAAGATAAAAACGCGGCATATTGGTCTGACCCGGCAGGCTGCCAGAGATGATAAAATCAACTGATTTTAGCGCAATCACAGAGGCTTCTCATGGTCAGCACCCTGACCCCCGTTTGCCAGTCCGGCTTACCTGCACCGGATTTTGATCTGCCTGGCGTGGACGGCCAGCGTTACCGCCTGGCCGATGTCTGCGGCGACAACGGCTTGCTGGTGATGTTCATCTGCAATCACTGCCCCTACGTCAAGGCCATCCTGCCGCGTCTGGTTGACGATGCGCGCACCCTGATCGAGCTGCACGACATCGGCGTGGTCGCGATCATGGCCAACGATCCGGCTGACTATCCGGAAGACAGCTTCGACAACATGATCGAAGTCGCCCGGCAGTATGATTTTCCGTTCCCCTACCTGCTCGATGCCAGCCAGGCGGTGGCCAGGGCGTACGGTGCAGTCTGCACACCCGACTTCTTCGGCTACAACGCCCGGCTGGAGCTGCAATACCGTGGCCGCTTCGACAGCGCTGGCCGCCAGCCGTCGCCGCCGGCCGACAACCGCCACGAGCTGCTGGCCGCCATGCAGCACATTGCCACCACCGGCAGCGGCCCGGCCGACCAGATTCCCAGCATCGGCTGCTCGATCAAATGGCGAGCCGATGCCTGAGCTGACCCCCGCCCTGCTCGCTGCCACCCTCGATGTCGTGCGCCGGGTCGCGCAGACCGAGGTGATGCCGCGTTTTCTCAAGGTGGCCTTTGCGCGCAAGCACGATGGCACGGTGGTCACCGAAGCCGACATCGCCTCGCAGGCGGCGCTGACCCGCGAATTGCGCCGCGTGATCGACGTGCCGGTGCTGGGCGAGGAAATGAGCGCCGAACAGCAGCAGCATTACTGGGAGCAGGGCGCCGACGGCATCTGGTGCGTCGATCCGATCGACGGCACCACCAACTTTGTCCACGGCGTACCGCATTTTGCCGTGTCAGTGGCGTACATGCGCCGTGGCCGGCCGGAGCTGGGGGTGATCTACAACCCGGCGCTGGACGAAATGTACTACGCGCAGCTAGGGCAGGGCGCATACCTGAACGGTGAACGCCTGCCGCTGAAAAGCTACGCCCCGCCGCTGCACAACGCAGTGGCCGGAATCGAACTGAAATACCTGCCCGGCCGCCTGCCAGCACGCTTGATGACCGTGGCCCCTTACGGCAGCCAGCGCAATATCGGCTCGTCGACCCTCGACTGGTGCTGGCTCGCCGCCGGCCGGTTCGATCTGATCCTGCACGGCGGTCAGCGCCTGTGGGATTATGCCGCCGGCTGCCTGATCCTGACCGAGGCCGGTGGCCGGCTGGGCAGCATCCACCACCCCGATTTCTGGGAAGATCAGCTCTGGCACCGTTCGGCCGTGGCCGCCATCGACCCCGCCCTGTTCGACCCGTGGTATCAATGGGTGCAGGCTAACAAGTAACCTCCGGAGCCGGTTCTGTGCGAGTTCCTCCCAAAAACCTGTACGCCATCCTGGGCGTGGCACCCGATGTCGATGCCGAGCAGTTGCGCGTGGCCCACCAGACTGCCTTGCGGCTCAACAGCGATCTGTCCGACGGGCCCGACAGACAGGCCCGACTGGCCGCGATCGACGATGCCTACACCTTGCTGTCCAATCCGGTCCGGCGGCAGGTCTACGACGCCAGCCTGGCCGCCGGCGAATCGGCGCTGATCGACCGCAAGTGGCAATCCACACCGGCCCCTGCCGCAACCCGTGGCGCCCATCCTGCCGGCCTGCCCGACCACGATGGCCTGCTGAGCAGGCTTGACCCCGAGCGGGTCAAGCTGTGGCGCAGGATCATCACCTTGTCGCTGGTACTGTGCCTGCCGTTGTTTTATTTCCTGCGCCAGGCCGATTTCCTGCGCAAGCAGGGCGAAATCATCCGGGCTGTCGAAGAGGCCGACGGCGCTTCGTCGCCAGCCGCAGCCTTTGTCGCCGGCCGTAACCGTGCCGAAGACTTCAAGGCTTTTCATCGGGCCCGTGAACGCCTGGTGCAAATCGAAGAACAATTGCAGGAGCTGGGCCCGGACGGCCCGGATCGCAGCGGCCCGGACCGTTTGCAGATCCAGGCGCTGAGCGATGAAAAGCAACGCATGCAATCCATTATTACCGAAGTGGCCCGCACTTATGGTCGACCCTGATTTTCCTGATGCTACCCCGCCCGATCAGCCGACTGCCTGGCGCGAGGCGCATCTGCGCCGCCTGCTGGATAGCCATGTGCGCCTCACCGGCCGGCCGCTGCTCGACATCGACCCACACCAGCCGCTGGCGCCGCAGTTCTGGCGGGCACCGCAAGTGATCGTGTCGCATGGCACCGAAGCCGATCCCATCCTCAATTACGGCAACCGGCTGGCGCTGGAGCGCTGGCAGATGCCGTGGCCGACGTTCGTGCACACCCCATCCCGCTTCACTGCCGAGCCGGTCGCCCGCGAGGCGCGGGCCGCCTTGCTGGCCAGGGTCAGCCGTGACGGCTTCATCGATGGCTACCAAGGGGTGCGCATCGCCGCCAATGGCCAGCGTTTTCGCATCCTGCAGGCGGTGATCTGGAACGTCGTCGACGCGGAGGGGGTGGATTACGGGCAGGCAGCCAGTTTCTGTCGCTGGGAAGATTTACCGCCAACAGGTGGTTGAAAACGCCCGGCTTGCCCCAACACTGCTTAGGCTCTGTTGACGCGCAAGGTTCGCAGCGTTGAAACCTGCTTCAACAGTCCCCGGTCAACCTCGTCGACACGCCGAATTGGAGCGTGCGGCCCACTTTTCATTGCGGATTCGCCCCTCATGCACAGATTTGTTCCCGGCCAGCGCTGGATCAGTGACACCGAAACCGAACTTGGCTTGGGCCAGGTTGCCGATGTCGATTTCCGGCTGGTCAAAGTCGAGTATCCGGCCAGCGGCGAGACGCGCGTCTACGCCAAGAACAACGCCCCGCTTACCCGGGTGATCTTTCATCCCGGCGACAGCGTGGCGACCCGGCACGGCTGGAAGCTGCTGGTGACCGATGTCAAGGAGGCCGGCGGCCTGCTGACCTATCTTGGCAAGCACGACGGCAAGGCGCTGGCGTTGCCGGAAACCGATCTGGATCATCATCTGCAGTTCAATCAGCCGCAGCAACGGCTGTTTGCCGGCCAGATCGACAGCGAAGACTGGCTGCATCTGCGGGTCGAAGCCTTGCAGCACCTGCAGACTCTGGAGCAATCGCCGCTGACCGGCCTGCTGGGTGCGCGTACCAGCCTGATTCCCCATCAGTTGTACATCGCCCGCGAAGTGGCCAACCGCGCAGCCCCTCGCGTGCTGCTGGCCGACGAAGTGGGGCTGGGCAAGACTATCGAAGCCGGCCTGATCCTGCAGCAGCAACTGCTGACTGAGCGCGCCAGCCGGGTGCTGATCGCGGTGCCCGATTCGCTGCAGCATCAATGGCTGGTGGAAATGCTGCGCCGCTTCAACCTGAAATTTTCCCTGTTCGACGAAGAGCGTTGTCTGGAATTCGACGAGACCGGTGACAACCCGTTTGATGCCGAGAACCTGATGCTGGTGTCGATCGACCTGCTGGCAAAAAAGCCCAAACGGCTGCAGCAGGCGCTGGAGGTGCAGTGGGACATGCTGATCGTCGACGAGGCACACCACCTGATCTGGGAAGAGCACCGCGTCAGCAAGGAATACGCTGCCATTGAGCAACTGGCGCGCAAGACACCGTCGGTGCTGCTGCTGACTGCTACTCCGGAGCAACTGGGCCAGCAGAGCCATTTTGCCCGCTTGCGGCTGCTGGACCCGGATCGGTTTTACGATTACTCGGCGTTTCTTGAAGAAGAAGCCGATTTCGTCCCGCTGGCCGAGGCCGCCCAGGTACTGCTTGATCATGACGTGCTGCCGGAACCCGCCGTGGCCACGCTGGTTGGCTTTCTGGAGGATGACCAGTTGCCACTGGTCGCCCGGCTTGCCAACCCGGACACGCCGGCCGAGGTGCGCGAACAGTCTCGTACCCTGCTGCTGAACAACCTGATCGACCGTCACGGCACCGGCCGGCTGTTGTTCCGCAACACCCGCGCTACCGTCAAAGGCTTTCCCGAGCGGCAGTTGCATACCTACCCGCTGTCCTTGCCCTACGACTACGCCGAAGCGTTTGCCGCGCTGGATAACGAAATCAATCCGTTGCTGTATCCGGAAATGCTGCGCGACGAAGACTGGCTGCAGTTCGACCCGCGTGTGCCCTGGCTGGTCGACACCCTCAAATCGCTGAAAGGCGAAAAGGTGCTGGTGATCTGCCACCGAGCGATGACGGCGATTGATCTGGAAGAAAAACTGCGCTTGTCCGGCATTCGCACCGTGATCTTCCACGAGGGCATGAGCCTGACCAACCGCGACCGCGCTGCTGCCTATTTCGCCGACATGCACGACGGAGCGCAGGCGCTGATCTGCTCTGAAATCGGCTCTGAAGGCCGCAATTTCCAGTTTGCCCATCATCTGGTGCTGTTCGACATCCCGCTCTCGCCTGACTTGCTGGAACAGCGGATCGGACGGCTGGACCGGATCGGCCAGACCCAAACCATCCACCTGCATGTACCGTATTTCGAGGACACGGCGCAGCATGCGCTGTTGCGCTGGGTACACGAAGGCATCGACGCACTGGAGCATACCTGTCCGGCAGGCCACACCCTGTACGAGGTGGTTGAAGACAAGTTGCGCCACGTGCTGTTTGCGCCTGCCGACCGGGAGGCGGTCGACGAATTGATCGTCCTGTCGAAAAAGCTCAACCGTCACCTGACCAGCGAGCTGGAGCAGGGGCGTGACCGCTTGCTGGAGCTCAACTCCTGCCGCCAGCCCTACGCCGACCAGTTGCGCTACCGGATCGCCGAGCAGGAGCGTGACCAGACCCTGTTCAGTTTCATGGAAAAGGTGTTTGGTGCCATCGGCGTCGATTTCGAGGAACACGCTCACCAGGTCTACCGGCTGGCACCTGGCGAAAACATGCTAATTCCACATCTCCCCGAACTGGATGACGAAGGCACGCTGGTCACGTTCGACCGAGCGACGGCACTGGGCCGGGAAGAGTTGCAGTTTCTCACCTGGGAGCACCCGATGGTGCGGGCGGCGCTCGACTGGCTGCGGGAAAACCAATACGGCAACTCGGCCGTCACCGTGATCGACACCCAGAAGGTGAAGCCCGGCACCGTGCTGCTGGAGACCGTGCATACCATTCAGTGCGCGGCGCCAAAGAAACTGCGTGCCGGCCGGTTCCTGCCTCCGGTTACGCTGCGCCGCATCGTCGATGTCGCCGGCCGCACGCTGGCGCTGAACCCCCGCCTCCCCGGCATCGAGCAAGTGCCGGTCGAACCCGAACTGGCTGCACAGATCGTACGCATGAAACAGGCCGATATTCAGCGCATGCTGACTGCTGCTGACCAGCAGGCTGCTGCCGATCTCGCTCACCATTGCCAGCATGCGGCCGATGCCATGGCAGCGGAAATGGAAGCAGAAATCCGGCGAATGGAGGGGTTGCGAGCAGTCAATCCCAGTGTGCCGCAAACCGAGATCGACTATCTGCGTGAACAAAGGCAACAACTGAGCCATGCCATCGCTGCCGCACAATTGCGGCTGGAAGCCGTGCGGGTGATTCTCGCCAGCTAGCCGGCTGTTTGCATACGGCGATGTTTCACGTGAAACATCGCCGTATGCTTGTTTTCTGGTGTACGCATCCTTTTGACGCCGACTATTGCGGCGCCCGACAATTTTCCTTTATTCAGCCCTTCACGTTGCCACCATGAACCAAGTCCTTACCCAAGCCCTGTTTTCCCTGGCCTGCTGTGCCGCACTGGCACAGGCAACCCATGCCAATTCGATGGTTCCGCCGCCGCCCGATGTCGCGGCGCGGGCCTATTTCCTGAAAGATTTTCACAGCAACCAGACTTTGGCCGCCAAGGGCGCCGACGAGCGGGTCGAGCCTGCCTCGCTGACCAAGCTGATGACCGCCTATCTCACTTTCAAGGCGATCAAGCAGGGAACCATCAAGCTCGATCAGGTGATTCCGGTGTCACAAACCGCCTGGCGGGCCGAAGGCTCTCGCATGTTCATCGACCTCAAAACGCCGGTAACGGCCAATGAGCTGATTCACGGCATGATCATCCAGTCCGGCAACGATGCCTGTATCGCACTGGCCGAGGCGATCGCCGGCAGTGAGGCGGTGTTCGCACAGATGATGAACCGCGAGGCTCAGCGACTGGGGATGAAAAACAGCCACTTCATGAATTCGACGGGCTTGCCTCATCCGCAGCACTACACCAGCGCCGGCGATCTGGCGCTGCTGGCAACGGCCATCATCAAGGATTTTCCGCAGTACTTCCCGATCTATTCGCAAAAGGAATACACCTACAACAAGATTACTCAGGCAAATCGTAACGGCCTGCTGTGGAAGGACCCGAACGTAGATGGCATGAAAACCGGCCATACCGATAGTGCAGGCTATTGCCTGGTGGCTACCTCGCGACGTGACGGCCGGCGAGTGCTGTCGGTTGTGCTGGGAACAACATCGGCCAGTGTCCGTGAGGCGGAAAGTGCCAAACTACTCAACTACGGTTTGCAGTTTTACGACACGCCACGGGTCTACAGTCGCAATCAGGCGATCCAGTCGCTCAAGGTATGGAAAGGCGCTGCAGAAGAGGTAAAAATCGGCTTTGACCGCGATCTGTTCCTGTCCGTGCCCAAGGGGCAGGCCGGCAATATCAAGGCGACCCTGACGACCTTGCAGCCGCTGATGGCACCGGTTTCCTCCGGGCAGGCGGTGGGCAAGGTGCGGCTGGAGCTGAATGGCAAGCCTCTTGGCGAATATCCGGTCGTCGCGCTGGCAACCGTGTCGCAGGCCGGCTTTGTCGGCCGTACCTGGGACAGCGTGCGTCTGATGTTCAAGTAACGGCCTGGTGGGCGTGGCCTATGATGATAACACCGTCGCGCGTTGCGGCTTTGCGGACTGCCCACCATGCCTGATACTCGTCTGATTTTCATCCGGGCAGCTACGGTTACCGACACGCCCGTACTGCTGGGCCTGTGTCGCCAGATCGGCTTCGACCCGGGCGAAGCCGCGCTGCAAGCCCATCTCCGGCTGCTGCTTGGCAGTCCGGACCGCACGGTGTTGGTCGGGGTCGATGAAAGTAACGCGCCGCTGGCGTGGGCTGCGCTTGAGTTGCGGGTGCTGCTGGAGGCGCCGCCGACGGTGGAGATCACCGGCTTCGTGGTCGACCAGGCCGTGCGTGGCCAGCAGGTGGCCAGACGAATACTGGCGGCGGCTGAAGGCTGGGCACTGGCTCATGGCGTATTATCGGTGTCATTGCGCAGTAGCACCATGCGCCACGATGCCCATCATTTCTACCTGCGCCAGGGCTATTGTGTCACCACCACCCAGCATCTGCTGATCAAATCGCTTGGAGGGCGCAAATGATCTATCTGAATGGAGACTGGACCGCTCTGGCTGACGCTCGTGTGTCAGTGCTGGATCGCGGATTCCTGTTTGCCGACGGAGTGTATGAAGTGGTCCCGGTGTACTCGCGCCATCCGTTCCGGCTGGACGAACATCTCGGTCGCCTGCAGGCCAGCCTCGACAGCATCCGGCTGGCCAATCCGCTACCGGCCAGCCAATGGCGGGCGCTGGTGCTGCAAGCTGTCGCGCAGCAGGATTTCGAGGATCAGCAGGTGTATGTGCAAGTTACCCGTGGCTGTGGCCCGAATCGGGATTTTCCTTTCCCCGATCCGGTTCAGCCAAGCACCCTGATCTACCCGATGCCGCTGATCACCGCCAGCGCCGAGCTCAAGGCGCAGGGCGTCAGCGCAATCAGCCGCGAGGATTACCGCTGGTTGCGTTGTGACATCAAATCACTGGCGCTGCTGGCCAACGTGCTGTTGCGCAATGAAGCGCTGGCGCAGGGGTGTGCTGAAAGCATCCTGCTTCGCGATGGCTGGCTGACGGAAGGCGCTGCCAGTAACATCTTTGTCGTCAAGGGGGGCGTGTTGTGCTGCCCGCCCAAATCGCAGCTGATGCTGTCCGGCATTACCTACGATGTGGTGCTGGAGCTGGCAGCCGCGCACCGGGTTCCGCTCGAGGTCAGGCCGGTCAGCGCGCAGGAATTGCGCGCTGCCGACGAAATCTGGATGACGTCCAGCACCCGCGAAATCCTGCCGATCACCCGTCTGGATGGTGTGGCGGTCGGCAGTGGTCACCCCGGCCCGCTGGCCGCTCAGATGGACGCCTGGTATCAGGCGTTCAAGCATAATGTCTTGCGTCAGGGAGGCGCATCATGACCCAGCAACAGGACACACTGCTCGAATTTCCCTGCCGGTTCCCGATCAAGGTCATGGGTACGCGCACCGATGGCTTTGGTCAGGTGGTGCTGGATATTGTCGCCAAGCACGCGCCCGACGTGTCCGAAACCGATCTGGAGATGCGGCTGAGCAAGAATGGCAATTACCTGTCGGTCACAGTGACCATTACCGCCACCTCCAAGCCACAGCTTGATAATCTGTATCTGGAATTGACCGGCCACCCGCTGGTCAAGATCGTGCTGTAACCCGGCCAGCATGCACGCCAGCACTCCTGCCCAGCTACGGGTCCGCCGGCTTGGCCTGGCCGATTACCAGACCGTTTTCGACGCCATGCAGGCGTTCACGGCCGCCCGCCAGCCCGACACGCCGGATGAATTGTGGGTCGTGCAGCATCCGCCCGTGTTTACCCAGGGGCTGGCCGGCAAGCCGGAGCACATCTTGCTGCCGACGCCGATCCCGGTGATCCAGACCGACCGCGGCGGCCAAGTCACGTACCACGGCCCCGGCCAGCTGGTGGTATATCTGTTGCTGCGCCTGGATCGTTACGCGTTGTCGATTCGCGAACTGGTGCGCACCATCGAGCAGGCGGTGATCGACCTGCTGGCCGGTTACGGCCTTCAGGCTTATGGCAAGATCGATGCCCCGGGCGTGTATGTCGAAGAAGCCAAGGTCGCCTCGATTGGCTTGCGGGTCAAACACGGCTGCACTTACCACGGCGTCAGCCTCAACATTGACATGGACATGGCCCCATTCAACTGGATCAATCCCTGTGGCTATGCCAACCAGCGCATGACCCAATTGCGCGAGCTGGGGGTGTGCGATGGCTTTGACACCATCAGCGAGCGCTTTCTTGCCCACCTGCAACACCTTATTGCGGCTCAATCATGACCGACGAAACCATCAAACTCAAAGGCGCCGCCAAGACCGCGCGTATTCCGATCAAGATCGTGCCGGCTACCGAGCGTCTGCCCAAGCCGGACTGGATTCGTGCCAAGAGCCCGTCCGGCTCGCGCTTTTACGAAATCAAGCAGGTATTGCGCGAACAGAAACTGCACACTGTCTGCGAAGAAGCATCCTGCCCGAACATTGGAGAGTGTTTCGGCAAAGGTACCGCCACGTTCATGATCATGGGCGATATCTGCACCCGCCGTTGCCCGTTCTGCGACGTCGGCCACGGCCGGCCGAACCCGCTCGATCCGGACGAACCGCGCCATCTGGGCGAAACCATCGCCGCGCTCAAGCTCAAGTACGTCGTGATCACTTCGGTGGATCGCGATGACTTGCGCGATGGCGGCGCGCAGCATTTTGTCGACTGCATCCAGGCCAGCCGCGAGTTGTCGCCGGCGACCCAGATCGAAATGCTGGTACCGGATTTTCGCGGCCGGCTGGAGGTCGCGCTGGAAACCTTCCGCCTGGGGTTGCCCGATGTGATGAACCACAATCTGGAAACCGTGCCGCGCCTGTACAAGGCCGCCCGGCCGGGGGCTGATTTCGCCCATTCCCTGAACCTGTTGCGCGAGTTCAAGCGGCTGTTTCCGTGGGTACCGACCAAATCCGGACTGATGGTCGGGCTGGGTGAAACCGACGACGAAATCCTGCAAACCATGCGCGACATGCGCGCCCACGACATCGACATGCTGACCATCGGCCAGTACCTGCAGCCCTCTACCGGCCACCTGCCGGTGAGCCGCTACGTGCACCCGGACACTTTCCGCATGTTCGAGCAGCAGGCGCGGGAGATGGGGTTCAAACATGCCGCCGTCGGCGCGATGGTGCGCAGCTCGTACCACGCTGACCAGCAGGCGCGCGGGGCGGGGATTCACGATTAGCCAGGCCGCCGGCGGGGTGTTAACGGCAGACGATTTTGCGGGTGAGCCCCTTGTCGTCTGCAAAATGCAGGTAGTACAGCGCGCCACCGTCGGCATGCTGGCCACGGTAGATGCCTGGCGCCATATAGCTGTGATGGTGTCGTGGTTGTTCGGCAAATGTCACGCCTTGCCGCAGATCGTAGCCTGACAGCCGGGATGCTTGGGTCACTTCGTCGCGGCTGGCTGCCCGCAGCAGCCAGCGGATGTTTCCCGGCCGGGCACTGCGCAATAGCCAGAGCCGGATGTCGTGTTCTGGTTGCTGCAGATCGGCTTCGTCGTCATCTGACAGCTCGGGCGCCCGGTATTCGTCGTGGCGATAGCGATACCAATCACGGGAAGGGTAGCGGTAGCGTGGCCGGGGAATCCGCTCGCGCAGGATTTCGTAGTACCCGGAAGGCGCGTTGGCCTGAGTGGAGGGGTAGCAGCCGGCCAGGCTGTTGGCCAGCTCGAGCTGACTGGCAACGCCGGCGCTGCCGGCCTCGCAGCGGGTCTGTTGATAGACGGTTTGCGAGCCTTGCTGGCATTTGTAAACACTGGCGTGGGTGCTGGCGGCCAGCAGCACCGGCAGGATCAGGCTGGTTCTCATCCGGGTTTGTTGCTGTAAAAACAGCATGATATAACGGCGGAACAGCATGCGGCAGAGTTGATATGGATCAATCCGATTTATTTTGTGCGGCGTAATATGAAGGTACGGAGCTACCAAACAGAAAGGATGAATGCATGTACGTAGAACATCACGACTTGGCCAAGGAATTCCCTGAATTCAAAGAAGAGATTCGCCAGTTGAAAATGGAAGATGCACATTTCGTGCGGTTGTTTACCGAGTACCAGAATCTGGACAAGGAGGTGTGCCGTCTGGAAGGCGAAGGTGTGCCGGTAACTGACGAGGCGTTCGAATCGTTGAAAAAACAGCGACTGCAGTTGAAGGATCAGCTGTATGCGATGCTGAAAGGGGCTTCCAGCCCGTGTTGTGGCAGCTGCGGCTGATTAGGCGCGGCGCGGTTTGATGCAAACCGGACTCCGGAGACGGAGTCCGGTTTTTTATTATGCGGCGGAACGTGGCAGGGTGAAGAAGAACGTCGCGCCGTGGTCGGGAACCGCCTGCGCCCAGATTTCGCCCCCGTGGCGGTGAATGATCCGTTGCACCGTGGCGAGACCTACGCCGGTGCCTTCGTATTCGTTCTTGCCGTGCAGGCGCTGGAAGGTGCCGAACAGCTTGCTGGCGTAGGCCATGTCGAAGCCTGCGCCATTGTCGCGAACGAAAAATGCTTCACCACGGGGCGTCTGGCTGCGGCCCACTTCAATGCAGGCGATCGGGCAGAGCGCGGTGAATTTCCAGGCGTTGCTGATCAGATTCTGCATGACCGCCTGCATCATGGCCGGATCGGCCTGAGCCAGCAGATCCGGTTCGATCCGGATGTCCACGTTACGCTCCGGAAACGATGCCTGCAGTTCGCCGAGCAGTCCTTGAGCCAGTTTGCCCAGATCGACTTCCCTGCAGTTCAAATCGTTCCGGGTGACCCGTGCCAGGGTTAACAAGCCATCGGTCAGCTGTGACATGCGATCGGCGGCGGCGACGATCCGGCTCAGATAATCCTGCGCTTCTTCGGGTAGTCCGGTGCAATAGTCTTCCTGCAGTAGCCGCGAGAAGCCGTCAATGGCGCGCAACGGTGCCCGCAGATCGTGCGAGATCGAATAGCTGAACGCCTCCAGTTCCTTGTTGACGGCTTGCAACTCGGCGGTGCGGGCTTCAACCTTGTCCTCCAGTTCGCTCTGATAGGCCGCCAGCGCCTGCTCGTTTTCCTTACGTTCGGTGATGTCGTCAAAGGTGCCGGAACTGCCGGTAAAGCGGCCGCTGGGGTCGATCCGGCCATGCAGTTTCACTTCGGCCCAGGCCAGCCGGCCATCGGTACGCAAAAAACGGGTTTCGAAAGTGGCGCGCTGAATCTGGCCGTTGCGCAGTTGGCGCAGGTAGTCGTTGACCTGAGGCTTGTCCTCGGTGGCGATGCAGTCGAGCATTGGCTGCCCCAGTGCATCGTCAATCGTTCGCCCGGTGATTTCCTGCCAGGCCGGGTTGAGCAGTTGCCAGCGGGCTTCTTCGTCAAGCTGGAAAATGACCTCGCGTACCGACTCGATGACTTCCCGGTAACGGGTCTGGCTGTCACGCAGGGCGATTTCACGCTCTTGCAGCACCGAGATCATCCGGTTGTATGCCTTGGCCATCTCGACGATGTCACGCGGGCCGCTGATGCTGACCTGGGCGTTGGCTTCCCCCCTTTCGGCGCGCGCCATGGCCGATGACAGCTCGGTCAGCGGCTTGGTAAGCCGGCCGGCCATCAGTCGTACCAGTTGCAGCAGCAACATGGCACCGGCAAGGGATACCCCAAGATTGATCAGCAGCACCTGGGTCAGTGTGCGGTGCAGGCTGGCTTTGCTCTTGACGATCCGCACGTAGCCGAGGGTTTCGTCGTGGGCTGGTTCCAGCTCGAATGGCGAGGTTTCAACCTTGCGAATCACCGGCGCGATAAAGCGCCAGGATTCATCGGTCTCGGCCTCCAGTTGTGCGCTGCGCAATGACAAAGGCAGGCTGAGAGGGGGGAGCGGATGGTGGTCGGGGGCGCCCTTGGCCAACAGGGACTTGCCGTTGGCCTGGTGAATTTCCACTCTGACGATGTCGGGAAATGACAAGGCGGCGTGTGCAGGTTCGCCGGCATTTTCCGGTGAGCTTGACAGCAGCGCCAGGGTACCCTGGCGGGCAAAGGTGGCTGCTACCCGTTCGCCCTGCAGCAGCATCGACTGGCGGATCTGCCGGCTGGCTTGCCAACTGCTGGCCAGCGAAGAGAGCAAGGCGACGCTCAACACGGCCAGCATCATGGTCAGGCTGAGCTGCTGGCGCAGTGCTGCCTGGCGAAATCGTGTCAGTGGCGAAAGAGAGGTCATTCTTCCACCGGCAATACGGTGTGGAAACTGCTGCGCTGCTGGGTCAGGTCAATGCCCAGATGGGTGGCTGTGCGCATGTTGACGGCAATCATTACGTCGGTGAGCGGCTGCACGCCGTGGCTGCTGCCACGGCCTCCCAGTGCGCTGGCCACGGAATCGCCCAGCGTCCGGCCCATTTCCAGGCTGCTGGGGTAGAGCGAAAACAGGGCGCCACGTTTGACGTGGGCAAAGTTGCTGGAAAACATCAGCAGGTTTTTGGTCCAGATGTCTTCGAGCAATAGTGGGAGCAGGGTGGAGTCGTCGACGGTGGTGGAGTCCTGTGGCAGCCACAGCGCATCTAGCCGTTTGTCGGCATTGGCGATCAGGCTCTGGTAGGCGCGCAGGGCCTGGGCGACGCTGCCGGCTTCCACGGCATTCAGTTCGATTCCCAGGTTGCGTGCCGCCTGGCGTGCCAGCCGGATCAGCCAGCCGTTCTGGCGCGGGTCGTAGACAACGTGGATCCTGCGGGTGTTGGGCTGGAATTGCTTCAGCCGTTTGAACAGCAGGGCCGGGTCAGGCGCGAGGGTGTGTACGGCCATCGATTGCGCCTCGCTTTCGGGAACAGCGAGTACGCTGCCCACCACGACCTCCATGCTGCCGTCCATGCTGGTCGCAGCCTTGTGGCCCTGTCGGCCGAGCCCTACGACCACCCGTACGCCCTGCTGGCGCAGCTCAGCCAGCAGGGCCGGCTGGTTGATGGTGTTGCCGACCTGATAGCTGAGTACCTTGTTGCCGGTGCGTTCTTCGATTCCCTGGATGATTTTCTGGAATACGGCCCGGAAGGCGTCGTTACTTTCCGGGTACAGAACCGCGACTTTGCCGCCTCCGATATTGCCGACGCTCAGCGCAACGTAGCCATTTGGCCCGAGGGGTGCCATAACGTAGTTGCCGGCGGGGCCAGCGTAACCGATCTGGATCACCGCAATACTGTTGCCACCTTCGGTATCGACCAGCAGTCTGACCGGGGGCTGCTGCGACAGGCCGGGCTCGCCGGGTTGCAGCAGTGCCGGGATAACCCGCCAGCCGGCCAGTGCAGCGTCGTCGGCGTGAGCCGTGCCGGTTGCCAGGGTCAGGCAACAGGTCAGACAGCTCAGGATCAGGCGTGAGGCGGGCAAATGGCTCCCCGATGCATTAACAATTGATTAAACACTGGTTTGGATTGTAACAACGAAGGCGGGCGAATCACAGTCACTTGTGCCCTGCCGTGGTGCGCCCGGCGCGGACTCAGCCGCGGGCGGAGAACCGTTGGGCAGGGTTTACAGCCGGGAGCAGGGCTTGCCAGGCGCTGGCAGTGTCTTGATGCCAGTCCGCCTGTTGCAGGTGTTGTTGCTGTTCGCTGCGATCGCGGCTGTGTGCAGCGGCTTGCTGATGCTCGCTGGCTTGCTGCAGATGCCATTGCGCCAGCCGGCGGATGTTCTGCTGTTGCGGTGTGGCGGCAGCGGTCGAGCTGGCCCAGGGGTTTTTCATGGTGCAACCTCGTAGCAAGTCAGGCGCTGGTCGGCAGAGGGTGGAAAAGATACGACAATGGCATGGACATTTTGCCCGGATCGCACTAACCTTCAATGCTTGAAATTATAGGGCATATTCGTTTGATCGAATGTGTTTTTAATCCAACCTGCAATGCAAAGGAGCGCTTCACGGTGGTGAAGCCAGCGAACAGATGAGCAAACTGTCATTACTTGATCTGGCCTTTTTCGTGGCCGAATCGGAAGCCAGCCCGAAACATGTGGCCGGGCTGTTGATCTTGAAACGGCCGGCCCGGTCGAGCGTCAACTTCGCCCACGATCTGTATGAAGAGTATCTGACCAAGAATCAGATCAAGGCACCGTTCAACAAGGTGATCAAGTTCACGCTGACCGGGATGCCCTACTGGAAAGACTGCAAGTCGATTGATATGTCGCAGCACATTTTCTATCACAAGCTGGAGAAGGGTCAGAACAGTCGCAAGGATCTCTACCAGCTGGTGTCGCAGTTGCACGAGCCACGGCTGGATCGCAGCCGGCCGCTGTGGGAGGTGCATGTGATCGACGGGCTGGAAAATGGCCGCTTCGGTTTGTATCAGAAAATGCATCATGCCTGCGCCGATGGCATCACCATGATGCGCTGGACGGCCGAGAACATGCATGACACGCCGGACGAAGACGAGTTGCACCCGATCTGGACGGTGGCGCATGGCAGCAAACGGCGCAGTGACGCCAGCATGCTCAGCCTGAAGTTGTTGTCGTCGATGTGGAGCAATGTCGGCAGTGTGCGCAAGCAGGCGGTGGGTGTGGCGCGACTGGCGACGATGATGTTCCTTGAAAGCGTGAAGCTGACCAAGAACGCCATTTCACTGCCGTTCGTTGCCAGCCGCCACACGCCACTGACCGGGCAGGTGACCGCGGGCCGCCAGTTCGCTACCGTGACCGTGCCGATGGATCGCATCAACCGCATTCGCAACATCACCCGCTCGACGCTCAACCATGTGGCGCTGACTTGTCTGGACGGTGCGCTGCATCGGTATCTGAAAGAGCAGGGGATCGAGCTGAAGCAGCCGATCACTATCCAGATGCCGGTCAATCTGCGGGCCGAGGGCGAAAAAAGTTCGGGTAACAAGATCGGCATCATCCAGGTCGAGCTGTCGGCTCCGACGGACGATCCTTACGTCCGGCTGCGCAATATCGGCTTTTCGCTGCGCAACGTGCGCAGCATGATGGACAGCGTGGTGCCGGAGGCAATCGAGTATTACACCCTGATTACCGGGCTGTTCGGCCAGATTACCGAGATGCTGCACTTGAGCAATCAACTGCCCCCGCTGGGCAATACGCTGGTGTCCAACGTGCCTGGCCCGACCAAGCCCCTGTACCTGAAAGGGGCGAAGCTGGAGGAGCTGCATCCGATCAGTACGCTGCCACCGAGCAACCTGCTGAACATTACGTTGTTCAGTTATGTGAACGAGCTGACCTTCGGCCTGGTGGCAACCGACGAATTGCCGAATCTGGAGCGGTTGGCCGACTTCATCGAGCAGGCGTTCGACGAGCTGGAGCATTCGGTGCAGGCAGTGCCGCGCCTGTTGCCGCCGGTCGCCAGCAGCAAGCCGGTTGAGTCGGAGAGCGCGGCCTGAGCGTAGTCTCCGGCTGAAGGGCGGCATCGGCCTGCAAGCCGCGCCGCCATTGGCTTCTGGCAGGCCTGTACGCCGCTCTGGATGCGGCTTGCAGGCCTTTTTATTTTCGGCTGTACAGGCCGGTGAGGGTGGTTTTGCCGATGCTGTGCGACTGGATCATGAATCCGGCCAGCGAGGCGGTCGCGTTGGCTGGAATATCGAGCTTGTCTACTTTCAACGCATGCAGGGTAAAGTTGTAGCGATGTGGTTTATCGCCTGCTGGCGGGCAGGGGCCGCCCCAGCCCGGGCCACCGAAATCCGTGTTGACCTGGATGGCGCTGGCGGGCAGCTTGTTGCCATCTGCGGTGCCGGCGCCACGTTCCAGCTGGCTGGCGTCTACCGGCAGGTTGGCGACCACCCAGTGCCACCAGCCGGCTCCACCGGTCGGGGCATCCGGATCATGCACCAGCAGTGCAAAGCTGCGCGTACCTTTGGGGGCATTTTTCCAGCTCAGGGCAGGTGAAATGTTCTGCCCGGTGCAGCCAAAACCGTTGAATACCTGTTCTTGCTTGATGGTGGCGTTGATCTTGAGATCGGGACTGCTGAGTGCGAATTGCTGCGCCTGTGCCGTGGCGCTGGCAATCAGTGTGGTGACAAGCAAGCGTTGCATGCTGGGTTCTCCTTTGGGTAAATGAGGGGACGCCGGCGGCCGCGGCGTGACGGGCCTGCGATGGGGCCGTGACGGGCGATAGTGTAGCAGCCCTTGAGGGCGCTCAGGATTGCGTTGCCCGCCCGGCTGGGGCATGATTTGGCACACTTTTTGTCAAGGAGCCCAGTTTATGTCCACCATGCGCCTGGAAAAACAGGAAAACGTATTCCTGCTGACGCTGAACAACAGCGCTCGCGCCAACACCATGACTGATGCCGTGCTGGATGAATATCACGCCGCGCTGGATGAAGTCGAAGCCAGCCAGGGCAATGCCTCGCTGGTGATCACCAGCGCTGATCCCAAGTTTTTCAGCAATGGCATTGATCTGGAATACATTCAGTCGAAGGGCATGCAGTATCTGTTCGATACCTTCGGCGCCCGGCTGGATCAATTGCTGATGCGGGTCGCGCTGCTGAATTTGCCGACCGTGGCGTGTGTCACCGGCCATGCTTACGGCGGTGGCGCCTTGTTGTCGTCGGCGTGCGATTTTCGCACCATGCGTGCCGATCGCGGCTTTTTCTGCTTTCCGGAAGTGGACATCAAGCTGCCGTTCACCCCGGCCATGCTGGCTTCGGTCAACCTGTTGCGCAATCCGCAACTGGTGTGGGAAATGGCGCTGACCGGCCGGCCGGTGGGCGGTGAAGAAGCAGCGAAAAAAGGCATTATCGACGCGGCATTCCCGGCCGACGAGCTGTTGCCGAAAACGCTGGCACTGGCCGGCCAGCTGGCGGCCAAGGATCGCCGTACCTACACCCAGATCAAGCAGATGATGCGCCAGCACCTGCGCTCGCTGATCGACGACAGCAAGCGCTGACTGCCGGCAGGCTGACAGGTGAGGCAACGGGTAGCGCGTCAGGCGCTGCCCGTTTCGTTTTTCGGCGGCAGGAAGAACTGCCCCGGCGAGCGCAGGAAGCGCCGCCCCAATTCACGCAGCAGGGCCATTTTCTGTCCGAAGCGCGCACCACGTGCCTTGAGTGCCACATACATTGCCAGCCCGAAGCTGACCAGCAGATTGGCCGTTCCGATGCCGGCGATGCCCAGCAGTGACATCAGCGCGGTGCGCAGATCAATCTGGTGGTCCAGCGCAACCAGGGCGTAACTGAAATTGGCAGCCGAAAAGGTGATGTGGCGGATGTCGATCGGCAGGCCGAGAATGAAGCCCAGTGTGCCGATCGAGCCGAGCATGATGCCGAAGTAGAAGTTCCCCGCCAGCCCGCCCAGATTGTCGCCGACGTATTGCCCCAGCCGCTGGGCCGGGTAATCGCCGATCAGCCGGCGCAGCCAGCGCAGTTGGGCGATCCGCTCGGGTATCTGGTTGTAGATCGCGGTGTTGTCGTGGTAGCCGGAAATCAGCCCGGCCAGAAACAGGCAAACACCGGCGATGGCTGCGTGAAACAGGGCTGGGCTTTGCAGCGGGTCGATGTCCACCAGAAGTTGTTGCGCCTTGTCCGGCGTGATCCAGTGGCTGCCATTGATCCAGACGCCCGCCAGCGCAATCAGCCAGGCGGTGGGCAGCACCACGCAGACGTTGCCGATGATGGCAACAAACTGGGTGCGTAGCACCTTGATTGCCAGATCGGCCATGCTGTCTACCGTTGCTTCATCGCTGTTGCCTTTGTGGATGGATTCGGCGATGTGGGCGGCGGTCATCGCCGGCTGCTTGGTGGCGATGGTGAAATGCAGCACATGCACCAGCATGAAGCCGAGCGAATAATTCATGCTGAACAGGAAAGCTTCGATCAGCGGTGCCGCTTTCAGCTTGGCCATGCCGATCTTGATCAGTGCCATGACCCCGATGATCAGCCCGGCGCCCATTGCCGCCCGCATCATCTGCTGGTACTGCTCTCGATCGTGTGCCACGTAGTGTTCGCCCGTGCGGCCGGCGTGTTCGGTGACTTTGTTGGCCAGCAACTCGGCGTTGCTGGAAATGAACTGCTTGAGATCGTATTTGACGTTGTCAGCGTGCAACAGTGCGCAAAACAGTTGCAATGCCTGTCGTCGTTGCCTCTGGGCGTCCACGGGCTCCAGCAGCGCCAGCAGGATGCGCAGCCTTTGCTCGCTCTGTTTCAGCCGTTGCAGTAGGTAGGTCAGGCTGATGCTGACGCCGTGTTGCTGCGCGTGCTTGCGCACCTTGGCGATGATGTCCTGGCATTGATCGAGCAGCACCAGAACGGGCTGGCAGTCCTGTGCCGGGTAATCCGGGGAATGCATCATCTGCCACTGCCCGGACAACCATTCGTGCACCTCGACATTCTGGCGCAGGAACGGCGATTCAAACTGCTCGATCGCCGGGTGATTGCGCACCAGTTCCGGCTCCAGCCCAATGGCACTGATCCGGTACGACAGCACCTGCACGGCTTCGAGTATTTCGGCACGAATGCGGTTCAGGTTGGCCTGGTCGCGATCCGGGTCAATGCTCAGGGCATCCAGCAGGCCATCCCAGGCGGTGTCGCTCAGCGTGCTGACCCAGAGGTGATCTGTCTTTTTGTGAAAGACCTGGCCGAATACATCACGCAAATAATCGTCATTGAGCGCCGGCGGTAACAGCTTGTGGCCTAGCTTGCGCTTCAGCTCCTGACCGAAGCTGGCGTTGGGCAGGATGCCGACCTCGGTCAGCAGATGGACTGCCTTGCGCTGCGAAATCACGGTAAACAGGTACTGACGCAAGCCCTGCCGATAATCCGGATGGGTATGCAACAGGAAGGCGAGCGCTTGCACATTGGCCGTGGCGCGGGCGTGGTCGTGAGGCGTGGCGGGCCGCAGGCAGTCGACCAGTTGCACCAGCAGGCTGATGTTCCGGTCATCTGGCTGGACGGAGATGGCTTGCAGGATGGCTTCCATGCAGAAATCCTTGGTTGGGCCGGCCATCCGCAATGGCCGGTTTCACGTGAAACAAATACCCGCCTGGCTGGCGATGGATTAGGCCGTGCGGGAGGCCAGCACGAAGAATTCGCGGTTGCCGTCGCCACCCTTGATCGGGCTGTCGAAATAGTCATGCACCGTCAGGCCCAGCGCTGGGCAAAGATCGCGAATCTTGCGTTCCACCTGCGGGTACAGCCGCTCATCCTTGACCAGTCCGTTCTTGCTCAACCCCTCGCGGCCCACTTCAAACTGCGGTTTGACCAGGCTGAGCAGCGTACCGTGTGGCCGCAGCAGCGGCGCGGCCATCGGCAGGATCAGTGCCAGCGAGATGAATGAAACGTCGACCACGATCAGGTCGATCAGCGCCCCGGCCAGGTACGGAGCAAGGTCAGCCGGCTGCAGATAGCGGGCGTTAACCCCTTCCAGCAGCGTGACCCGTGGGTCAGTGGCCAGCCGGGCTGCGAGCTGACGGTGGCCGACATCGACACCGATGACGTGTTCGGCACCGGCTTGCAGCAGGCAATCGGTAAATCCTCCGGTCGAAATGCCGATGTCCAGCACACGATGCCCTGTCACCGTTAAGCGGGTGTGTTGCAGGGCGCCGAGCATTTTCAGCCCGCCACGCGAGACAAAGCGGTCAGCAGGATCGGCCTGTACTTCCAGTTCGACCAGGCTGGTCAGCTTCTGGCCCGGTTTGGTGACGGCGGTGCGTTGATTGCCGTTGACCACGAAAACCCGGCCGGCTTCGATCAGATGCTGGGCGGTGGTGCGGGATGCGGCAAGGCCGCGGGTCAGCAGGATCAGGTCGGCGCGCTCTGGCATGTTGGAAGGCCGCGATGGTGAAACGGCCGGATATGATGCGAGCGAAAAAAGGCCGGCGCAAGGGGGTGAGCGCCGGCCAAGGGCCTCTCGACAGGGAGAAAGACTCGGAGGAAAAAAGGGTTACGGACGATCCATGCCGCGCTGGAAGCGCTCCATGCGCTTGCCCATCCGCTGCCAGTGCTGCTTGATGAACACGCTGGCGGTCTGCTTTTGCGTGTTGTCCAGGCTGGCGTACAGCTTCAGCCAGGCTTCGCGTTCCTTGTCATGCAGCGCTTTGGTTTCGTTGCGATGGGTTTCGAAGGCATCGTTCAGTTTCTGCAGATCGAGGATCGACTGGTTTTTCTGTTCGTCAAACAGTGCCCGCGATTTGTCCATTCCCGAGCGCATCATCTCGCGGCTGGTTTTCGAAGCGGCTTCTGCTGCGCTCCACAGGGCAGACTGCTCGGTGCTGAGATTGAGTTGCGGCTTGGCCTGCTGCAGCGCAGCCCACGGACCCATCATCATCGGTTTGCCGCCGTGATGGCGGTCAGCCAAGGCCGGCATCGACAGGGTGGCCAGCAGGGCGCTGGCGAGAAGGGTGTGCTTGATCGAACGGTTCATGTCACTGCTCCTGTTGTGCTGAATGCATGGCTGCAGTGTAGGCCGGATTTGTAGCGGGAGTGTGTGGCACAAGCGCCGGTTTGTATCAATTTGTAAACAGCGCGCCGCCTGTTACAGATTGATACATTCGCAGTGCTCAGCGGAACGATTCGTTTGCGCCCAGATAGCGCCACTGCCCGGTTGGCAGATCGCCCAGCACCACCTTGCCGATGCGAATCCGCTTCAGGCCGACCACGCGCAGCCCGACCAGCTCGCACATGCGGCGAATCTGGCGCTTTTTGCCTTCCCTGAGGATAAAGCGCAACTGATCCTGATTTTGCCAGTTGACCTTGGCACGCTTGAGTGGCTGGCCATCCAGGCTGAGGCCGAAATTGAGCAGTTTCAGCCCCTCTTGCGACAGGCGGCCGGAAACGCGCACCAGGTATTCTTTTTCGACGTCGGAATCTTCGCCGATCAGTTGTTTGGCAATGCGGCCATCCTGAGTCAGTACCAGCAGTCCGACCGAGTCGATGTCCAGCCGGCCGGCCGGTGCCAGATGCTTGCAGTGCAGCGGATGAAACTCGATCGGGCTCGGGTCGTCCGGCCACTGGTTGTCGGCGGTGACCAGCACGTATGCTGGCTGGTAGCCGTTTTCGGCCTGGCCGGACACGTAGCCGATCGGCTTGTTCAGCAGGATGGTGACGCGGTTGGCCTGGGTGGCGCTGGCCTGCGCGTCGAGGGTGATTTTCTGCTGTGGGGTGACTTTGCTGCCCAACTGGTCGACGACCACGCCGTCAACCTTGACCCAGCCCCGGGCAATATATTCGTCGGCTTCGCGCCGCGAGCACAGACCGAGTTCGGCCATGCGTTTGGATAAGCGGATTGGTTCCATGCCCTGGATTGTAAACCGATATCATCCCGCAAGGGCGCTGTTGATGCGTGTCGTGGCGTAACGGTTCACCGCGCCGGCCATGCATCACTGCAAGCCCAGGCGAATGGCCGCGGCGCCGAAAATGCCCGCCAGCAGCAGCCGGCAGGCTGTCTGGATGGTGCCGGAGCCGGCAAGACGTTGGGCCAGGCGGGCGGCGGCAAGGGCGTAGACGAGGTCGAAGGCGAAGCCAAGCCCGACCAGAATGGCGCCCAGGGTCAGATACTGGGTGGTGAGATTGTGCTGCGCAGTAATGAACTGTGGCAGCAGGAACGCGCAAAACATCAGTGCTTTGGGGTTGAGCAGATTGGTCATGATGCCGCTGCGGATCGCCGCCCAGCCCCGGCCGGCCTGATGGCCTTGCGCGGCGTCGCTGCTTGCACTGGTGCGCAGCAGTTTCCAGGCCAGCAACAGCAGGTAGGCCGCACCCAGCCAGCGCACGCCGTCGAACAAGGCCGGATGCGCATGCAGCAATGCCGCCAGGCCGACGGCAGAAAGTATGACATGCACTGTTCGGGCAATGGCCAGGCCGACGGCGGTCAGCAAGCCGCTTCTGGCGCCGTTGAACGCCGAGCTGGAAATCATCAGCGCCATGTCCGGGCCCGGCAGCAGGTATACGGCGACCAGGGCGGCGACAAACATCAGCAGGTCAGGCAAGGCAATCATGACAACACTCGACGGGCAGTTCGGGGAACGCCTATTGTTTCACTGCCCGGGCGTAAGGGGGCTGCTTTTTTGGCCGGAAACGACCTAAAATCCGGGCCAACAGGGCCTTTTCAGCGGTTGAACGACGTGAATCCATTTCAAGACAGACCCGGGCAGACAGACCTGGCCCTCTTGCGGGCGCAGCAGGCCGCATGACCGATTTCGATTTTGACCGCCGTTTTGGCGGGGTGCGCAAACTGTACGGCGCGGCCGGGTTCGCGGCGTTGCAGCAGGCACATGTGTGTGTGATCGGTATTGGTGGCGTCGGCTCGTGGGCGGCCGAGGCGCTGGCGCGCAGCGCTGTGGGGCGCATCACGCTGATCGATCTGGATCACGTGGCCGAATCCAACCTCAACCGGCAGATTCACGCGCTCGACAGTACGCTGGGCCAGGCCAAGATCGAGGCAATGGCCGCACGGATTGCCGACATCAACCCGCGTTGCCAGGTCGAGCTGATCGACGATTTTCTGGCAGACGACAATCTGGCCGATTATCTGGGGCGCGGCTACAGCGCGGTGATCGATGCCATCGACAGCGTCAGGACCAAAACTGCGTTGATTGCCTGGTGCCGGCGCCACAAGGTGCGGTTGATTACCTGCGGCGGTGCCGGGGGCCAGCTCGACCCGACCCGGATCGAGATCGGTGATCTGGCCAGAACCACGCAAGACCCGTTGCTGGCCAAGGTTCGGCAGAATCTGCGCCGCGACTACGGCTATCCGCGGGATCCGAAAAAGCGTTTTGACGTGGCTGCGGTGTATTCCACCGAGCCGCTGCGGTATCCGGCCACCGACGGCGCCGCGTGTGAGGTGGAGGAGGGCGCTGATGCGCCTGGCGTGACCGGGCTGAACTGCGCCGGATTCGGTTCGTCGGTGTGCGTGACGGCCGGTTTTGGCTTGATGGCGGCCGGCTGGGTTCTGCGCAAGCTGGCCGGCGAATAAGCCAGCGGCGTTCTCCGCAGCTCACCCTGCCATCGGCCTGCGCGCCGCTCTGGTATTGGCTTGCAGCTTGGCCTGCAGACCAATACCAGAGCGGCGCGCAGGCCGGTCGTTATTGACGCTTAATTTTGCAGGGCGTCTTTCAGCCGTTCGCACAGTGTCTGTAACACTTTGACCCGGGCGAAGTTCTTGTCGTTGGCCTCGACCAGTGTCCACGGCGCAATGCTGGTGCTGGTGCGGTCGACCATGTCGCCTACGGCCAGCACGTAATCGTCCCATTTGTCACGGTTGCGCCAGTCTTCTTCGGTGATCTTGAAGCGCTTGAAGCCAATCGCTTCCCGCTCCTTGAAGCGCTTGAGCTGCTCTTCCTGCGAGATTGCCAGCCAGAATTTAACGATGATTGCGCCGTGTGCCGCCATTTGGCGTTCGAAATCGTTGATTTCGCCGTAGCCGCGCATCCACTCGGCGTGGCTGCAAAAGCCTTCCACCCGTTCGACCAGCACCCGGCCGTACCACGAGCGATCAAAGATGGTCACCCGTCCGTGGCGCGGCAAATGGCGCCAGAAGCGCCACAGGTAGGGCTGGGCACGCTCTTCTTCGGTGGGCGCGGCAATCGGCACGATCTGGTATTGGCGGGCGTCCAGGGCGGCGCTGATGCGGCGGATGCTGCCGCCCTTGCCGGCAGCGTCGTTGCCTTCGAACACCACGATCAGCGAGCGGTTGCGGAAGCGGTCGTCGCGGGTCAGTTTGTTGAACTGGCCCTGCAGGCTTTCCAGCTCCCGGGCGTAGGTTTTCTTGTCCAGCGTGAGCGACAGGTCGAGCCGGTCGAGCAGGCGTACATTGTCGATCGGCGGCAGGATCGGCGGCGCCTCCACCCGTTGGCGCGGGGTGTTGACACGGGCAAGCTGACGTTGGACTGCATCCAGCAGCAGGCTGCCGACCGTCAGGTTGCGGTAGCGGTCCTCGCTGCCCTCGACCACGATCCACGGTGCATCACCGGTGCTGGTCTGGCGCAGCACATGCTCGGCTACCTTGCGGATGCGGTCGTACTGCTCGTGCCGCCGCCAGTCTTCGTCGGTCACTCGCCAGCGGGTCAGCGGATTGTCCTGTAAATCCTGCAGCCGGGCTTTCTGTGCCTTTTTCGACAGGTGAAACCAGAATTTAAGTAGTAGCACGCCTTCGTTGCTGAGCATTTTCTCCAGCCGTACGATTTCTTCGATCCGTTGATCCAGTTCAGCCTGGCCAAAGCGTTTTTGCAGCCGCAGGTGGATCGGGTCAAGATACCAAGAGCCAAAATGGACGCCGATCCGGCCCTTGGCCGGCAAGGCACGCCAGAAGCGCCACATGTGCGGGCGCTCCGATTCTTCGTCCGACTTGGTGCCAAACGCATGGGTGCTGATCAGCCGCGGATCCATCCAGGCATTGAGCAGATTCACCGTCTCGCCCCGGCCGGCACCATCCAGCCCGCCGACGATCACCAGTACCGGAAACTTGCCGCATTCTTTCAGTTCGTACTGGATATCCAGCAAGGCCTCGCGCAGTTCTGGCTCGCGCTGGCGGTAGGTGTCTTTGTCAATGCTGTGGCCGAGTTCGGCGGATTCAAACATGGTGGCTCCCGGTTCCGAGTGGTGGACTGGGCAGGCGGCGCGAGCGGGCTGCCTGCCGCTTTCACTGTAGCGTGAGCGGGTGATTTTTGCTGCCCACCCGCGCTGTTTGCCGCCGGCCAATGTCGCGCCAACCACGGATGCAGCGCCCGCTTGGGGTAAAATGCCGGCTTCCGGGCTGTGCTCCCGCCCGCCATCCATTGTCAAAACATGCTCAAAATTCTTGGTCTGGATCGTCTCGCTTCGCTGGTATCGCGCAAGGTGCTGTATCTGTGGGTGCGCACCAAGGTGTTTCCGCAGGATCTGGCGGCGCTCAATCTCAAACCCGATCAGCCGGTGTGTTATGTGCTGCAGACCCGGCAATTGTCGTCGCTGCTGGTGCTGGAAAACGAAACCCAGACGCTGAAATTGCCCCGACCGCTGAACCGGATGAAAAGCGGCTGGCTGAAGGAAGACCGTTCGTTTTTCTTTCTCACCCGGGCCGACAAGCCTTCGCTGCTGCAGCCCAACCGCTTTGAAACCTCGCCCCGCCTGAAGCGGCTGATCAGCGCGGTCGAGGCCGATTCGACCCTGGACGTGCAACTGGTGCCGGTGACGATTCTGTGGGGCCGTTCGCCGGACAAGGAAAACTCGCTGGTCAAAATCCTGTTCACCGACAGCTGGGCCACGCCAGGGATGCTCAAGCAGTGGTTTACCGTGATGCTGCACGGGCGGCAAACCATCGTTAAATTCAACGATCCGGTCAGCCTGCGGGCGCTGGTCGACGAGAAGCTGGGCGAAGAACGGACGCTGCGCAAGCTGTCGCGGGTGCTGCGGGTGCACTTCCGCCGCCAGCGCGAGATGGCCATTGGCCCGGACTTGTCGCACCGCCGCACCCAGGTCAACTCGCTCCTGAGCTCGACCAATGTCGAACAGGCGATTGCAGCCGAGGCGCAGGCCAAGGCGCTGCCGGTCGACAAGGTGCGCACCGATGCCCGTCGCTATGCGCTGGAGATCGCTGCCGATTATTCCTACCCCACCATCCGTGCCTACGAGGTGTTTCTCACCTGGCTGTGGACCCGGCTGTACGATGGCGTTGATGTGCGCCGGCTGGATGAAGTGGCCAACATCGCCCCCGGCCACGAAATCATTTACGTACCCTGCCACCGCAGCCACATCGACTACCTGCTGCTGTCTTACGTGATTTTCACCCACGGCATGATGGTGCCGCACATTGCCGCCGGGGCAAACCTGAACCTGCCGGTGGTCGGCGGCATCCTGCGTCGCGGCGGGGCGTTTTTCCTGCGCCGCTCGTTCAAGGGCAACAACCTGTACGCCGCCGTATTCAACGAATACATGCACATGATGATCTCCGGCGGCTTCCCGATGGAATACTTCATCGAGGGCGGCCGCAGCCGCACCGGCCGGCTATTGCAGCCCAAGGGCGGCATGCTGGCAATGACGCTGCAGAGCTACCTGCGCGACCACTCGCGGCCGATCGTGTTCGTGCCGATCTACTTCGGTTACGAGCGGGTGATGGAAGGCAAGACCTACGTCGCCGAGTTGTCAGGCAAGCCGAAAGAGAAAGAATCGGTTTTCGGCCTGCTGAAAACCCTGCGTGACATCGAGCGGGTGTTTGGCAAGGTACACGTCAATTTCGGCCAGCCGATCTATCTGGAGGGGCTGCTGGATCAGGTGCATCAGGGCTGGCGCAACGAAACGGTCGACCCGGAGGTGAAAACCCCGTGGCTGACCCAGACCGTCGACACGCTGGCCAACCAGATCGTTACCCGCATCAACAGTGCCGCGGTAGCCAACCCGATTGCGCTGCTGTCGCTGGTGTTGCTGTCCACCCCCAAGCAATCAATGGATGAGGAAAAGCTGGTCGAGCAGCTCGATCTCTACCGGCTGTTGATGACCGAAGTGCCGTATTCCGACCGCATCGGCCTGAGCGAGCTGAATGGCCGCCAGGTGCTCGATTACGGCGAGCGGATGAAAGTGTTGCAGCGGATGAAGCACCCGCTGGGCAATGTGGTGGTGACCCAGCCGGAGCAGGCGATGATGCTGACCTATTTCCGCAACAACATCCTGCATCTGTACACCATCCCGGCACTGATCGCCTGCTACCTGACCCACAATGCCGAACTGACCCGCCAGCAGTTGATCGAGCTGATTGGCAACGTCTACCCGTTCCTGCAATCTGAGCTGTTCCTGCACTGGCAGCAGAGCGAGCTGGCGCCGGTCATCAGCCGTTATATCGACGTTTACGTGGCACAGGGCCTGCTGACCGAGCGGCGCGAAGTCGACCTGGTGTACGCGCCACGCCGCAACAGTCCGGAATTCGTCAAGCTGGAGGTGCTGGCGCAGGCCGTGCAGCAGAATCTGGAGCGCTACTACATCACCATTGCCTTGCTGACCCAGCAGGGCTCCGGGCGGATTACCCGCCAGCAACTGGAAGAACTGTGCTCACTGTTTGCCCAGCGGCTTTCGCTGCTGCACGAATTTTCGGCGCCGGAATTTTTCGATCAGGCGATTTTCCGCAACTTCATCCAGACGCTCAGCCGCTCCGGTTTGCTGCGGCAGGGCGACGGCGACACGCTGGTGTTCGATGTACGGCTGCAGGCAACCGCTGACGAAGCCTTGTTCGTCCTCCCGGCCGAAATCCGCCAGACCATCCATCAGATGACCCGCATCGACGAAAGCGCCTTGCAGGCAGCGTTGCTGGCCAGCGCGGAAAAAACCGCAAAAAAACTGCAGGAGAAAAAAGCCGGCTGAGACTCAGCGCAGCAGGCTCAGCACCAGTTGCGGCACCTGATTGGCCTGGGCCAGCATGGCTGAGGCCGACTGCTGCAGGATTTGCTGGCGCGCAAGGCCGGCGGTTTCTTCGGCGTAGTCGGTGTCGCGCATCCTTGAGCGGGCGGTACTGAGGTTTTCGATAGAGATGGATTGCTTGGCTGCGGTGAATTCCAGCCGCGACAGCGTGGCGCCCATCTCGGCCCGGCTGCGGTTGACGAAATCCAGTGCCTGGTCGACATGCACCAGCGCGAATGACGGCAGCTTGTCCAGGTCGACGTCGCTGACGCCCAGCGCGCTGCTGTTCATCGCGGCAAAGCCGGTCTTGATCGTTTCGCGGGCGTTGGCACCCACCTGCAAATCCATCCAGCGGATATCGGTGCCGCCGCCCAAGGTGGGAAATGCCAGCTTGAAGCCATCCAGCACCTGCTCGCCGTAACGCGATCCATGTCCGGTATACACGCTTTCTGCTGTTTGCTCGGCGCCGCCGTCGGCGTCCAGCCCGCCGATGCCGCCGGTATCGGTATTGGTCAGATTCATGGTGCCAGTGATGTAAGCGGCACCGTTGGCCTGCCAGTCGGTGACAAAGTCGCCTTCGGTGGCATACACCCCGCTGGTGACCGTGTTGAGCGCAGCATCCAGCGTCGACCCACTGCTCGCCAGCTCCTGAATCAATCCTTTGATGCCGTCTTCCACACCCATGCCTTTCAGCTGGTCGTGCAGGTAGCGGGTAGCCGCGTAGGCCGAGGAATAGTCGGCGCTGGTGCTGCCCCAGGCGCCGGCAATCGTGTTGACGATGGTTGCGGTGTTGCTGGCAGCGATGTCGCCGGCCAGCCGCTCGTCTGCGCCGTGAATCAATTCGGCGGTGCCCTCCAGAAACCAGGTGGGCATCGCCGTCATGTTGATGCTGCGGCCCATCACTGCGTGAACCATTTCGTGGGCAATGATCCGGTCGTTGTAGAACGGCGCGTTGCCGCCATTGGGCAAGTTGGGGGGGGTGAAATCGGCCATGTCGATTTCCAGCTTCTGGTTGTACACCTTGCCTCCCGCACCCCCGGTGCCGGACACTTGCGCCGCGACGCTGCCGGCACCGTCGGTGAAGGTCAGATCAACCGTCAGCGTCGCGCCATCGCCTTCGATGCCATAAAACTGCTTGATGCGTGCTTCGGCCTCCTGCAACCAGCCCAGCTTCAGCCCGTCGATCACCGCCCGCTGGTTTTCGTCGCCCCCCAGGCTGGACGTATTCTGTGAAAACACCTGCTGGTCGTTGAACACCGTCTGCTGGCCGATCTTGTCGATGCCTTGCAACAACTGGTTGGCTTCAGCTTGCAGCGCTTGCCGGTCGCTGGCGCTTAACGAGGCGTTATTGGCCTGCACTGCCAGTTCGCGAATCCGCTGCAGGCTGTCGATCACATTGCCGGTGGCGCCTTCGGCCACCTGTAGCATCGAAACCCCATCGTTGATGTTGCGCAGCGTCTGGGTGTTACCGCGTACCTGGGACGTGAAGCGTTCGGTAATCGCCAGCCGGGCAGCGTCGTCCTTGGCCGAATTGATGCGTGTGCCAGTGCTCAGGCGCTGGATCAGCGTCCCGAGTTGGGCGCTCGATTCACTCAGCTTGCGCTGGGTGTAGAGCGACGGCAGGTTGGTCTGGATTTGCATCATGGCCGGAGTACGAATCAGGAAATAGTAATCTGGTTCGCAATTTATCGGCCGCGGCGGGCATTACTTGAGCAAAAAAACGCAGAAAACGGCGTGAGTTCAGAGGTGCAACTGCATCAGGTAATCATCCATCACGAAACCCTCGCCAATCGGCTGGCAAACCGACTCGGCGACCACAAAACCATTGCGCCGGTAGGCCTGCAGCGCCAGATGATTCTGTTTGTTGACGGCGAGCGAGAGCCGGGTGCAATCCTGCTGGCGGCTGCGCGCTGCGACATACTGCAGCAGCTGGCTGCCCAACCCTTGGCCATGCCAGTGTGGGTCGAGGTACAGCTTCTCCAGCTTCATGACAGAATCGGGCTGCAGGCAGTAATGCACAAAGCCGGCCATCTGCCCGTTCAGCCACAGCCCGTCCAGCCAGTGGTGGGGGGCCTCAAGCGCTGCCAGCAACACCGGGTGGGAATACCGTTGCGCCAGCATGTAGTCGATCTGGGCCCGACTGATCATGGCCGGGTAGTGATGTTGCCAGATGTGCCGTGCCAGCGCGGCGAGCGTGTCGAGCTCGGCTGGCTGGCAGGCGCGGATGATCGGGTCAATAGGCTGGGGTGCTGCGGTCATAGGGTCAGATTCGCGGGTGGGTTATAGTCATGGCATGACAAGCATGGGAGGAAACGGGATGCGAGGCAAGACAGACGCGATCAATAGCGATGATTGGCGCCGGCTGGCGCAGCGCCGCCTGCCACGGATCGTGTTCGACTATATCGACGGTGGCGTGGAGGACGAAGCCGGCCTGCAGCGCAACCGGCAGGCCTTCGAGCACTGGCATCTGCTGCCGCATTATCTGACCGACGTCAGCCAGCGCAGCCAGCGTGCCGGGGTGTTTGGCCGGGATTACGCCAGCCTGTTCGGCATTGCGCCCACCGGGCTGGCGGCTTTTGCCCGCCCGCAGGCCGATCTGTTGCTGGCTGCCGCAGCGGCCCATGCCGATCTGCCGTTCATCATGTCCGGCGCAGCAACGGCCTCGATCGAGCAGGTGGCCGCCGTCGCCCCGCAGCATACCTGGTTCCAGTTGTACGTTTCACGTGAAACCCGGATGACCGATGACCTGATCCGTCGCGCTGCCGATGCCGGGGTGGAAACCCTGGTGGTGACCGTGGACGTACCGGTGCACGCGAAGCGCGAGCGCGACTGGCGCAATGGCTTTGTCCCGCCGGTCAAGCCATCGACCGCCTGCCTGCTCGACATGCTGTGGCACCCCGGCTGGCTGCTTGATCTGCTCCGGCACGGCCTGCCGCGCTTTGAAAACTGGGCACCCTATCTCGAACCACACGCCGGCGCCAGGGAGCTAGCCGCATTTTTTGCCTCGCAGATTCCGTTTACCCAGACCTGGCATGACCTGGAGCATATCCGTCACCGCTGGCAGGGCAAGCTGGTGCTGAAAGGCATTCTTGCGCCGCGTGATGCCATTCATGCACAGCGGCTGGGGGCTGACGGATTGATCCTGTCCAATCATGGCGGCCGCCAGCTCGATGCCGCACCCTCAGCGCTGGAGATGCTGCCGCCGATTCGCGCCGCGCTGGGGCAGGGCATGGTGTTGATGCTGGATGGCGGCATCCGCCGTGGCAGCGACATCCTGAAAGCCTGGGCGCTGGGAGCCGATTTCATGTTCATCGGCCGCCCGGCCCTGTTCGGCGTGGCGGCCGGCGGGCAGGCAGGAGTGAGCCGGGTACTGCAGCAATTCAAGCAGGAAATCGACCTGACGCTGGCCCAGCTGGGCTGCGCCGATCTGACAATGCTGACCGGAGAATATGTACGCGAAGCGCGCTAGCAGCCTGTTGGCGGGCCTTGCTCTGGATGGTGACGGGGCTGGGGAGCTGGCGCAGCCAATAAATCAGCGCTTCCCTAACGGAAAAACGGGGCTGTGAAAGCCCCGTTAATCTGCGATCAGCTGGCGATCCGGTAGGCCGCCTTGATCTGTCGTTGTCGCTGGTTGGCGGCGGTGAGTTGATGCGAGGTGATCTGCATGTCACAGCCGCAACTACATCGCAGCACGGTGTCTGGCGCCAGCGAGCGCAGGTGTTTGCTGGTTTCCTTGCCGCAGTGTTCGCAGGCAAGTACCAGGCTGGCGTTGTAGTGTTTGTCAAAATCCAGATCGAAAGCCATTTGCTTCATGGAAAGATACCTCACACAGGGTTGACCGGCGTACCGCGCTGCCGCGCCCCGATCCGGGGCCGGCCGCCAGCGGCACAGTATCCAGTTTAGCCAATGATTTCAAAAGGATGACAACAATATTGCCATGAGCTCTGTAACCCAGCTCTGCTGGCCGGTTTCAGTCGTGATCGTGATGATGGTGGCGATGATGATGCGGCGGGAACGGCCGGTAGGCCGGGTAGCCCCGCCCGTGGCGCCAGTGCCGATGCCGCCATTCGTGACGTGGTGGCTCGGGATTCCAAGAGCGATAGCCAGTGTGCGGCACCCATTCGTGATGAATCACCCGGACCGGTTCCCGATAATGCCATTCGCGTTCTGGAGTCCTGCGCGTAGTGTGTTCGACCGCCCGTGGCGCCGATGACTGCCGTGGGTGCTCACTGGCGAGCGCGACGCCGGTAGCACTGCCGATCACCGCACCAACCAGCGCCCCGTCGCGCCCATCGACCTGATGGCCGATCAGTGCGCCGACTGCGCCGCCTACCGCACCACCTGCTACGACACGATCACGCTCGCCTGCCTGCGCGCTCATTCCCAGAACCGCCGCCAGTGCGGCCAGCCAACAATGCCGTTTCCACATGATCTGTCTCCTGTAAACGTGAGTGGGTGTGACAGGGTCAGTGTGCGCCCGTCAGCCTGAATCGGCGCTGAACTGCTCCGGCGGCATGGTGGACGCCAGCGCGGCCTCTGCCGGCGTCAGATAGCGCCATTCGCCCGGAGCCAAATCACCCAGCGCCAGGCAGCCAAACTGCAGCCGCTGCAATGCCTGCACCCGGTTGCCCGCTGCCGCCACCATCCGCTTGACCTGGTGATACTTTCCCTGATCGATGGTCAGCAGCAGGGTGTGTGGGCCGGCGCCGTCCAGATCGCTGGCCGACAGCGGGCTGTCTTCGCCGTGCAGCAGCACGCCGGCTGCCAGTTGCTGCAGCAGCGCCGGCGTGACCGGGTGTTTCAGCGTGGCTGCGTAGCGCTTGGGCACATGGCGCCGGGGGTGGGTCAGCCGGTGCAGCCAGCTGCCGTCGTCGGTCAGCAGCAGCAGACCGGTAGTATCCTCATCCAGCCTGCCCACCGGCTGCACCCCGCGAGCCATGAGCGGCGGCGGCAGCAGGGTGAGCACACTCGGGTGGTGTTGTGGATTGCGCGAGCATTCGTAGCCGGCCGGTTTGTGCAGCAGCAGATACACCTGTGAGCGATATGGCCATTCCATGTCGTCGACCGAAAAATGCAGCCCGTCCACCGGCCAATCTGCACCCGGATCGTCACACACTCGGCCAGCAATGGTGACCCGGCCGGCCCGAACCAGCTCCCGGCAGGCCTTGCGGCTGCCAAATCCTTGCGACTGCAAGATGCGTTCCAGTTGAATGCTCATCTCCCCCAATGATTGAACGCAGCCGGTTGGCGGCGTGTGCCGGCGGATTATTCCAAATCTTGCCCGCGCCCGCACCACCGACTGCCCACGCGCAACAGATGCCGGAATCGCCACAACTTGATATTATTCCGCCGGCATGTCGCCTGCCCGGCCTTTTTTGCCGATGGGCGCAATCGAAACTGGAGGACACAAGCATGGCATTTACGGTAAACGTGGACGTAGGGTACGAATTCGAGGTCAAGGCCGGATTCGATGAGGTATTCGATTTGCTGGCTGACGTGCCGCTATCAGCCAGCCATTTTCCCCAAGTCGACAAACTGACCGATCTTGGCGGCAACACCTTCCGCTGGGAGATGGAAAAAATCGGCTTCGAATCGTTTCACCTGCAGACCGTTTACGCCTCGAAATATGTGCCCGCCAAGGAAAAGGGCCTGATTTCCTGGACACCGGTCAAAGGTGAAGGCAATGCCGAAGTGTCCGGCCAATGGACCATCACCAACAAGGGCAACTCCACCCATGTCATTCTGGAATCGTCCGGTGTAATGGGCATTCCGCTGCCCGGCCTGATGAAAATGGTCGTCAGTCCGGTAGTCAAATCCGAATTCGACGGTCTGGTGCGCAAATACATCGAGAACCTGATCGAACGTTTTGGCGGCGAAGTCTGACCGGCTCGCCACGCCAGAAGCCAAGCCGGGTTACAAGCCCGGCTTTTTGTTTGGCTGGAACAAAGGGGCCGCTTCCGGCCAAAGGGTCACAATGGCACCGTTCTAATGACTGAGATTGCCATCCACCGTTTCCACCTGAAAATGGTAGTGATTGCTCATTTGGCACCACGCATGCACCACCCAGTTGAAGCGTTCACAGGTCTGCCGCAGAACGCCCGGCCAATCCTGCTGATCCTTGTCCGTCACATAGATATCCTCGCGCTTGTCGCCGCGAGAGGTGACGTGATAAATCGCACCGGCAAATTCGAATCGTAAGGGTCTGGCCATGATGGTGACTAGATCGAGGATGATTGAATGTTAGCGGGGTTGTGCGCCGGAGGCGACCGGGTGTAATGAAGAAACATGCGGCCATAGCCAGCGCTTGTGGTAGGTTTGACGCTCGCGTTGGGGAAGATCGTTAGGTCAATGGTGCGAAGTTTCGCCCGCATGTTAGCGTGGTCAACGGCGGCGTCGGTGTCATAGGTGAGCGCAAAGCATCCCGTTTGAGAGAGTGAGTTTTGGTGACGCCCTGTCCCCTGGCGCGAGATGGTTCGATACCAGGAGGAATTTCATGGCTGCACGTGTGCGTAAGATCAGCGAATTTCAAGTGGCTCAGGCTCGACGTTTGGCGGGTGGGTCGGGAGAGGGGGCGCGTCGGTGGCGATTCATCCCCGGTTAAGCCTGTGGCTTTTACACTGCGGCCCGGTTCAGATTTCTGCAGGGTGAATGAAGCATGACCAAATCAATGATGGCGGGAGCGCTGCTGGGTGCGGTGGCTGTCGTGGGAGGGGGAGCGGTGGCCGGGTATCGGTACTTGGCGCCGCCTGAGCCGCAGTTCGCCGAGGTGCTGGCGGTCGTGCCGGTAAACGAGAAAACCGCAACGCCGGTGAAGACGTGTCACGAGGTAAAAGTTACCCATCGCCGGCCAGTGCAGGACGAGCATCGGGTGGCCGGGAGCGTGATTGGCGGGGTGCTGGGCGGGGTGATCGGGCATCAGGTCGGCAGCGGGCGCGGCAACGATCTGGCCACCGCTGCCGGGGCGATTGCCGGGGGCTACGCCGGCAACCAGGTACAGAAGAATCTGCAGCACAACGACACTTACATTACTACCCGCCAGCGCTGCAACACGGTAACCCGCACCGGGGAAAAGCTGGTCGGCTACGACGTGCATTACCGCCTGGACGGCCGCGAGTCGGTGGTGCGTACCGATTACATTCCGGTGAACCGGATCCCGGTTCAGGATGGCCAGCTGGTGCTGGCGAATGCGGCGCCGGCCAACGGCAATGTGCGGCAGATGACGGTGGGCAAGCAGCAGTAACCGTTTTGCGCCGATGAAAAAGCCGGTGATCCACCTCACCGGCTTTTTTTGGGGGGGCTACGGGCGGCGCTGGATCAGGGGTTGTAGCCCAGGTTCGGTGCCAGATCGCGCTCGGCTTGTGCAATGCTGACGCCGCGACGCTTGGCATAATCCTCGACTTGATCCTTGTCGATTTTGCCAACGGCAAAATAGCGGCTGTCGGGGTGGGAGAAATAAAAACCGCTCACCGCGGCCGTGGGCAGCATGGCGTAGCCTTCGGTCAGGGTCATGCCGATCGACCCGACATCGAGAATGCGGAACAGGTCGGCTTTGACCGTGTGATCGGGGCAGGCCGGGTAGCCGGGGGCGGGGCGGATGCCAGTGTACTGCTCGTCGATCAGCTCGTCGTTGCTGAGGCTTTCGTTGCTGACGTAGCCCCAGAATTCGGTGCGAATCCTGGCGTGCATCAGCTCGGCAAACGCTTCGGCAAACCGGTCGGCCAGCGCTTTGAGCATGATTGCGCTGTAGTCGTCGTGGGCGGCTTCAAAACGTTTGACGTGCGGTTCGATGCCCAGCCCGCCCGTGACGGCAAAGGCGCCGATGTAATCCTGCCTGCCGGTTTCCGCGGCGACGATGAAGTCGGCCAGACAATAGTTCGGCTTGCCGGCTGCTTTCTGGTTTTGCTGGCGCAGGCCGCGCCAGGTCATCAATACGGCGCCGCTGGCCGGATCGCGGATTTCGATGTCTTCATCGTTGATCCGGTTGGCCGGGAACAGGCCGATTACGCCACTGGCGGTCAGCCATTTTTCGTCGATGATCTGTTTCAACATCGCTTGCGCATCGTCAAACAGCTTGCGCGCTTCAGGGCCGGTGCGTTCGTCGTCGAAGATGCGCGGGTATTTGCCGAACATTTCCCAGGCGTTGAAGAACGGGCTCCAGTCGATGTAGCGGGCGATTTCGGCCAGATCGTAGTTTTCAAACTTGATGACGCCCAGCTGCTTCGGGGCCGGCGGCTGGTAGTCGGTGGCAATCGGGTAGCCGTTGGCACGGGCCTGCTGCATCGGCAGCAGCGGTGCCTTTTCGCGGCTGGCGTGGATGGTGCGGATATTGTCGTACTCCGCCGCCACCTTGGCGACAAAGTCCGGCTTGAGATCGTCCGACAACAGGTTGGAGCAGACACCTACCGCGCGCGACGCATCCGGCACATACACCACCGGGCCCTCATAATTGGGGTCGATTTTGACTGCAGTGTGCACCTTGGAGGTGGTAGCGCCGCCGATCATCAGCGGGATATCGAAGCCCTGACGCTGCATTTCCTTGGCAACGTGGCTCATTTCTTCCAGCGACGGCGTGATCAGGCCGGACAGGCCAATGATGTCTGCACCCACTTCGCGCGCCTTGTCGAGAATGGTCTGGCACGGCACCATCACGCCCAGATCGAACACCTGGTAGTTGTTACAACGCAGCACCACGCCGACGATGTTTTTGCCGATATCGTGCACGTCACCCTTCACCGTAGCCATGATGATCTTGCCTTTGGCCGGCGCATCCTGCAGCCCGAGGCGGATTTTTTCTTCCTCGATGAACGGCTCCAGATAGGCCACTGCGGCTTTCATCACGCGTGCCGATTTGACCACTTGCGGCAGGAACATCTTGCCGGCGCCGAACAGGTCGCCGACGTGGTTCATGCCATTCATCAGCGGGCCTTCGATCACGTGGATCGGGCGCTCGGCCTGCCGGCGTGCTTCTTCGGTGTCTTCGACGATATAGGTGGTGATGCCTTTTACCAACGCATGGGTAATGCGCTCCTGCAGCGTACCCTGGCGCCAGCTCAAGTCTTCGGCCTGGGTCTGGGTGGCGTCACCCTTGAATTTCTCCGCCAGAGCAATCAGGTGTTCGGTCGCATCGCCGCCGTCTTTCGGCGCGCGGTTCAACACCACATCCTCGATACGCTCGCGCAGCTCGGCCGGTACTTCTTCGTACACTTCCAGCGCGCCGGCGTTGACGATACCCATGGTCATGCCCTGCTTGATGGCGTGATACAGGAATACCGCGTGGATCGCTTCGCGCACCTTGTTGTTGCCACGGAACGAGAACGACACGTTGGACACACCGCCGGAAATCTTGGCGTGCGGCAGGTGCTGCTTGATCCAGCCGGTGGCGTTGATGAAGTCGACGCCGTACAAGGCGTGCTCTTCAATACCGGTGGCCACAGCAAAAATGTTCGGGTCGAAGATGATGTCTTCCGGCGGGAAGCCGACTTCGTTGACCAGAATGTCGTAGCTGCGTTTGCAGATGTCGGTCTTGCGCGCAAAGGTATCGGCCTGGCCGGTTTCGTCGAAGGCCATCACGATTACTGCCGCGCCGTAGCGGCGCACCAGCTTGGCGTGTTTGACGAACTCGTCGTAACCCTCTTTCAGCGAAATCGAGTTGACGATGCCTTTGCCCTGCACACATTTCAGGCCGGCTTCGATCACGCTCCATTTCGAGCTGTCGATCATGATCGGCACGCGCGAAATATCCGGCTCGGCGGCAATCAGGTTGAGGAAGGTGGTCATCGCCTTGTGGGCGTCGAGCATGCCTTCGTCCATATTGATGTCGATCACCTGCGCGCCGTTTTCCACCTGCTGCCGCGCCACGTCCAGCGCGGTCGGGTAGTCGCCGTTGAGAATCAGCTTGGCGAAAGCTTTGGAGCCGGTGACGTTGGTACGTTCACCAACGTTGACGAACAGATCGCTGTCACCGATGTTGAATGGCTCCAGTCCCGACAGGCGGCATTTTGGCTCGATCTGCGGCAGCGGGCGCGGGGCGACGGTCGATACGGCCTGCGCAATTGCGGCGATGTGGTCAGGGGTGGTGCCGCAGCAGCCGCCGACGATATTGACCAGGCCGGACTCGGCCCATTCCTTGACTTGCACCGCCATGTCGGCCGGGGTCAGATCGTAGCCGCCGAACGCGTTCGGCAGACCGGCGTTGGCGTGTACCGAGACAAAGGTCTCCGACACGCGCGCCATTTCTTCCACATAGGGGCGCAGCAAATCCGGGCCGAGTGCGCAGTTGAGGCCGAAAGTTAGCGGGCGGGCATGGCGCAGTGAGTTGTAGAACGCCTCGGTGGTCTGGCCGGTGAGGGTTCGGCCGGACTGATCGGTGATGGTGCCGGAGATCATCACCGGCAGGCGCAGCTGATGATCGTCGAAGAATTGGTCGATGGCGAACAACGCGGCCTTGGCGTTGAGTGTATCGAAAATGGTTTCTACCAGCAGCAGATCGGCACCGCCATCAACCAGACCCTGGATTGCTTCGGTGTACGCTACCACCAATTCGTCGAAGCTGACGTTGCGGTAGCCGGGGTCGTTCACATCCGGGCTGATCGAACAGGTGCGGTTGGTCGGGCCGAGCACGCCAGCGCAATAACGCGGCTTATTCGGTGTTTTTGCACTTTGCGCAACACACAGATCCTTGACCAGACTGGCTGCGGCGACATTCAGCTCGTACACCAGCGACTGCATGTCGTAATCCGCCATCGCAATGCTGGTGGCGTTGAAACTGTTGGTTTCGATGATGTCGGCGCCGGCATCCAGATACGCCTGGTGGATGCCGCCGATTACATCGGGACGGGTCAGCACCAAGAGGTCGTTGTTGCCTTTCAGGTCGGACGGCCAATCCTTGAAGCGCTCGCCGCGATAATCGGCCTCGGTCAGGTTGTGGCGCTGGATCATGGTGCCCATGCCGCCATCCAGAATCAGGATGCGTTGCTGGAGCAGGTTTTGCAGTTCTTGGGTGCGGTCGATGGCCATGGTTGTCGGTCCGTTGCGGCAAATATCAGAAAAATCTGACAATTTTAGCATGGTGCGTTGATCGTGCAGGATTGGCATTCCCGGCGCCGGTCGGCTTAAATGAAGGCAGCGCGCCACGTGGCAGCGCAGAACCCCGGCAACGCTCGACAGAAGGACGGCAAATCATGGTGGACCCTTTATATCTCGCGGCGGCAGCGGCCGCTCTGGCCGGCCTGTCAGCCGGTGGGTGGCTGGCGGTGCGCCGGCGCAGGAAGCAGGCACTGCGCAGCCGCAGCCGCCAGATCGACCCGGTGGCCGAGGCCGAAGTGTTCATGGCTTACGATCAACTGGGCAAGGCGCGCGAGCTTCTGGAAGCCGCCATTCTGGAGCAGCCGACCAACGTCAACGCCAAGCTGACGCTGGTGAAAATCTACGGCAAGCAGAACGACAAGGTGGCTTACGAGCGCATTGCCCGCGATCTGCAGCCGGTGCTGATGCAGAACGAATTGCTGTTGTGGGAAAAGGTCGCCCGGCTGGGGCGCAAGATGGACCCGGACAACGGCCTGTATCAGCCCACGGTCAGCCAGCTGCAGCAGCAGGCATGATCGTTTACCTGCACGGCTTCATCAGCAGCCCGCAATCGCACAAGGCGACGCTGCTGCGCGATTACCTTAACCAGCAGGGACGCGGCGCCGAGTGGCTGTGCCCGCAGATTCCGCCTTATCCCGCCGATGCGGCCGCGCTGCTGAGCGACTGTCTCGCCCCCCTGGCCGGCCAGCGGCTGTGTCTGGTTGGCAGTTCGCTTGGCGGCTATTACGCCTTGCATCTGGCTGAACGCCTGGATTGCCGGGCAGTGCTGGTCAACCCGGCGATCCGGCCTTACGAACTGTTGCAAAAATACTTGGGCGAGCAGCGCAATCCGTACACCGGTACGACGTTCACCCTCGGCCCCCAGCACATGCAGCAATTGCGCGAGCTGGAGGTGCCGTCCATCAGCCGTCCGCAGCGCTACTGGTTGCTGACCCAGACCGGCGACGAAGTGCTGGACGCCCGGCAAGGAATCGCCAAGCTCGCCGGCGCCCGCCAGACTGTGATTGAAGGCGGCGACCACGCCTTTACCGGGTTCGAGTCCTGGCTGGCGGCAATTACCGGTTTTGCCGATCTCTAGCGGTCTATCGGCCTGCACGCCGCTCTGGTATTGCCTTGCAGGCCGGCCTGCAAGGCAATCTGGATGCGGTCTGCAGGCCGGTGCCATCAGTGCGGGCTGCTGCGCGGCGCCGCCAGCCCGGCTGCCAGCCAGATGCACAACAGGGTGAAACCACACGCCGCGTAACCCACCAGATCGTAGCCGGCCCATTGCCCGTGGGCTCCGCGCTGGATCAGCAGGCCTGCGCTGAACGACGCTGCACCGGAAGCCAGTTGCTGGGTTGCGCTGTTGAAACTCATGAAACTGCCGCGATGCTGTGGCGCCACCGCACCGGTGACGATGGCCATTGCCGGCACCATCCGCCCCGAAACAAACACCATGAACAGCGTCGTCACGGCCAGCGTGGCGCCCAGCGGGGCGTGCTGCCAGTGGGTCAGCAGCAGGATGGCCGGCAGCGAGGCCAGCGACACGCCGATGAACATGCGGATCTTGCCGACCCGGTCAGCCAGCCAGCCGATCAGCCGCGCACTGAACAGCGTTGCCAGCCCGCCGCAAAGATAGATGTATTTCAGGTCGGCCTCGGTCAGCCCGGCATTGGCCACCATGTAAGGGCTGATGAACGGGATGACCGAAAAGCCGGCAAACATCAGGCTCGCCATCATCGCAAAGGCGCGCAGATGCACCGGCTGGCTGTACATGAAACGCATCTGTTGCCACGGATTGCGCGGCCGGTGCGGTACCAGATGGCCGCGCAGCGGCGGCACCATCCGCCGCGCCAGCCACAGCAGCGGCAACGAAGCCAGTGCCAGAAACACGAACGGCCCCTGCCAGCCGAAATGTTCGGCCAGCAGCAATCCGCACGGCACCCCCGCCACCGCAGACAACGAGAAGGCCGCCATCACCGTGCCCATCGCCGCCCCTCGCCGCTCGGCCGGCACCACATCCCCGACAATCGCCATCAATGTCGCGCCCATCAATCCGCCAAAACTGCCGGCCACCGCCCGCGCCAGCAACAGGCTGCCGTAGCTGTTGGCCGCCGCACACAGCAGGGTTGACAGGCCAAAGCCGGCGTACAGCACCAGCAAGGTCTGCCGCCGGTCGAAGCGGTCAACGATGAACGCGCCAACAAAGCCAGCCAGCGCCGCCGAGAACGTGTAGGTCGACACCAGTAACGCAAACTGGCTGGGGCTGACCTGAAACAACCGCATCAACTGCGGCCCCAGCGGCATCATCACCATGAAATCCATGATGTGGGTGAAATTCATCACCGTCAGCGTCAACAGCAGCAGCCATTCGTGGCGGCGGGTCAGGGGGGCGGCAGAGGGCATCGGGCAGGAGCAATCCGGAAAAAGGCAGGCAGGAACATGGCATGATAACGCCCTCTTTCCTTTTGCTGAGGAGTCCGTCATGTCGTCGCCCGATTTTTTCGCCGCAGCCCCCCGCCTGACCGTCACCGACCCGCTGGCCGAGTTTCTCGGTGCCGCGCAGGGTGGCGTGCTCGACTACAGCTATCTGGATGCCGTCAAGCTGGCTGGCCATTCCTGCCCGACCGTCGCCGGCGCCTATCTGGCCACCGTGCGTGCCTTGCGCTGGCTGTATCCCGACCACCCGCCGGTGCGTGGCCAGATCGCGGTGCAGTTCCGTGCCGGCCAGGAAGAGGGCGTCACCGGTGTCATGGCAGCTGTCGTCGGCCTGCTCACCGGCGCTGCCGGCGTGGGGGGATTCAAGGGGATTGCCGGCCGGTTCGCCCGCCACGATTTGCTGCAGTTTGGTGCTGACATTCCGCTGGAGCTGCGCTTTATCCGTCTGGACAACGACAGCGCCGTCGATGTCGCCCTGCACCTGTCGCGTGTGCCCGCCGACCCCGCCTTGCGCGATTGCCTGGGCGCTGCGCTGGGTGACACCGCTACTCCGTCCGTCCGCCAGCAGTTTGCCGCCCTGTGGCAGCAGCGGGTGCTGCGGATTCTGGTCGATCAGGTGGACGATCCGGGTCTGGTAGAGGTGCGGCCGGTCAGCCGGCCATGATCTGGTTGCGCCCTTTTCCCTTGCAGGCGTACACCAGCCGGTCGGCGCGTTGCAGCATGTGCTCGAACGATTCGCCCGGCTGACGCACCACCACGCCCATGCTGGCGGTGACGTGGATGTCGGCCGGGCGCGGTGACTCGATCCGGTGGCGGATGCCTTCGGCGCGCATCGCAGCGCGCACCAGGTCGATATCCGGTTGCAGCAGCATGAATTCTTCGCCACCAAGCCGGGCAGCAATGGCGCCGTTGCGGCCGCTGTCGCTGATGACCTGAGCGATGGCTTCCAGCACCCGGTCGCCAGTGGCGTGGCCGTGCTGGTCGTTGATGTGTTTGAAGTGATCAATGTCGAGTGCGATCAGGCCGACCCCCTGCTTTTTCTGGTCGCAACCGGCCAGGAAATTGGCCATTTGCTGTTCGAGGTAATGACGGTTGTACAGCCCGGTGAGCTGGTCGTGCAGCGCCAGTGCACGCATGTACTCGTATTGCTTTTCCAGTCGCGCCAGCAGCATCCGGGTATTGAGCAGGTTGGACACCCGCAGGATCAGTTCTTCATCCAGCACCGGCTTGGCTACAAAATCATTGGCGCCGGCACGCAGGATTTCGATCTTGCGGGTGGGCTCTTCGAAGCCGGAGATCGCCAGCACCGGGATGTTCTGATTGGCAATCGCCGATTCACGCAGCCGGCGAACCAGCCACAGCCCGGTTTGCTCGCCTTCGAGCATGAAATCGGTAATCAGCAGATCGTACTGGCGGCGGCGCAGCAGCTTCAGCGCATCGTTGGCGTCTTTGCAGCGATCGACCTGCAAACCCAGCCCGGTGAGGATCGATTGGCTGTGTGCGGCAATCACGTCGCTGTCTTCTACCAGCAGTACCCGGCCATGCAGGGTCTTGCCGGCCTGGCTGGCGATGGCGGCAATGGCGGTTTCGAGCTGGCCGAGCTCGTTTTTCAGCACACAGTCGGTCACGCCCAGCGACAGCGCCATCTGGATATCCTGCCTTTCCACTCCCGAGGTGATCATGAACGACGGGAAATAATTGGCCAGCGATTTTACTTTCGCCTGCAGGAAAAACTCCTTGCCGTTCATGTCGCCCAGCGCGTAGGCAAAGCACATCAGGTCGTAGCTGTTGCTGCCCAGCGCATTCAGCCCGGCTTCGCCCGTGGTGACGATGTCGGACTCGATCTGGTGGCGCAGCAGCATGGCGCTGAGCACCGAGGCAAAGAAACGCGAGGGTTCAACGATCAGGGCTTTCATGAGCAATCAACAGCCGGCAGGGTGAATGGAAAATAAAGCAGTCTGTTGAATTGCCGGCCATCGACTGGCACAAATCAAAGCGGCTTTGCATCCGCTCTGGCGCGCTGAAAGCGCTGCAGCGTCTGCTCGCGCGCCAGGGCATGATCGACCAGCGGCGCCGGGTAATGTTCGCCAATCACGCAGCCCAGTTGCCGTTGCAGCATCGGCGGCATGTGCCACGGGGCATGCAGGTAGCGATCGGGTACCTGGGCCAGCTCTGGCAGGTAGCGGCGGATGAAGCGGCCTTCCGGGTCAAACTTCTGCGACTGGGTGACCGGGTTGAAAATGCGGAAGTAGGGCTGGGCATCGCAGCCGGTCGAGGCCGACCATTGCCAGCCGCCGTTGTTGGCTGCCAGATCGAAATCCAGCAGCTGAATGGCGAAATAGTGCTCACCCAGCCGCCAGTCGAGCTGCAGGTCTTTTACCAGAAACGACGCAGCAATCATCCGCAGCCGGTTGTGCATGTAGCCAGACTGGTTCAACTGGCGCATGGCGGCATCGACGATCGGGTAGCCGGTGCGGCCCTCGCACCAGGCGGCAAACACCTGCGGCTGCGGGTCGAACGCCAGAGCGTCGTATTCCGGCTTGAAGGCATGCCCGGCCACGCGCGGAAAGTGATAAAGGATTTGCTGGTAGAAATCGCGCCAGATCAGCTCGTTCAGCCACGCGGCATGGCCCGGCCCGGCATCCGGCTGCGTGCCTTCCCACGCCAGCCGCGCCAGCTCGCGGATCGAAACAGTGCCAAAGCGCAGGTGTACCGACAGGTATGAAACCCCTTTGACGGCGGGAAAGTCGCGCGTCTGATGGTAGCGGTCGATTCGCTGGCAAAAATCTGTCAGCAAGATTCGCCCGCCCTGCATACCGGGCAGGATCTTCAATGCCGGCAGGCTGGCACCGGCAAACCCCAGCTCGGCCAGCGTCGGCAGCGGCAGGGCGGCGACTGCTGCCAGCCGGTCAAGATAGCTTGCAACCGGGTAAGGTTTCACGTGAAACGCTGTCAGCCTGGCCAGCCAGGCGCGCTTGTAGGATGTGAACACCGAGAACGGCTTGCCGGCCTGGGTCAGCACTTCGTCCTGTTCAAATATCACCTGATCCTTGTAGGTCAGCAGGCTGATGCCACGCTCGGCCAGTCTGGCGGCAACGGTCTGGTCGCGGGCGATGGCGGCGGGTTCGTAGTCGTGGTTGCAGAACACCGCCTCGGCGCCCAGTTCGCCAGCCAGCGCCGGAATCAGCTGCCGTGCACTGCCGTGCCTCACCAGCAGCCCGCCGCCGTGCGCCTGCAGGGCCTGCTGCAATTCGGCCACGCTGGCGTGAATGAACGCCAGCCGCCGATCGGTACGATCGGCCAGCTCGTCCAGAATGTCGCGGTCGAACACGAAAACGCAGTACACCGCAGCACTGTACTTCAGCGCGTGAAACAAGGCAGCGTGGTCGAAATCACGCAAATCGCGGCGAAACCAGACCAGGCTGCGCCCGTAGGCTTTGGCAGTTGAGGAGGTGGGCAATTTGTCTTCCTTGTGTGGCTGAGCCCGTTGGGAGCACAGGCGGGTTGTGCAATAATGAGCCGATGCAAAACGTGAACCTGACCAATCATTTCCTGATCGCCATGCCCAGTATGGACGATCCATACTTCGCCCGATCGCTGACGTATATCTGCGACCACAACGAGCGGGGCGCGCTGGGGATTGTGGTCAACCGGCCGATCGAGCTGACCCTGGGCGGGCTGTTCGAACAGATCGGGGTCGAGCTGCATGACCATGACATGGCCAGCCAGCCGGTATTCTTCGGCGGCCCGGTGCAATCCGACCGGGGCTTTGTGCTGCACCAGCCGCTGGGCGAATGGCAATCCACCCTAGCGATGAATGACGCGTTTGGCCTGACGACATCGAAGGATATCCTGATTGCCGCCGGCGAAGGCCGTGGCCCGGACAGGATCCTGGTAACGCTGGGCTATGCTGGCTGGGAGGCGGGCCAGCTGGAAAGCGAAATTGCCCAGAATGCCTGGCTCACCGTCGAAGCCGATCCGGCGATCATTTTCGATACGGCGCCCGAGTTGCGTTACGATGCGGCGATGCACCAGCTGGGTATCGATCCTGGCAATCTGTCCGGTGAAGCCGGACATGCCTGAGCTGGCTTTGCCTGCCGCCGGCGCGGTACTGGCGTTCGATTACGGTGAAAAACGCATTGGCGTCGCCAGTGGCGATCTCGCCCTGCGCGTGGCCATGCCACTGCAG
>CAZBWH010000005.1:0-60778 GCA_964495595.1 uncultured Burkholderiales bacterium | reverse complement strand
AGTGGAATTTGACTCAACCGCAAACATGACGGTAGCGCCCGTAATCGCGTGGGATGGCCGGCGCCATCGGGTTCTGCGGTAGATGGGCCAGCCTGGACATGCGCAGGTAGGCAATGGCGATGAAGTTCTCGATGTTGCGGAATCCCCGGGCAGCGGTTTTCGTCTGTTGCAGAAGACCATTCATCGCTTCGACGTAGGCGTTACTACGCCCATCGAGCATATGCCGCGCACGACGCCGCCCAGGTGCGCCTTCAATGTGGCAGCCAGGCGCTTGAACGGCTCCAGCCGGGAGCGGCGGGCCCAGCTCATCCACTTCGTCAGCGCCCTTGGGCGATCGCTTCGCTGTTGCTTGCCACCGCTTCGCTATAGACGAGCCGCAGCGCCTGTTTCAATCGCCAGGCCAGTGCTTCGAACAGCAAGGTAAAGCCACTCCCTTCGCGTGCCCACGGCACCGGCAACTGCGTGGTCTTGCCGCTGCCCGTGCATTGCACCCGGGGCACCTGGGCATGCAACCAGGCTTCAAACTGAAAGAAGTCCAGATGGCGCCAACTGCGCGGCGCCCGATCGTGGATCAACTGGTGCTCGACCCCGCACGCCGGGCAGGTCGCGCGCTTACCAGCGTGCTCGACCTCGAAGTCGATGCGCCGTTTGCCCGTGTCGAGCTCAACCCGGGTGACGTGCCACGGCGGCAGCAAGCCGAGGGCGGTGGTGAAAAGAGTTTCGATCTGGTTGTTCATGAAATATCAGGTCAGCAGCTGGGGAGGCGTGTTATATCTCCTACCGTCATGTTTGCGGTTGAGTCAAATTCCACTGGAAACGGCATAGAGCCCCCTTGGCAGACGAAAAACCAAGGGAAGCTCAAATATCGCGGTTACGGCAAATAACCTGCAGTGCTGCCAGTGCGGGTTCGCTTGCCGCGCTCAGGGTTAGACAGGGTGAAGACATGGTGTTTCTCCGGCATGCAGGGCGGTGCGCCGAAGGTAGAGCGCAGGCGAGGGGGCATGCTGGCCACGACCAGCAAGGCTGCCGAAGAAAACAGGCCAACGGAATCCACGCACACGAGCCTTTCGTCAGGGACACCCCGCCCCATCGTTTGGTTGGAAGGACGTTGCGGCAGGTCTCCTGGCTCTCGGGTCAGTGTGCTTCACCCGCCTTCCCGGACGCATCCAGTGGCACGGGGTGGCGAAGCACTCGCCGATGACAGTTGCGGGGGCAGCTCCGGAGTTCAGACTATAGGCCTGGCACCGGATTCCCTTTTAATCCCCGACAGGGGAACCATCAACGGCGTCTACTCTACTGGCTGGCGCCAGCCATCGTCAAGCATCGGCCAGCTCCAGCACGATCTTGCCGATGTGCTGGCCGGACTCCAGTTCGCGGTGGGCAGCTACGACCTCGTCCAGCGTAAACCGGCGATGGATGACCGGGCGAATCCGTCCGGCGCTGATGGCGGGCCAGACCTGGGTTTCGACTTCCTGCGCCAGCGCAACCTTGAAGGCGATGTCCCGTGAACGCAGGGTCGAGGCGGTCAGGCTCAGGCGCCGGCGCAGCATGTCGGAGAGATTGATTTCGGCTTTGGCGCCGCCGAGAAAGGCAATGACGCAGATTCGCCCATCGTCGGCCAGCGCCTTCAGCTCGCGCAGCAGATAAGGGCCTCCGACCATGTCCAGAATGACATCGACCCCTTTGCCTGCTGTGGCTGCCTGAATGCGGTCGACAAAATCCTCGGTGCGGTAATTGATTGCCAGATCGGCGCCCAGCGTCAGGCAGGCGCGGCATTTGTCGTCAGACCCTGCCGTGACGAATACTGGATTGCCACGTGACTTGGCTATCTGGATTGCCGTGGTGCCGATGCCACTGGCTCCGCCCTGGACCAGCAGGGTTTCTCCGGGGCGCAGGGCCGTGCGCTGGAATACATTGTGCCAGACGGTAAACGTCGCTTCGGGCAGGGCCGCCGCTTCGGCCATCGACAGCCCCTCTGGCACCGGCAGGCAAAGATCGGCCGGGGCTTTGGCAAATTCGGCGTAGCCGCCACCGGGCAGCAGGGCGCATACCCGGTCGCCCGGCCGCCAGCGATCTACCTGGTCACCGCAGGCCACGACTTCGCCGGCGACTTCCAGCCCCAGAATGTCGGTCGCCCCTTTGGGCGGGGGGTAGCGGCCTTCGCGCTGGAAAATGTCCAGCCGGTTCAGCCCGGCGGCGGCAACACGGATCAGTACATCGCGTTTACCGATGGCGGGCAGCGGCAACGACTTGAATTGCAGGGCATCGGCATCCCCAGGCTCGGGGGCATGCACGGCACGCATCGAAGAAGGCAGGCTAGACATGGCAGGGGCCAGAAGGTCAGGGAAATTTCTTTATGGTAGCCGCAGCCGGTGCGCTTTGCTGGGCGGCCCGTGCCCTTTGTTCAAGGGGGCGTGGTGAAGTACACGTCAAACCGGGTGCTTTGGCCCATCAGTTGCAATGCGGGTTGCGGGCCTTCCAGCCGGGCGCCCAGTCGTGGGCGCTTGACGGCAACCCGCTTTCCGGCAGCCTGCAGCGCAGCCTGAAGCAGGGCCGATGCATCGTTGTCGTCGCCTACTACGGACTGGAATGCCTGCATTTCCTTCTTGGCCAGTGCGGCCTTGCCGCGATCAGGAAACATCGGGTCGAGCAGGATGACATCGGGGCGCTGGCTGGCGGGCAGACGGGCCAGATAATCCTGCGCGTCGGTGTGCAGCAGCGTCATCCTGGCGATGATCGGGGCAACCGCTTCGTCGCTGGCGGCCCGCCGAAGGCCGTCACGCAACAAGGCGAAGGCAACCGGCGAACGTTCCAGCAGGGTTAGCTGACAGCCCAGGGTGGCCAGCACAAAGCCATCCCGCCCCAGCCCGGCTGTGGCGTCGATCACGGTCGGGCTGGCCGATCCTTTCAGCCCGGTTGCCTTGGCCAGCAGTTGCCCCTTGCCGCCCCCGTGCTGTCGCCGCCACGCGGCCGGGCCATGCAGAAAGTCGGCATACACCGGGCCCGGCGCCGACTTGCCATGACAGCGCAACTCGATCCGCCCGGCCGTGACCACCAGTGCGTACCGGCTGGTACCGGCGGCGGCCAGCGGCAAACCCAGCTCGTCGGCCAGTTCAGTCGCTGCATCGGTTTGCCCGGCACTTTCACCATATACCCCGATATCGTTCAATTTTTATCCTGCCTGTCCTGCTGCGGTAAAAAAGTAATGATACCTTGCCCAGGGGCGCCAATATGCGCCAATCCTGCTTGCTATAATCGGGTGAGCCCAATCCGGGTGAATTGCCGAGTCTTGTTCATACCATGCCTTACAAACAGCCCGTATCGGCGTTGATCGTCATCCATACTGCTTCGCTGGAGGTATTGTTGCTGGAGCGCGCCGACTTCCCGGGGTCCTGGCAGTCAGTTACCGGCAGTCGGGAAGGTGATGAGACCCTGCGCCAGACGGCCATCCGCGAGGTGGGGGAGGAAACCGGCTTCGACGCTGCCCGCTGGACGTTGTCCGACTGGCAGCAGCAGAACCGTTACGAAATCTACCCAAAATGGCAGCACCGTTATCCACCCGGTACGACCCACAACGTCGAGCATGTGTTCAGCCTGTGCCTGCCGGCACCGTTGGCTCCCAGACTGGCCGATGGAGAGCATTTGTCCTGGGTCTGGCTGCCGTGGCAACAGGCTGCCGACAAGGTGTTTTCGGCCAGCAACCGGGCGGCGATCCTGGCCTTGCCGCTACGTCTGGCCGTTCAAACGGAGTGACCGTCATGGCTGTGCTGCGAATTACGACATACAACATCCACAAGGGCTTTTCGCAATTCAACCGCCGTGTCACCGTGCATGAATTGCGTCAGCATCTGCAGCAATTGCATGCCGACATCCTGTTCCTGCAGGAGGTACAAGGCGAGCACGAGGGCCACGCCCGCCGGTTCATTCACTGGCCGCAGATTCCCCAGCATCAGTATCTGGCCGAATCGCTCGCTCATCGTTCCGCCTATGGCAGCAATGCAGTGTATGAAGAGGGGCACCACGGCAACGCGATCCTTTCGCGTTTTCCGATCCTGCATTGGGAAAACCAGGATATCTCGGTCAACCGCTTTGAAAGCCGGGGTCTGCTGCACGCCGAAATCCAGGTGCCCAGCTGGAATGAGCCCTTGCATTGCATCTGTGTGCATCTCAACCTGCTGGGGCGCGACCGGAAAAAGCAACTGCTGGTGCTGCGCAACCGGATCGAAAGCGTCGTGCCTGCCGCCGCACCCTTGATCATCGCCGGTGATTTCAACGATTGGCGCCAGCAGGCCTGGCGGGTACTGGTCGAAAACCTTCAGCTGTCCGAGGTGTTTGAATCCCTGCACGGGGTGCCGGCCCGTTCCTTTCCGGCCAAGCTGCCGGTGCTGACCCTCGATCGCATCTACTACCGCGGCTTTCGCATCGAGCATGCACGGGTTCACAGTGGCCTGCCGTGGTCAAAGATCTCCGACCATGCGCCTTTGTCTGCGACCATGCGTCGCTTGTAAGCCGGATCATGGCGCAGTATCTCGCCGGTAACCACATCCAGTTGCTGTACAACGGCCGGGATTATTTTCCGGCACTGATTGGTGCCATCCAGCGTGCTCAACATCTGATTCATCTGGAAACCTATATTTTTGAACCGGACCGGACCGGGCTGGATGTAGCCAATGCCTTGATCAACGCAGCCCGGCGCGGTGTATCGGTCAATCTGGTGCTGGATGGCTTTGGCACCCGGCTGTTTCCCCACGATCTGTTGCATGATCTGCTGTCCGCGGGAGTGCGGGTATTGTTTTTCCGGCCTGAGCTTTCCCTGTTCAGCCTGCAGCGCCACCGCCTGCGGCGCATGCATCGCAAGGTGGCTCTGATCGATGGCCGTGTTGGTTTTGTTGGCGGTATCAATATCATCGACGACTACAACACCCCCAACCAGACGCCGCCCCGCTACGATTACGCGGTCAGGGTGGAGGGGCCACTGCTGGGCATGATCTATGCCGCCGTTCGTCACATGTGGTGGCAGGGATGCTGGGCGCAGTTCAAATACCACTGGTTAAACCTGCCGCGAGTCCCTTTGCAACTGACCTCGCACGGCACCATGGATGCTGCGTTCGTCATGCGTGACAATCTGCGCAACCGCAAGGCGATCGAACAGGAGTATCTGTCTGCGATTGATGCGGCGCGTGAAGAAATCGTCATCGCCTGCGCCTATTTCCTGCCAGGCACAGCCTTCCGGCTACACCTGCTGGACGCTGCTGCCCGGGGCGTTCGGGTCGTGTTGCTGTTACAGGGCAGGGTGGAATACCTGTTGTTGCATCACGCCACGCGGACGCTTTACGCCGGATTTCTGGAAGCGGGAATCGAGATTTTCGAATACAACAAGAGCTTCATGCATGCCAAGGTGGCGGTTATCGATGGCCAATGGGCGACCGTTGGCTCATCCAATATCGACCCGTTCAGCCTGCTGCTCGCTCGTGAGGCCAATGTCATGGTTCGGGACAATCGCTTTGCGCTGGAGTTGCGAGCCGACCTAGAACGGGCCATGCGGGATCATTCAAGCCAGATTCATTTGGCGCATGTCCGCCAGCGTGGCTGGGCAGCAGTGCTGATGTCACGCCTGAGCTACGGACTGGTCCGTCTGATGGTCGGCCTGTCCGGCTATGGCAAACGCAAACAGCGTGCGGCGGCAGATGAGTGATTCCGGCTTGCCGTTGGCATCAAATTGCCGGCGCGGACAAGGCTTTCCAAAGCCAATCAATTACCTGGCAACTGTCTTGCCGGTTTTCTGCGATATAATCGCTGCCATTCTTTGTATTTTCCCGGTGCCCGCCAAAGGCCGGGATGTTTACCAGCCATCACCGCTGCCCTGGCAGGCAGCAGGAGCCATGCATGTCATTTGCCGAACTGGGCCTGAGTGAAGAAATTCTTCGTGCAGTTGCCGAACAGGGCTACAGCACACCCACGCCTATCCAGCAACAGGCCATTCCGGCCGTATTGTCCGGCCGCGATATCCTTGCCGCAGCCCAGACCGGCACCGGAAAAACAGCAGGCTTTACCCTGCCCATCCTGCGTCGCCTGCAGCCTCAGGCCAATCAAAGCCGCTCACCTGCCATGCACCCGGTGCGGGCCTTGATCCTGACCCCGACCCGAGAACTGGCAGACCAGGTGGCGGACAGCGTCCGGCTTTATGGCAAGCATTTGCCGTTGCGCTCTGCCGTGGTCTTTGGCGGAATCAACATCGACCCGCAAATCCGCGAGCTGCGTGCCGGGGTCGAAATCCTGGTCGCTACACCGGGACGCCTGCTGGATCACGTCACCCAGAAATCGGTCAATCTGTCACGGGTAGAAGTTCTGGTCATGGATGAGGCGGATCGCATGCTGGACATGGGGTTTCTCCCCGACATCCGGCGAATTCTCTCCCTGTTGCCCGCCTCCCGCCAAACCTTGCTGTTTTCGGCAACATTTTCCGCCGAGATCAAAAGACTGGCAGACCAGTTTCTCAAGACACCGCTGCTGATCGAAGTTGCCCGCCAGAACCAGACGGCCGAGCAGATCGAGCAAAGAGTGCATACCGTAGAACTCTGGCGCAAGCGTTCGGTTCTCGCGCAGTTGATCCGCCGGCAGCAGATCGCGCAGGCGATCATTTTCTGCAATACCCGCCACGGCGCAGAAAAACTGTCCCGCGATCTGATCCGTGACGGGTTTTCTGCCGACGCGATTCACGGCGAGAAAAGCCAGCAGCAACGGCTGGCGACACTGGCCGAATTCAAGGAAGGGCGACTCAAACTACTGGTGGCCACCGATGTCGCGGCCAGGGGGTTGGATATTGATCAATTGCCGTTCGTGGTCAACTACGATCTGCCCAATGCGCCCGAAGACTACGTTCACCGCATTGGCCGTACTGGCCGTGCCGGCTCGAAGGGGGTTGCTATTTCGCTGGTGGCACCGGAAGAGCAGAAACAACTGGCTGCAATCGAAAAACTGGTCAAGCAAAGCTTGACTGTCTCGGCGATTGCCGGATTTGAGCCAGGCGTCGCGCCCGAGCGGGAACGCCCATCGCCTGCCGGATTGTTTCATCATACCTGTCTGCCAGCGGGAGAGAAGCCGGCCCCTATTGGCAGCCGCCGCAACGATCCGGTTCCCGCCCTGCTGTTGCCGCCGCGCTACGTGCGCTGAGTCGTTATCGTTATATGGCCGGGCAGCCAGGGGGAATGCACGGCTGCGTCATTCCGCCGCTTTCAGCGTTTTCCTGACTTCCAGCCGGCTTTCGCCGCGTTGCAGTGATAGCAGCCGGTCGATATTCGGGTGTTTGCCAGGGTGAGCAAGCGCATCGGCGGTGTGTTCACCGTACAGCAGCAGCCCCTCTGCTGCAGCGGATGCGTCGATGCAGCCGTATGTGTCGGCCAGCATCGCGTACACCGTCAGCGAGCCGGCCTGACCCGGCTTGTTTTCAATGCGGGCGACGCATTCGCCATTCTCCAGCAATTCCAGGCAGGCAAGATGGCTGCAATCCGGCAGTCGTTTCAATGTGTCGGCAAAGGTACTCATGGGGGGCTCTGCAAAAAATGTTGGCTGAGGGCTTTGAATAGCGGCGTGCCCGCGGTGCGGGCCCATTCAAACAAAACCATTTCGCGACTCACGATCTGAATCCCCGCCCTGGCCATTCGTTCACAGGCCAGTCTGGCATCGTCAGCGGTTCGGGATGATACCGCATCCGACACGATAAACACCTGCTTGCCGGCGGCCTGCAATTCAAAGGCAGCCTGCAGTACACAGACATGCGCTTCAATACCCACGAGAACCCACTGGCCAGCCGCGTCCGGCAACGATTGATCCAGTATCCCGGCCGCGACAGCCGAGAAGCATTGTTTTCCCAGTACCCGAGCGTCGGGATAAGCCTTGCTGAGCTCGGGATGTGTCGTACCGAGCTTTTGTGGGTACTGTTCGGTGAAACAGGCCGGGACTGAGCACATTTTTGCCAGCGTCAGCATCCAGCGACAATGATCTCTGACCGATTCGGCGCCTGCAACGGCGGCCAGCAGGGTTGGCTGCATGTCAATTACGGCCAGAATTGAGTGGTCTCGGTTCAGTAACATGCATTGCCCGGTGTGCAGAGGATAGAAGGTGTTGCCGTCTTGGCCGGGTGGAGTCAGCAGCCGGCTGCGTCACTGCCCCAGATCGCTTGCAGGCGAACCGGGAAATCGATTTTGCGCGGGTCGACGACTTCCTTGATTTCGTACAGCGACTCTACTGTCTTGCGCCGGACGGGAAAGCTCAAGGGTGCGCCGCGCGGGCCGATCAACGAGTGTACCCAAGGCGAGGTTGCGACGCTGCCAGCCTTGCTGACAATTCCGGTTTCCCCATTGACCAGCCTTACTACCGTACCCGGCGGGTAAATCCCCACCTCACGCACAAAATAGGCAGCGATTACCGGATCGACCGTCTGGCCTCGTTCCAGAAACAGCTCGCGCAGAGCGACATTGGCCAGGGCGACCGGGCGACTGTCGCGGGTGCTGATCCGCGCGCAGTACTTGTCGGCCATACCGATCAGCTTGGCCCCCCGGAGGATGGCATTCCCCCGCAGTCCGTGCGGATAACCTGAACCGTCCTCGGCTTCATGATGTTGCGCGACCATGTTCAACCAGTCTTCGTCGACCACTCCTAGCGAGCGGAGGATGTCAGCACCTTTGTCAGGATGGGTCTGGATCGCTTGCTGAATGGCAGGTGTCAGTTCATTGGAGAACGAATTCAGGCGATCCTGGACATCAATCATCCCAAGGTTCATCGAGATAGCCGCTTTGATGGTGATATTTAGCTCAGCCTCAGGCAGTTGCATCGATCGCCCGACAATACAGCACACTGCGGCGGTGTCGATCAGATGCCGGACGGCATAGCTACCATTCTGCCTCAGTTGTACCATCGCCAGTGCCACGTCCTTGTTGACTGCACAGGCTTGCTTGATCATGGAACAGATCGCGTTGGCCAAGGGTTCCAGCTGGAATGCCGGTTGTTTGTATTGCTGCGCGGCCTGAGCCAGCTTGTTGCGTGCATCGTTCAACAGTCGGCAAGCTGATGGAGGGGTGGTGTCTCCTTGTACAGTATCGAGTTTTTTTGAGCGGGTTTCGTCGTCGATAAAAATACCCTGCTCAATCAGCCGGTCCAGTTGCGCTTCGGATGTAATGACAAATCCTTCCCGCAACAGCAGTTTACCGCCCGTGTCAAAGACGGCCCACTTGAGTGGCTGGCCGACTTGAATGTCGCCAGTGCTGATTCGTTGTTTTGACATGCCTGCTGTTCCGAGCCTGGGCAAGAATATGACAATTTCAGTATAGCAGTCGAAGCTAATATGATTGCCAAAGAAAAACCCCCAGGGAATTCATCGGACTGGGGGTGTCAATGCGTAGCCTCGGACTATTTGACCACTTGCAGCTTGGGCCGCCCTTTGGGGCGGCCTGGCTCGGTCTCCGGAGGAGGAGGCGTGTCATCTTCAATGTCGACGTCGAAGTTCATGCCGACGCCGGTCTCGCGGGCGAATAGCGCGATCACCTGGCCGACCGGGATCACGATGTTCTGGGATATGCCATTGAAGCGGGCCGAGAAGGTGATGTAGTCGTTCTCCAGTTGCAGGTCTCGCGTGGCGTTGTAACTGATGTTGAGTACGATCTCGTTGTCCTTGACATATTCCATCGGTACACGGATGCGATCGCCCTGTACCGATACCGCGAGATAAGGAGTGTGTCCGGTGTCGGTGCACCACTGGTGAACCGCGCGCAGCAAATACGGTTTCATTGACAAATCGCTCATGCCGCTTGCTCCTCAACAGTTTGTCTTGCAAGGCGAGTCACTTGCGCATTGCCTTTTCCGCCGGGGTCAGCGAATCGATGAACGCCTGCCGACTGAACAGCCTTTCAGCATATTTCATCAAGTTCGGGTTGGGCTTGCCGAATTCGATTCCGTAGTGTTCCAGCCGCCAAAGCAGCGGGGCCACCGCGACGTCCAGCATCGAGAATTCCTCGCCCAGCATGAACTTCTGCTTGGTGAATACCGGCGCGATCTGGGTCAGATTGTCACGGATCGACACTCGGGCCTTTTCCAGGTCCTTTTTGGAGGTGCCTGCGCTTTCCAGTACGCGAACATGCACAAACAGTTCCTGCTCGAAACGGTGCAGAAACAGTCGGGCACGGGCACGCATGATCGGGTCGGCAGGCATCAACTGCGGGTGTGGAAAGCGTTCATCAATATACTCATTGATGATGTTGGCTTCGTGCAGGATCAGGTCGCGTTCGACCAGCACCGGTACTTCATTGTATGGATTCATCACCGCCAGATCTTCCGGCTTGTCGTGAATGTCGACATCGTTGATCTGGAAATCCATGCCTTTTTCAAACAGTACAATCCTGCAGCGATGGCTGAAGGGGCAGGTAGTGCCCGAATAGAGGGTCATCATGATGCGACTTACCTTCCGTCAAATCCACAAAAACGACGATTCTAGCAGTTGTCAACTGAAAAAAGCCAGCTTTGTTGTTTATGTTGTTGATTGTAAATGAAAAACGGAAGGTTTCCCTTCCGTTGGGTTTTGCTGGCGCGACACGGGTCAGTGTACGTCTTTCCAGTATTCTTTTTTCAGCAGGTACGAGAGCGGCAGCAGAACCAGAATCAGGAACAGCAAGACGACATAGCCAACGGTTTCACGTTTGTTCTGTGACGGTTCGCCCATGTAGACGAGGTAATTGACCAGATCGGCAACGGTCTTGTCATACTCGCTGGTATCTGCCTTGCCGTCGGCACCGATGCGGGTCTGAGTGCCGGCCTTGACCAGTTTCAGCTTTTTGACTTCGTGGCCGTCGTGTTTTTCGGCTTCGAGTACCTGGTCGCCTTGGAGCTCGAAGAACACATGAGGCATTCCGACCTTGTCGAAGGCGACATTGTTCCAGCCTGTCGGGCGGGTATCATCACGATAGAAGCCGCGCATGTAGGTGTACAGCCAGTCCGCCCCGCGTGAGCGGGCAATGACCGTGAGGTCAGGAGGGGGTGCGCCCAGCCACTGCTGGCCATCCTTGGCTTGCATGGCCACTTTCATCAGGTCGCCGACTTTGGCGTCAGGATTAAAGATGAAGTTTTCCTTGATCTGTTGTTCGGTCAAGCCCAGATCCTGCAGGCGGTTGTAGCGCATGTAGGCCGCACTGTGGCAGTTCAGGCAGTAGTTGGTAAACAGCTTGGCGCCCCGCTGCAGGGATTCGAAATCCCGGGCATTCACAGGCGCCTTGTCCAGTGGTAGGTCCTCACTGGCGATGGCCATCATCGGTACCGCCAGCAGGGCAAGCAGGAATTTACTCATCCATTTTTTCATCTTGTTCTCCCTTAGCCCGTTACGCGGGTCGGAACCGGTTTGGTCGAATCGATCTTGCTGTACCACGGCATCAACAGGAAGAAGCCGAAGTAGACAAACGACAGCAGTTGCGCCAGCAGGGTGCGAACCGGTGTCGATGGCACTGCGCCGAGAATGCCCAAGCCCACAAAAGCGATCACGAACAGTGTCAGTGCCAGCTTGTAGATCGGGCCGCGGTAGCGGATCGACTTGACCGGGCTCTTGTCCAGCCAAGGCAGGAAGGCAATGATTACTACTGCGGCACCCATTGCCAGTACGCCCCATACTTGTGTTCCGGCAAACGACGGGACTGCACGCAAAATGGCGTAGAAAGGCGTGAAATACCATACCGGAGCGATGTGCGGCGGTGTTTTCAAAGGGTCGGCAGGGATGAAGTTGTTGTATTCGAGAAAGTAGCCATTCATCTCAGGCGCAAAGAACACGATGGCACTGAATACGATCAGGAATACCGCCACACCCAGTATGTCTTTGACGGTGTAGTACGGGTGGAAGGGGATGCCGTCGAGGGGGATGCCGGTTTTCGGGTCTTTGGTCTTCTTGATCTCGATGCCGTCCGGGTTATTGGAGCCGACTTCGTGCAGCGCAATCAAATGCGCTACCACGAGCATCAGCAATACCAGAGGTACGGCAATGACATGCAGCGCGAAAAAGCGGTTCAGTGTCGCATCCGAGATCACGAAGTCTCCGCGGATAAACACCGACAAATCGGGACCGATGACCGGAATCGATGCGAACAGGTTCACGATTACCTGTGCGCCCCAGTAGGACATTTGTCCCCAGGGGAGCAGGTAGCCAAGGAACGCTTCAGCCATCAGGCAGAGGAAAATCAGCATGCCAAAGATCCACACCAGTTCGCGAGGCTGGCGATAAGAGCCATAAAGCAGGCCGCGGAACATGTGCAGATAGACAACGACAAAGAACATCGAGGCGCCGGTCGAGTGCATGTAGCGAATGATCCAGCCTCCCGCTACGTCGCGCATGATGTATTCCACCGAAGCAAACGCCAAGCTGGCATCCGGCTTGTAATTCATGGTCAGGAATATGCCGGTGACGATCTGGATGACCAGTACCAGCAGGGCCAGCGAGCCGAAGAAATACCAGAAGTTGAAATTTTTCGGTGCGTAGTATTCGGAAACGTGCTCTTTCCACATTTTGGTGGCGGGAAAGCGCTCGTCGATCCAGTTCATGACTTTACTCATTATGCGGCTCCCTGATTATTTGTCTTCGCCAATCAGCACGCGGGTATCGGACAGATACTTGTGCGGAGGAATTTCCAGGTTGGTCGGGGCCGGGACGCCCTTGTAGACTCGGCCAGCGAGATCGAACTTTGAGCCATGACAGGGGCAGAAGAAGCCGCCAAGCCAATCGGAGCCGAGATCCGCCGGGCCGATGTCCGGGCGGTGGGTTGGCGAGCAGCCAAGGTGTGTGCAGATGCCCACGGCAATGAAAATCTCCGGCTTGATGGCCCGCGCAGCATTTTTGGCATACTCGGGTTGCATCTGGGCATCGGATTTGGGGTCGGCCAGCTTGTCGTCCAGCTTGGTCAGGTTACCCAGCTGTTCCTTGGTGCGGTTGACGATCCAGACCGGTTTGCCGCGCCATTCGACATTGATTTTCTGTCCGGCTTCGAGTTTGGAAATGTCGATTTCGACCGGTGCGCCTGCCGCCTTTGCCCGTTCGCTGGGCAGGAACGTTAGCACAAACGGCGTTGCGACGCCCGCAGCTGCGACCGCCCCTGCTGCGCTGGTGGCAGCAACAAGAAAACGGCGTTTGCTGGTATCTACTTGGTTTTCACTCATGATCTGTTCCTGGAAGTGGAAGCCGAAAACAAAACCGCAGAATTCTACTCCATTCAGCCACTAGCGAAAACACGAATCGTCCGATTCCGACTGGTAGCTTGCCGGATTTGGGGTTGATCGGCGGTACCAGCGAGGGTTGCAGAACGTCTTGGCCCGCTTTCTCGTGACACGGATCCGTCATGCCCCACGAGGATGGACCAGCCCAGACTCGCTGCCCGGCTCGGCTCGCGATGATCGCTCAAGCCCGACGGGCGGTCAGTCAGGCCGGGCTGTCAATGTCGATAAACTGGTGAGCCAGTCCGAATTGCGCGGCCAGGTGCGCTCCCAGAGCCTGAATTCCGTACCGCTCGGTAGCGTGGTGCCCGGCAGCGATGAACGCAACCCCGGACTCTCGGGCAGTATGAACCACCGATTCTGATATCTCGCCGCTCATAAAGGCATCTACCTGATGCGCCAGTGCCTGATCGAAGTAGCCTTGCGCGCCTCCGCTGCACCAGCCTATGCGATGTATCGGTCGGCCATCCCCCGGGATCAGTAGTGGAGTACGACCGGTCAGCTGCTGCAATCGGGCACCCATTTCCTCGACTGGCTGGCTGGTCGGTAAGCGGCCGATCAGCGCAATACCCTGCTCACCAAATGCATTTTCGATCTGCCAACCCAGCTTCTGTGCCAGTTGGGCATTGTTGCCAAGTGTCGGATGGGCATCCAGCGGCAGATGCCAGGCAAACAGGTTCAGCTCGTGTTCAAACAGGAAGCCAAGCCTTCGGCGCTTGATACCGACTATCCGGCTGTCTTCGTTTTTCCAGAAGAAGCCATGGTGCACCAGAATGGCATCGGCTCCTGCCTGGACTGCCTGTTCAAGCAGCAACTGGTTTGCGGTGACCCCCGTTACGATTTTCCTGATTTCCGGCCGACCCTCGACCTGCAGCCCATTGGGGCAGTAATCCCGGAAGCGGGGGCATTCGAGCAACTGCTGTGTATAATTTTCCAGTTCTTGTCTGTGCATGGTGCAACCTTGATGAAACGACTGTGGTTGATTTTCGCACAAAGCGCTGCCGTAGCCATGGGGGTTGTCTTGGCGCTCAGTGTTTTCAAACCGGACTGGTTGCAGGGGTGGTCGCCCCGGGCTAGTCAGATTGTTACCATGCGCGAAGCTGTGCCGCCAGTCGCCATTCCGGCTACCAAGGCCGATCTTGCCGGCAGTTTTGCCGCGGCAGCAGCAAGGGCCCAGCCGGCGGTGGTGAACATCTACACCAGCAAGCAAGTCAAGATCCCGGCGCATCCCTTGCTGAACGATCCGTTTTTTCGCCGGTTTTTTGGAGATCGGCTGCCCTACGCGACCCAGCGTGCCTCCAGCCTCGGTTCAGGGGTGATCATTAGTCCGGAAGGGTATATTGTCACAAACAATCATGTGGTTGAGTCAGCAGATGAAATAGAGGTGGCATTGTCGGATGGCAGGACAACTACCGCTAGCGTGATCGGTAGTGACCCGGAATCGGACCTGGCTGTGATCCGCATTCAGTTGCCTGGCCTGCCCTCGGCTACCATAGGCAACTCGGATCGGTTGCGTGTGGGCGATGTCGTACTGGCGATCGGCAACCCGTTTGGCGTCGGCCAGACGGTAACCATGGGCATCGTTTCTGCGCTGGCCCGTGCCCAAACCGAAGTCAATCCGTTTGAAAGCTTTATCCAGACCGATGCTGCGATCAACCACGGCAATTCCGGCGGTGCGCTGATCGACATTCAGGGCACGCTGATCGGTATCAATACGGCGATCTACTCTAAAACGGGGGCTTCGCATGGCATCGGTTTTGCCATTCCGGTCAACGCCGTACGCAAGGTTATGGAGCAGATTGTGCGAGATGGCGCCGTGACTCGCGGCTGGCTGGGGGTGGAGATGCAGAACCTGACGCCCGATCTCGCGGCCTCGTTCGGGCTACCGGTTAGACAGGGAATCATTATTGCCGGGGTGGTTAGGAATGGGCCGGCGCACCGGGCCGGGATTCACCCTGGCGATGTATTGGTGGCCATCAATGGCAAGCCGGTCGTCGATAGTGTAGCTGCCATCAACCAGATTGCTGCGATTACGCCAGGAGAGGCGGCGTTGATGATCGTTGTGCGTGATGGGCAGGCGCAGCCATTGCGGGTTGAGGTCGGGCGGCGCCCAAGGCTCGAGCAGGAAGGGCGCTGATCCGTTGCCTGATACCGCAGGCTGCTGCTCAGGAAATTTGCCCGCGTGAGCGATCCATCCAGCCAGCGACGATGACGCCTGCCTCGAACAGCAACCAGAGCGGAACGGCCAGCATGATCTGTGACAGTACATCAGGTGGAGTGACGATAGCTGCGATCACGAATGCACCGACAATGACATATGATCGCGCTTCCTTCAGCCTGGCCACCGAGACTACGCCGAACCGAACCAGCAGGATAACTGCGATCGGTACCTCGAAAGTGACTCCAAACGCAAGGAACATTCCCAGCACAAAATCCAGATAATGGCCGATGTCGGTCATGACGGCGACGCCGGAAGGTGCTATCTGGTTCATGAAGCCGAACACTACCGGAAATACCAGGAAATACGCAAATGCCATCCCGATCAGGAATAGCATTGAGCTGGCAGCCACCAATGGTACGACCAGCTTTTTCTCGTGGTCATACAAGCCCGGCGCAATGAATGCCCATACCTGGTAAAGCGTGTTGGGCAGGCTGATCAGAAACGCAGCCATCATCGTTACCTTCATTGGCACGAAAAAAGGTGTGGTGACCTCTGTCGCCACCATCTGACCGCCTTTGGGCAAAGCGTTCAGCATCGGTAGTGCCAGCAAGTGATAGATGTCGCCAGACCAGTGGAACAGGGCGACAAATACGACCACAACTCCGACGACTATCCGCAACAAGCGGTCACGCAGTTCGATCAGATGGGATACGAATGTTTGTTGTGGCTCTTCGGCAATCATCCGCTACGGGCTGGTGAGGAAGGGGTGGACGGAGGGAGCGCCAATGGGGTCTCCCGTTCGGTTGCCAAAGTGTCTGCCGTGTTAACCTGCTGATCCTGTTGAAGCGCAGCGGATATCTCCGCCACGGCAGGCTGGGCTGGAGCTGCGGCATCATGATGGCCGACCTCGCTCAACTGCTGCTGGATCTGGCTGACTTCCATTTCGGTTTTGCGAATTTCCTGCTGGATCGATTGCTCAAATTGCTGGGCCGCAGCCTGGATTTCCTGCTGGGTCTTGCGCAATTCTTCCAGTTCGATCTGGCGATTGATGTCATCACGAATCTGAGCGGCGTAGCGTTGCGCCTTGCCGACAAAACCGCCAACGGTCCGTGCAACTTTGGGTAGTTTCTCCGGGCCGATGACGATCAGGGCAACGACCCCGATCACCATCAATTCGCCGAAGCTGATATCAAACACGTGGGCGATTCACTAAAAGGGCGGGCTCAGCCGCGCTTGTCTTTGGTGTCGGCTTCGATGATGCGACCGGCATCATCCTTGCCGGCATGTGTGGATGCCTCGCCATCTTTCATTCCGTCTTTGAAGTTCCTGACTGCAGCGCCCAGATCTCCGCCGACATTGCGCAGTTTCTTGGTGCCGAACACCAGAATGATGATCACCAATACGATCAACCAGTGCCAGATGCTGAACGAACCCATGCTGTGTTTCCTTCTTTACAATTTGGCCAGGACTTCGGCCATTTTTCCGGTCTTGCCGCCACCAAAAACGTGCAGGTGAAGATGCATAACTTCCTGCCCGCCGCCCTTGCCAGTGTTGATCGCCGTCCGGAAGCCGTTGTCGAGCCCTTGCTCCGCTGCCAGCTGCGGTGCCAGCAGCAGCATCTTGCCCAGCAGGCCGACATGTCGTGCGCTGGTGTGGGCCAGCGATTCGATATGTTCTTTCGGTACCAACAGAAGGTGGGTGGCTGCAATCGGGTTAATGTCGTGAAAGGCAACGATATCGTTGTCTTCATAGACCTTGTTCGACGGAATCTGTCCGGCGGCAATCTTGCAGAAAATACAATCGCTCATGAGTAATGATCCTGTCAGCGGGGGCGGGAGGCTTTTTCGTCGATGCCGGAAATGCCTTCCCGGCGGTGAAGTTCAGCCAATACATCATCCGGGCCAAGGCCGTGCCAGGAAAGCAGGACCAGGCTGTGGAACCATAGATCGGCCACTTCACGAACCAGATGCAGGCGGTCGTTATCCTTGGAGGCCATGACTGTCTCAGTGGCTTCTTCACCGATCTTTTTCAGGATTGCGTCCTGCCCTTTGTGGAACAGGCTGGCAACGTAGGATGAACCGGGTTCGGCTGCCTTGCGGCCTTCAAGCGTTTCTGCCAGCCGGTGGAGTACTTCTGCGCTGATCATGCGGTGCAAACCTGCAGTCGAGGATGGAAAGCAGCCTATTCTACGTGGCAAATATGAACATTGCGAGTCATCAAGAATCGGTAACAATCTTGAGACAGCTTGCGTAGCAATCAGCAGGGGCACCCAGTGCTGGATCCAATGCATCGTGATGCTCTGCGGCCGGTCTGGTTCTGCCAGGCGCGGAGCCGTTCCAGGTGCCGGGCCAGCTGCTTGCAGAGCGACTTTGGCTGACCGAGAGTCAATGACCGGATTGGGTGTAAATCTGTCGAGGGTCTTTCACTACCGGGTCGGCCGTTATCCACTGCCCGTTTTCCAGGCGGCGAAAGAAACAGCTCTGTCGACCGGTGTGGCAGGCAATGCCGCCGATTTGTTCTACCAGGTAGATCACCACATCTTCATCGCAGTCCATGCGGATTTCATGGACTTTCTGGGTGTGGCCTGATTCTTCGCCTTTGTTCCATAGCCTGTTGCGCGACCGCGACCAGTAATGTGCAGTTTGTTTTTCTGCTGTTGCGGACAGTGCTTCACGATTAGCCCAGGCAAACATCAGGACGCGTCCGGATTGCCAGTCCTGGGCGATTACTGGAACCAGCCCGTGGTCGTCCCAGCGGATTTCGTCGAGCCAGCTCATAAGCGAACCTCGATACCCTGATCGCGCATCAGTTGCTTGGCTTGCTGCACGGTATATTCCCCGAAATGAAAGATGCTTGCAGCCAGTACCGCATTTGCCCGGCCTTGCAGCACGCCATCGGCCAGGTGCTGAAGATTGCCTACCCCCCCGGATGCGATGACGGGAATCGTCACGGCGTCCGACACGGCACGGGTCAGGCCGAGATCAAAGCCGACTTTGGTGCCATCTCTATCCATGCTGGTAAGCAGGATTTCGCCGGCGCCTAGCGATTGCATTTTTTTGGCCCATTCGATCGCGTCCAGTCCGGTTCGGTTGCGGCCGCCATGGGTGAATACCTCCCACCGCGGTGCCTCGGGTGTGCCGACCTGCTTGGCGTCGATGGCTACTACAATGCATTGGGAGCCGAAGCGCCCTGCGGCATCTGCGACTAATTGCGGGTTGGTGACTGCCGATGTATTGATGCTGACTTTGTCTGCCCCGGCATTGAGTAACCGTCGTACGTCTTCCACTTGCCGCACACCGCCGCCAACGGTTAACGGAATGAACACTTGGGTCGCTACGTTCTCAATGATGTGCAGGATGATGTCCCGAGCGTCCGAACTGGCGGTAATGTCGAGAAAGGTGAGCTCGTCGGCTCCCTGGTCGTCGTAACGTTTGGCAATCTCCACGGGATCGCCAGCATCACGCAGACCGACAAAATTAACGCCCTTGACGACGCGACCGGCTGTGACGTCCAGGCAGGGGATGATGCGTTTGGCGAGAGACATGAATATTCCGAAACGTTGAGGCAAAAAACTAAGAAATATTGCCCGCCAGTCCAGTGCCGGCGGGTGTGGAAGATTATTTGCCCAGCTTGTCGGCCAGTTCCTGTGCCGTCTTGAAATCGATCGTGCCTTCATAAATGGCGCGACCGGTAATGGCGCCGGAGATGCCTTCGCTTTCTACTGCGCACAGGGCACGGACATCGTCCAGATTGGTCAGCCCACCGCTGGCGATTACTGGAATATGCAATGCCTGTGCCAGTTTGACCGTCGCGTCAATGTTCACGCCAGACAGCATGCCGTCCCGGCCAATGTCGGTGTAGACAATGGCTTCAACCCCGTAGTCCTCAAACCGTTTTGCCAGATCGATAACATCATGTCCGGTGATTTTCGACCAGCCATCCACTGCCACCTTTCCATCCTTTGCATCCAGCCCGACCACTACATGTCCTGGAAAGGCGTCACAGGCTTCATGCAGGAATCCCGGAGTCTTGACTGCAGCGGTGCCGATAATGACGTAGCTGAGTCCGATATCAAGATATTGCTCGATCGTTTCAAGCGAGCGGATACCCCCACCCAGTTGCACTGGAATGCTGCCATCGATTTCAGCGAGAATTTGCTTGATGGCGCCAAGGTTTTTTGGCTTTCCGGCAAATGCGCCGTTGAGGTCGACCAAGTGCAGTCGCCTGGCACCCGAGTCGAGCCAGTGTTTGGCCATGGCTGCCGGGTTGTCCGAAAACACCGTCGCGCCTTCCATTTCGCCCTGGCGCAGGCGCACGCATTGGCCATCTTTCAGATCAATCGCAGGAATCAGTAGCATGATGAGGATAGGAGTGTGTGATTAAAAAAAATATGGCCAAGGATCATGCCTGGCCGTCCCAGTCGACAAAATTGGCGAGCAGCTGCAAGCCGGCTGTGTGGCTTTTTTCTGGATGGAACTGGGTGGCAAACAGGTTGTCCGTGCCGACGGCGCAGGCAAAGCGGAACGGATAGTCAGACTCTCCGGTAACCAGCTCGCGCCGCGGCGTGTCGACAAAGTAACTGTGAACGAAATAGAAACGCTCACCATCGCCGATCCTGGCCCATAAAGGATGCGGGCGGGCTTGCCAGACTTCGCTCCAGCCCATGTGTGGCACTTTGAGCCGTTGCCCCGTGCTGTCAATCATCCGGTGATCCGGGAAGCGGACCACTTTGCCGGGAAGTATGCCCAGACCGGGCGTATCCATTTCCTCGCTATGGTCGAACAGCATTTGCTGGCCAATACAGATGCCCAGAAATGGCTTACTGACAGCAGCTTCCCTGACCGCATCGCGCAGGCCGCGTTGATCCAGTTCGGCTATGCAATCACGCATGGCTCCCTGGCCGGGGAACACCACTTTGTCGGCCGCAAGAATGACATCAGGCGAGTCGGTCGTGTCGACTTGGGCAGATGGCGCAACGTGCTCCAGTGCTTTGCTCACGGATCGCAGGTTGCCCATGCCATAGTCGACGACTGCAATTTTCAGTTTCATTGTTGAATTTATAGAAATAAATTTTTGCTGCTGCAAATGCTGCGGCGGCAAAAGAAGGGGCTGCTAGAGAGAGCCTTTGGTTGATGGGGTGGCTCCGGCCATGCGCGGATCGGCCTCTACCGCCATTCTCAACGCCCGGCCGAACGCCTTGAAGACGGTCTCCGCCTGATGGTGGGCGTTGTTGCCACGCAGGTTGTCGACATGCAGGGTGATGCCGGCGTGGTTGACGAATCCCTGGAAAAATTCGTGGAACAGGTCGACGTCGAAGCTACCGATCATTGCGCGGGTGAATTCGACGTTGAACTCCAGTCCCGGACGCCCCGATAGATCGACCACAACGCGCGACAACGCTTCGTCCAGCGGTACATAGGCATGGCCGTAACGGCGTACGCCTTTCTTGTCGCCGATTGCCTTGGCGAATGCCTGGCCAAGCGTGATGCCGATGTCCTCCGCGGTATGGTGGCCGTCGATATGCAGGTCGCCGTCGGCTGCAATGTCCAGATCGATCAGCCCGTGGCGTGCAACCTGATCCAGCATGTGATCGAGGAACGGCAGTCCGGTGTGGAATTTCGATTGGCCGGTGCCATCGAGATCCAGGCTGACGGTGATCTGGGTTTCCAGTGTGTTGCGGGTGACGGAGGCTTGTCTCATGACGGTCTACTCGGTAATTCAGGCTGATTCGGCGCGCAATGCCTGCAGCAGCGCCGCGTTTTCTTCAGGGCTGCCGACGGTGAAGCGCAGGCAGTTGTCCAGCAGCGGATGGGCACCGTGCAGGTTCTTGATCAGGATATTGCGTGCCTTCAGTTTGGCATGCAGTGCTGGCGCATCGGCGACACGGGTGAGAATGAAGTTCGCGTCGCTGGCAAACGGTCGGCAGCCCGGCAGCGTTTGCAGTGCCGCAAACAGAGCGCTACGGGCGTTGCGGATCGCGGCGGTCTGCTGGTCGAGCACATCGATATGCTGCAGTACCTGCTCGGTTGCATGTTGTGTCAGCACATTGATGTTGTAGGGCAGGCGCAGTTTGTCCAGCTGATTGATCCAGTCCGGCGTGCCCACCAGAAAGCCGAGGCGCAAGCCGGCCAGACCCAGTTTCGACAGGGTGCGCATCACCAGCAGGTTGGAAAATTCATCCAGCCGCGGCATGAAACTGTCACGTGCGAATGCGTGGTAAGCCTCGTCGATTACCACCAGCCCCGGCGCAGCGCGCAGCACGCGCTCGATATCGGCGGCATCGAAATGATTGCCGGTCGGGTTGTTCGGGTAAGCGAGGAATACCAGCGCCGGCTGTTCGCGCTCAATGGTTGCCAGCAGCGCGTCGATGTCGAGCGAGAAATCTTCCGCATGTAGCGGCACGCCGACGTAGCGCATATTGCAGAACGTGGCGATCATCCTGTACATGACGAAGCTCGGCTCGACACTGACAATGCAGCTGCCGGGCTTGGCCACCGCCATTGCCAGAATCTGGATCAGCTCGTCCGAGCCGTTGCCGAGCAGGATTTCCATGCCGGCCGGAATGTCCATGCTGTTGCGCAACGCCTGTTTGACGCCGGTGCTGCCCGCATCAGGGTAACGGTTGATTGCCACTTCGCCCAGGCCGGCACCCAGTTCGGCCCGCAACGCGTCCGGCAGCCGGTAGGGGTTTTCCATCGCGTCAAGCTTGATCATGCCTTGTGCCGGCGGCACATGGTACGCATGGAGCGCGAGGATTTCCGGGCGAATCAGCTGGTCCGGCTTGATCATTGCTGCTCCAGTCGCATTTCGGCGGCGCGGGCGTGGGCCTGCAGGCCTTCGCCGTGCGCCAGTACCGAAGCGATGTTGCCGAGGCTGATCGCGCCTTGCGCCGAAACCTGGATCAGGCTGCTGCGTTTCTGGAAGTCATAGACGCCGAGCGGGCTGGCGAAGCGTGCGGTGCGCGAAGTCGGCAACACATGATTCGGGCCGGCGCAATAGTCGCCGAGCGACTCGGAGGTAAAGCGGCCCATGAAAATGGCGCCGGCGTGCTTCAGTTGCGGCAGCCAGGTTTGCGGATCGCTGACCGACAGCTCCAGGTGTTCCGGCGCAATATAGTTGGCGATGTCGCAGGCCTCGGTCATGTCCGCCACCTTGATCAGCGCGCCGCGGTTGCCCAGCGACGCGGCGATGATGTCGCGGCGCGGCATTTGCGGCAACAGATTGTCAATGCTGACTTGTACCTGGTCGATAAACGATTGATCCGGGCACAGCAGGATCGACTGGGCGATCTCATCGTGTTCGGCCTGGCTGAACAGGTCCATCGCGATCCAGTCCGGATGGGTGCTGCCGTCGCAGATCACCAGGATTTCCGATGGGCCGGCAATCATGTCAATGCCAACCACGCCAAATACCGCGCGCTTGGCAGCGGCAACGTAGGCATTGCCGGGGCCGACGATCTTGTCGACTTGCGGGATGGTCGCGGTGCCATAAGCCAGCGCGGCTACCGCCTGCGCGCCGCCGATGGTGAATATCCGGTGCACGCCGGCCAGCCAAGCCGCGGCCAGTACCAATTGCTGCTCCTCGCCACCACGTGCAGGCGATACCATGATGATTTCGCCGACGCCGGCAACTTGTGCCGGCATCGCATTCATCAACACCGATGATGGATAGGCGGCCTTGCCGCCGGGCACATAAATGCCGACCCGGTCGAGCGGAGTGATTTTCTGTCCCAGCAGCGTGCCATCGGCATCGGTGTACTGCCACGATTCCTGCTTTTGCCGCTGATGGTAGCTGCGCACCCGCCCGGCAGCTTGGGTCAGTGCGGTTTTCTCTCGATCCGGCAGCGTTTCGTATGCCGCCTGCAATTGGCTCTGCGGCAGTTCCAGTTGCTGGATCGTCGTCGCGCTGCTTTTGTCGAAGCGTTGGGTGTATTCGAGTACTGCCGCATCGCCACGGGTTTTTACGTCAGCCAGGATGGCATGTACTGCTGCATCGACCTTCGGGTCTTGTGCTGTTTCGAAAGCGAGCAGGGCGCGCAGACGGGCTGGAAAATCAGCATGCAGCGAATCGAGGCGTTGAACTTGCGTCATGGTGGGTCTGGCTGGCGACAAAAGGCGATTATAGCGCCGTCGGCCAATCGAATCGACTGCGCCGGTGTGCTCAGGATGCCTGGCCGACAGCTCCGCTGAAAGTGTCAATAATCGGCTTGATCCGGTCGCGCTTGAGCTTGTAAGCCGCCTGGTTGACGATCAGTCGCGAACTGACGTCGTATATGTGCTCGACTGCAACCAGATTGTTGGCCTTCAGGGTGCCGCCGGTGCTGACCAGATCAACAATGACATCAGCCAGGCCAACCAGTGGTGCGAGTTCCATCGAGCCATACAGCTTGATCAGGTCGACATGCACCCCTTTGCGGGCGAAATGTTCGCGTGCCGAATCAATGTACTTGGTCGCTACCCGCAGTCGGGCGCCACGGCGGACGGCACCGTCATAGTCAAAGCCCTGTGGTACGGCGACCATCAGCCGACATTTGGCAATTTCCAAGTCAAGTGGCTGGTAGAGGTTGCTGCCTCCGTGTTCGATCAGCACATCCCGACCGGCTACCCCCAAGTCGGCAGCGCCGTACTGGACGTAGGTCGGGACATCGCTGGCACGTACTATGATCAGTCGCACATCGGGCCGATTGGTGCCGATGATCAGTTTGCGGGAATGTTCGGGATTTTCCAGCGCTTCGATGCCGGCTGCAGCCAGCAGCGGCATGGTTTCGTCGAAAATGCGTCCCTTGGACAGGGCAATGGTAATCATGGGCAAGAGGGTGCCGAATGCAGGACAGGAGCGGATTCTAACTTATTTCCAGTTAGTCTGCCGGCTTGGTTTCCGGTGGGTGATCGCTAAGGAACTGTTCGAAGTGATCGAGCGAAATCTCTTCTACTGCAATCGCGTTGTTGCTGAGAAAACGAACGTCTTCTACCAGGTGGTGTTCTTCTGGCTCGGCAGGGACGGTCGTGTCGTCGGTTGCAGCAGGCAGAACGGTATCGGGTTGCTGTTGATCCTGCGGGTAAGCCGGCTGGTCTTCGTAGTCGATCTGTTCCGGTCCGGGCTCTTCGTCATAGCCGGTTTTGAATCGCCAGAATACGGCGGGCATGTCGATTCCAGTCTGTTCTTTGACGAACTTGCGGATCTGTATTTCCAGGATGTTGGAAAAGCGCAGCCGCTTTTGCGGCTGTGCCTTGATCAACGCTATTGGCTGCTGGTCAAACAACACGACATAAACCTTGAAGTTTTCCACTTGGCGCAAATCGAGAAAACGTGTCACTGCCGTTTGTGTCAGAGCCACCGTTTCCTGCAATGCCGGCCGGCTTTCCTTGCCAAGCGAAAAAAAACCCATCATGCCTCCGTGTGGCAGTGTCAGCTGATACGCTCGATCGATGCGCCGACACCTGACAACTTTTGTTCGATATGTTCGTAACCCCGATCTAGATGATAGATACGGTCGACGATGGTGTCACCTTCGGCAATCAGGCCGGCGATCACCAGGCTGGCCGAAGCGCGCAGGTCGGTAGCCATGACGGTGGCGCCTGACAGGTGTTCAACGCCCTGGACGATAGCGGTGTTGCCACTGGTTTCAATATTGGCACCCATCCGGTTCAGTTCCGGTACATGCATGAAGCGGTTTTCGAAAATCGTTTCGGTAATGACCCCGGTGCCTTCTGCGATGCTGTTGAGCATCATGAACTGCGCTTGCATGTCGGTCGGAAATGCCGGATAGGGCAGGGTGCGGAGGTTGACGGCCTTGGGGCGGCGTTTCATGTCCAGGCTGATCCAGTCCTTGCCAGTTTCAATATGGGCGCCGGATTCGTGCAGTTTGTCCAGTACCGAATCGAGAATGTCGGAGCGGGTATTGCGCAGCACCAGATGGCTCTGGCTGGCGGCTGCGGCAACCAGAAAAGTGCCGGTTTCGATGCGGTCTGGCATGACCGCGTAGTTGGCGCCATGCAGTCGCTCCACTCCTTCGATTACGATCCGGTCGCTACCGGCACCGCTGATATTGGCTCCCATTGCGATCAGGCAGTTGGCCAGATCGACCACCTCCGGTTCACGTGCAGCATTTTCCAGAATGGTCGTGCCATCGGCCAGCACGGCGGCCATCATCAGGTTTTCGGTGCCGGTGACCGTAACCATATCGGTCACGATGCGTGCGCCTTTCAGGCGCTTGGCACGTGCTTTGACATAGCCGTGTTCGATGGCGATTTCGGCCCCCATTGCCTCCAGCCCTCTGATGTGCTGGTCTACCGGGCGCGAGCCAATGGCACAGCCGCCTGGCAGGCTGACGGCGGCTTCGCCAAAGCGGGCCAGCATTGGGCCCAGCACCAGAATTGACGCCCGCATTGTCTTGACCAGCTCATAGGGGGCGACGAGGTTGTCAACCTGGCTGGCAGTGATCTCAAACTCGTGAACATTATCGGTCATGACCCGTACGCCCATCTGCTGCAGCAGCTTTTGCTTGGTCAAAACATCCCGTAGCTGCGGTACGTTGGTCAGCCGCAAGGTGTCTGCTGTGAGAAGTCCTGCGCAGAGGATGGGCAAGGCGGCGTTTTTTGCGCCCGAAATCGTGATTTCACCGGCCAGTGGCTCGCCGCCAGTAATTTTGAGCTTGTCCATCGATCAGCCTTGTCTTTCTGCCCACTGGGCGGGTGTCAGGGTTTTCATCGATAACGCATGGATTTCTTCGCGCATCCGGTCTCCGAGCGTGCCGTATACCAGTTGATGTTGCTGGATACGGCTTTTGCCTTCGAATGCAGCACTGACGATTACCGCTTCAAAATGATGGCCATCGCCGGCGACTTCAATGAAGTCACAGGTGAGGCTGGCGACGATGGAATGCTTGATGCTGTCTGGAGTAACCATTTCTCAATACCTCAGTTTGTAACCGGTTTTCAATAAGTGGAGGCAGAACACAGCCAACAGTAACGTCGAGCCTCCGACAATTGTCAGGCTGTGCAGTGGAGGGACGTCGGATGCGCCAAGAAATCCATAACGAAAGCCATCGATCATGTAGAAGAATGGGTTGAAATGGGATGCGCGCTGCCAGATTTCCGGCAATGAATGGATTGAATAAAACACCCCTGCCAGAAAGGTCATTGGCTGGATGATGAAGTTCTGGAAGCCGGCCAGCTGGTCGAATTTTTCTGCCCAAATTCCGGCAATCAGCCCCAGTGTGCCCAGCATGGTGCAGCCAAGAATGCCGAAAGACAGCGACCACAGCGGATGCGGCAGACTGACGGGAATCACCCAGATGGTTAGGGTCAGCACACCAGCACCGACCGCCAGTCCGCGGATGATCGATGCCAGCACGTAAGCCGCGAAGAATTCCAGCCCGGCAAGCGGAGGGAGCAGGATGAAAACGATGTTGCCGGTGATTTTCGACTGAATCAGGCTGGATGACGCATTGGCGAAGGCGTTCTGCAGCATTGACATCATCACCAGTCCTGGAAGCAGGAACGAGGTGTAACGAACCTGATCGTAGACTTGCAGCCGGTTGTCCAGCACATGGGAAAAAATCAGCAGGTAAAGCAGCGCCGTGACCACTGGAGCCAGGATGGTCTGCAGGCTGACTTTCCAAAAGCGCAAGACTTCTTTGTAGAGCAGGGTGGCAAATCCGGTCATGCTGCATTCCGTGAGTGCATGACATGCAGGAACACGTCCTCCAGGCTGGGCTGCTCGATGGCCAGGTCGGCAATGCCAAGCCGCTGCTGACGCAATGCCGCCAGCAGTGGTTCCAGTTCAGCCAGGTTGTTGAGCACGGTTCGATAGCATTGATTGCCGATATCCAATAGCCCTGGCGGCAAACCGGCAGCAGGCTGCTGGTTTAGCTGCAGTCGCAGGCGGACGCCAGTATGGCGCTGCAGGAAGTTGTCGGTGCTGTCCAGTGCAATGACTCTGCCCTGCTTGAGCATGGCAATCCGGTTGCACAGCGATTCGGCTTCCTCCAGGTAATGCGTGGTCAACACGATAGTGTGGCCATTCTGGTTCAGTTGCTTGATGAACTGCCAGAGAGACTGGCGCAGTTCGACATCGACGCCTGCAGTCGGCTCGTCAAGGACGATGACCGGCGGACGGTGGACGAGTGCCTGTGCAACCAGCACCCGCCGCTTCATGCCACCTGACAGCGCACGCATGTTGACGTCGGCTTTGCTGGCGAGGTCTAGATGAGCCATCACCTCGTCGATCCAGTCATCGTTGTTACGCAAGCCAAAATAACCTGACTGGATCCGCAGTGACTCGCGGACTGTAAAAAACGGGTCGAACACCAGTTCCTGCGGCACGATGCCAAGAGCACGGCGTGCCTGGCGATAGTTGTCGTGAACATCATGTCCCATGACTTGAATGGTGCCGGTGTCGGCGCGGGCCAGGCCAGCCGTGATGGAAATCAGCGTGGTTTTGCCTGCGCCGTTCGGACCAAGCAGGCCCAGGAATTCGCCGGGCTCAACGGTCAGGCTGACGCCTGCAAGAGCCTGTAAGGCGCCGAATCGTTTGGATACATGGCGAATGTCGAGCGCAGCGGGCATGAGGGCGAAAAGCGACAGCAAACAAGGCGCTGATTCTACCTTAACTGGTTGCTCATCGTAAGAAAACAGCGGAAGGCCCGTTGTTTGGCCTTCCGCTGGCGATGGGAGATGCGGGGTTAGAAGCGGCCGGACAGGCTCATTCCGTATTGGCGGCTATCCACCGCTTCCTGGCTGAGCGTTTTGGCGTAGTTAATGCCAATAGTGGTCATTTTACCCAGATCGAAGTTGATCCCTGCGGCAATCGAGGCGTAACGTGTGTCGGCCACGGGCAGGTCGGCGCGGTAAGCATTCAAGGTGTTGCCGACACGAAATGAAACACTGCGCGGATCGTCTTCGTATTCACGATGGTAGCTGCCGGCCAGGTACGGACGCAGCGCAACGCCGCCCGCCTGGATAGATGCCTCCAGTTCCAGTGCAGCAGAGCCAACCGTGGACCGGGCTTCTTGCTGTTCAAAAACGGTCCGCAGCGATGCTGTGCCGTCATCGGCAAAACTGCTGATGTGTAGCGACTGATGCAGTACGTCGAACTTGGGTGTTACGGTCAGACGGCCCAACGGAATCGGCAGTCCGGTTGCGAGGCGAATCGTGGTGCGGTTTGCGTGGGTGCTGGCGTGTTTGTCGGCTGCAACCGCACCGCTGCCGAGGCGGCTATCGATACGCTCAAAATTGATTTCGCTCAGCCCGGCCAGCAGGCTGGCATAAACCGGGCCCGCAAAAGTCTTGCCATAAACGCTGAAGCTGGTTTCCGTTGCTGTCAGGCGGGTGTTGTCTCCGGCGAGTTTGCTGCCATATTCGTACTTGCCCAGGGCAAGCCCGGCAAAGCCGGAAGCAGACGTCAACATGTCTACACCCAGTGTCAGGTTGCTGCGGGAAGTATCAGCTTCGAATCCGGGGCGGCTGGCATTCCCTTCCTGATCGCTCGGGTTGGTCGACAGGTCGAGATAAACCCGGAAGTCGCCGCCGTTTCGGCGCGTTCCATCCAGCGAGCGAGTGTGATTCTCAATAATGCTGGCAATATGACGTCCGTTGCTTACCGGCAGTTGCTGCATGGCTTGTGCCAATATGGGCGCGGTATTGGTCATCATGTCCGTAACCGAGGCAACATAACCCGCAATCATCCGGTGCGTGGCGTCAGTGGGGTGGACTCCGTCAGCGAACATGTAGGTGTCTCCGTTCGCCACCTGGGTGGTACAGAGCAGTGACGACGCCATACCCAACCCCGAACAAGCGATGCCGGTCGAGTTGCTCAAGCCGTATTTCGCCGGATTAGCCTGCATGTCGTTGGTCAACGTGCTGGTGTCAATGATGATAACGTTGAGGTTTGCCTCGCCCAGAGTCTTTTGCAGCAGCGCGTTATACCCGTTAGACAAGTCGGATAGCGTTTTGCCGACTAGCGCGTCAGAGAGGCCGTAAGGCGTTTTTCCCATATCCGGCAAGGTCGGCACGATCACTGTCTTTGCGCCGGCGGCTTTCAGTCGAGCCACCTGATCGCGCAGGTCGGCGGCGCTCTGTGCCAGGACAGCCGTTGCGCCGTTGGTCGGGGCGAGCGCGCCGGATGCAATTTGCTGGAACAGGGCTTTGGTAGGGCCGCTGGTCATGGCTATCAGCGAGGGAACCGCTGCAGGCGTACTCTGGGCGGCCTTCAGAAAGTTGGCAAGATAGAAAACGTCGTTTGCCCCACCATATACGGCGTAGACCGCCCCAGGGTCGGCGCTACCTGATTTCTGTTGCAGAAAGACGTCGACTTGCTGCTTGACCGATAACGCTGCCAGAGCCGGGCTGTATTGTACGCCGATCGGCTGTCCGCCCACGCCAGGCGTAGTATTGACCTGTGCACCCCCTTGGGCATAGTTGGTGCCGGTAGCCGGGGCATTGGCCGGGTTCAACGGATTGTTTGCCTGCAGTGCTTTTCCTGCCAGCGTGGCCGTCAGATAGGTGGCCCATGTTTTTCCGCCCGGGCTGGTAAAGCTGGCATTCAGGGCCGAGTAATAAGTCGCCGTCGGCGATACTTGCTGAAGCGCCCCGAGTAGCATTGGATTGGCGTTATAGTTGTGGCCGTAAAATGCTCCGCCGTCGGTCAGGCTGTCGCCAAAAAAATAGGCGTCACTGAACTGTGCTGCCAGTGTGCTGCCGCCGCACACCATGCTGGCGGCCAGGGTGATGTGCTTCATTGAAATTCGCATAAAGTCTCCGTTTCGTCTTGATCCATCTGTTTTGAGTGTTGTACGCGAGAGGAGGCTGTCGGTAGCGCTCCCGGTACATATGCTGCGAGGATAGCCTATAGAGTATTTATACTATTTTCACGTCAGAAAAACTGCGTTCGGGAATGTTTTTTTCGTTGTCGATAACGCAGGCCGCCCAGACTGGCCCGTCTGAAAGCCAGAATGGCCTTTTGCTACTTATTCCGGCAGTTCCGGATCGTCAGGGTCGTATTGGCGGGGCGGATTGCCGTCGAATATGACAAACCGGCGGCGTTGCAGGTAGCCATCGCGGGCAAACGAGTAGGGGTCGAACGAGGCCTGGTCAACCAGGGTGGTCATGTTGAGCAGCTCTGAGCGCTTGTGAATGGTGCGCGCTCCGTAATAGCTGTTGCGAATCCGAACATTGTTAAAGTTATCCAGTACGCCGAAGACATAATCTCCACCCATTCCCGCGCTATCCCTGACCGTGCTGGGGCCCATCAACGGTAATACCAGGTATGGCCCATCGACCACGCCCCAGACGGCCAGCGTCTGCCCGAAGTCCTCGGTTCTTGCCGGCACACCTGCTTCGGCCATGATGTCAAATAATCCGCCGATTCCAAAGGTGCTGTTGACCAGCAACCTGGCAAAACTGTCTGCAGCATATTCCGGTTTGCCTTGCAGCAGATTGTTGCCCAGATTGCGCACTTCGCCCAGATTGTTGTAGGCATTGCCCAAGCCTTGGTGGATTACCGGCGGAAGTAGATAGTTGTAGCTTCGCGCCAAAGGCTTCATCAAATAGGTATCGGCCTCGGTGTTGAACCGGTGCATGGCTCGGTTGTATGGTTCCCACGGGTCTTGGGGATGTGTGCTGGCACAACCGATAAAGATGGGGAGCACCAAGAGCAGTGCAGTATGGCGGGCCCGTCGGACAATTGGGGTTGGCATGGGTAAGGTTCGCTGTCAGCGGCCGGCGGTTGTGTCCGGGATCAGGGCGGTAACGGAATAAAGATCCATCAGGCTGCGCAGTGCCGGAGGGAGGTGCTGGAAATGCAAGGCAATGTCGCGTTCATGGGCCCGGCGCTGACAGGCAAGCAACAAGCTGACGGCACTTGAGTCGATCTCATTGACGCCAGACAGATCCAGTGTGGTTGCCGGGGCTTCAAGCTGTTTTGTCAGGCTTTCCAGTAGCGAAGGGGTTTGGGTCAGCGTGAGCTGGGAACCAAGGGCAAGATGTTTCATCAGGTTTTGTCCGTTTTCAGCGAACTGCCGCTCTGGTTTTTGTCTTTCAGTAGTCTTAGCAGGCCATCGAGTCCGTTGGCCTGAACGGCCTCGTTGAAGGTGCCCCGGTAGTTGGTAACCAGGCTGACCCCTGCAACGATTACGTCATAAACCTTCCAGCCTTGGTCGGTCTTGCGCAGGCTGTAGTTGATTGATACGGGCTGCTGATTGGCGACCGCGACCTCGGTCAGAACCGTCACGTCGGTTGCGCTGTCGTCTGCCCGGAGTGGTTTGATCTCGACTGACTGAGCCTTGTAGGTGGTCAGTGCTGAAGAATAGGTACGGATCAGCAGCTCACGGAATTCATCGGTCAGTTGGGCTTTCTGTTCCGGAGTGGCCACCCGCCAATGGCGCCCGACGGCCAGTGCGGTCATGCGGCTGAAGTCGAAGCTGGGCAGTACCCGCGCCTGGACCTGCTCTCTGGCTTTGCGGTCGTTTTTTTCCTTTTTCAGGATTTCCAGCACATCTTTTGATGTGCTGCGAACCATGTCCTCTGGTGCCGGGGCGGCAAATGCCAGATTGGCCAGCAAGGTGAGCAGGAGCAGGAATTTGTTCATGATGTCAGTTCCAGTCGTTGAACAGTTCGATCATTTTCCGGAGTCGCGGGCCGTCTGGGTGGGGCCTTCCGCTGGCTGTCCGGATTTTTCGGCACTACTGAACATGAAGCGTGAAATCAGGTTTTCAAGCACTACGGCAGACGAGGTGATCTTGATCCGGTCTCCGTTAGCCAGATTGGTTTCATCGCCACCAGCCTGCAAGCCGACATATTGTTCGCCAAGCAACCCGGATGTGAGTACCTGAGCGGAGGTGTCTTTGCTGAACTGGTATCGCTGACTCAAGGACATTGATACCACGGCAACGTATTTTCTGGTGTCAAACTGAATGTCTGTCACCCGCCCGACCACTACCCCGGCACTACGAACCGGTGCCCTTACCTTGAGGCCGCCGATGTTGTCGAATTCGGCGGTGACGTCATACATGGGTTCACTGCCAAATGACGCCAGATTGCCGACTTTCAGCGCCAGAAACACTAGCGCGGCGATGCCGAGCGTTACGAAAATGCCGACCCACAGGTCAATGGTGGCTCGATTCATCAGCCAACTCCCCGAAACATGAATGCAGTTAAAATGAAATCCAGCGCCAATATCGCCAGTGACGAGGTAACCACGGTGCGCGTCGTTGCTCCGGATACCCCTTCAGCCGTTGGAACAGCATCGTAACCTTCAAAAACTGAAATCAAGGTGACGGCAATACCAAAAACGAAGCTCTTGATGACTCCGTTGACAATGTCGAGTCGTACATCGACTGAAGACTGCATCTGCGACCAGAATGCGCCCTCATCGACTCCGATCAGCTTGACGCCGACCAGGTATCCTCCGATCACGCCCATTGCCGAGAACATTGCTGCCAGCAGGGGCATGGAAAACACTCCGGCCCAGAAGCGTGGCGCGACAACTCGGGCGATCGGGTTGACGGCCATCATTTCCATTGCGGAAAGCTGTTCGGTCGTTTTCATCAAGCCGATTTCGGCCGTGATCGCGGAGCCGGCGCGGCTGGCAAACAGCAGGGCGGAAATCACCGGGCCCAGCTCGCGCACCAGTGACAATGCCACCAAGACTCCGAGCGCTTCCGATGATCCGTAGCGCTGCAGGGTGTCGTAGCCTTGCAGGCCCAGTACCATGCCGACAAACAGTCCGGAGATCAGGATGATGATCAGGCTCAGGACGCCGGTAAAATAAATTTCCCGGATGGTGAGGTTGAAACGGCGAAATGCCATGCCTGAGTACATCAGCACCGCAATGAAAAAACGGGTCGCAAAGCCGATGCGCCAGATGCCTTCGGTTACTTTGTGGCCGACGGTGCGCAGGCTGGATGTCAGTGTGTCAAGCACGGCGGTTTCCCTGCAGGTCGGTGGCGTAGTCGGGTGCCGGATACTGGAAGGGTACGGGGCCATCCGGCTCGCCGTTGACGAACTGGTGGACGAAGGGCGTGTTTGACGAGCGGATTTCGTCTGCGGTGCCTTCGGCCACAATCACGCCTTCGGATACAAAATAGACGTAGTCGACGATTTTGAGCGATTCCATGATGTCATGAGTCACCAAAATCGAGGTTGCGCCCAGCGCATCGTTCAATTTGCGAATCAGCTGGCCGATAACGCCCAGTGAAATCGGATCAAGTCCGGCAAACGGTTCGTCGTACATGATCAGCATGGGGTCCAGCGCAATGGCCCTGGCCAATGCCACCCGGCGTGCCATGCCTCCGGACAGTTCGGATGGCATCAGATGGTGCGCACCGCGCAGGCCCACAGCGTGCAGTTTCATTAGCACCAGATCGTGGATCATTTCCTCCGGCAGGCGTGTATGCTCGCGCATCTGGAAGGCAACATTGTCATAAACCGACATGTCGGTAAACAGTGCTCCGAACTGGAACAGCATGCCCATCTTGCGGCGCAAGGTATACAGACCGTCTTCATCGAGTCGGTGGACCGTTTGTCCGGCAACACGAACCGCGCCACTGGTGGGACGGATCTGACCGCCGATCAGGCGCAGCAGGGTAGTTTTGCCGCAGCCGGAGCCGCCCATGATGGCGACGACCTTGCCTTTCGGAATGGTCAGGTTGATGCCGCGCAGTATCGTGCGCTGGCTGTCGTAGGCGAAGCTGACATTGTCAACTTCAACCAGATTGGCGCCGGTCACTCGGAATATCCCATTGTTGTTTGATGAAGCAGCGGGCAGATTCTAGACGAATTTGTTTGCCGATGTAACCGATGCCGGTTGACCCGCCTTCCTCGCTGGCAGCATCTGGCTGGCGGCAATGCGTTTCTTGCGTGTTGCAGCAGGCATGAGTACAACTACAAGCGGGCCCGTAGCCCGGTTGCTCCGAATCAGGAATTGTGAACCATGAACCCGATCTCTCCTGCCTCGCCGGCCGCTGGCGAGGCTCTGCCGCTGCTCTTGCTGGTTGACGACGACCCGTTGATTGCCGATACGCTGCAGTTCGCCTTGCGCAAGCAGTTTGCGATCCTGGCGGCCGACAGCTGTGACCATGCTTTGCAGTTGCTGCGCCAACAGGACCGGCTACCGCAGCTGGCCTTGGTTGACTTGGGATTGCCTCCTCATCCGCATCGGCCGGATGAAGGTTTCCGGTTGATCAGCGAACTGCTGGCGATGGTGCCGGATATCCGGATCGTAGTCTTGTCCGGCCAGAGTCAGGAGGTCAACGCCCGTCACGCACTGGGGCTGGGGGCTGCCGATTTCGTTGCCAAGCCCTGTTCGCCCGAGCAGATCCGGGAGAAGCTGGTGCAGGCTCAGCGAGCGTTGGGCGTTGAGCCGATTCCTGCTGCCGCCGATCTGGCTCTGGTTGGCACCAGTGAACTGTTGGAGCGATTGCGCAGCCAGATTCGCCAGTTTGCCGTGGCGCCATTTCCGGTGCTGATCGTGGGCGAATCGGGAACCGGCAAGGAGTTGGTCGCACGTGCCTTGCACCAGGCCAGCCGCGTATCGGCCAAGCCCTACCTGGTGTTCAATTGTGCAGCGATTGCACCCAGCCTGGTGGAATCGACCCTGTTCGGCCATGCAAAAGGGGCCTTTACCGGGGCCGTATCGACCCGCCCTGGCTATTTCGAAGATGCAGGGGAAGGGAGTCTGTTTCTGGATGAAATCGGTGAATTGCCGCTGGAAATGCAGTCCAAGTTGCTTCGGGTACTGGAGACAGGTGATTTTCAGCGCGTGGGCGAAACACAGGTCCGGTTCAGTCGGGCCCGCATCATTGCGGCAACCAATCGGGATTTGCGCGAGGAAGCCAGAGGAGGCAGGTTTCGTGCCGATCTGTATCACCGTTTGTCGGTATTTTGCATTGACATGCCGCCGCTCAGGGAGTTGGGCCGGGATCGACTGATTCTGATGGCACATTTCCGCGATCGCTACTGTAGCCAGATGCACTGCGAGCCGTTCAGGTTTACGGCTGAAGCGGAGTCAGCCTGGATGGCCTATCCTTTTCCAGGCAACGTACGGGAACTGCGTAATATCGTGATCCGGCTGACTACGCGCTATCCGGGGCAGTTGCTCGATGCAGCACAGGTTAAGGCCGAGTTCGATGTCGGTGCTGTTGCCGAACTGGCCGACCGACCCGCAGACTGGCAGGATGAGTTGACCCACGCGGTGATGCGTGAGTTGCAGTACAGCGCGGGTTTTAATCTGGATCAGACCCTGAAAGCCTGGGAAAACCGCTACATCCAGGCTGCATTGCGGCTGTCAAATGGTAACGTCAGTCAGGCGGCAAGATTGCTGGGTATCAACCGTACCACCTTGTACGGCCGCCTTGGCTCCGATTTCAAGACATGACAGGATTGTTCCGATGGCCACTGCGCCACTGTATCTGACTCACTTCGGCCTTACCGACCCTCCGTTCAGGATTACCCCGCACCCGGCGTTCTTCTATGCAGGAGCCAATCGTGGCGAGACGCTTGATGCCTTGTTGTACGCCGTCACCAGCGGAGAGGGGATCGTCAGGGTGACTGGCGAGGTCGGGAGTGGCAAAACCATGTTGTGCAGGATGCTGATCGACCGGTTGGCCGATCAGGTCGATATCGTCTACTTGGCCAATCCCAGCTATGCCCGTGATGAAATTCTCTATGCAATTGCCGACGAACTGCGGCTTGACCTGGGCGGGCAGCGGCAAGGGGCGGTGATGCGGGCCTTGCAGGACCGGCTGATCGAGCGATACGCAGCGGGGAGGCAGGTGGTTGTATTGGTCGATGAGGCACATGCGATGCCGGCCGAGTCGCTGGAAGAGATCCGCCTTTTGTCCAATCTGGAGAACGGGCACCACAAATTGCTGCAGATGGTGCTGTTCGGGCAGCCCGAGCTCAACGCCATTCTGGGGCAGAGTGCCATGCGGCAGCTACGTGAGCGTATCGTTCACAGTTTTGAGCTGGAACCGTTGCGGCGCGGCGATGTCGGTCAGTATTTGTCCTTCCGGATGCGTGCCGCCGGTTACAAGGGGCCGGACAACTTCAGCGATGCGGCTGTCCGCATGATCGCAACAGCGTCGCAAGGTCTGACCAGGCGGATCAATATCCTGGCCGACAAATCGCTGCTGGCGGCATTCGCCGACAATGCCTACCGTGTCGAGCCGCGCCATGCCCGGCGAGCTATCGAGGACAGTGACTTTGGCGGTCATCGTCGCTTTCCCCTTGTGTCGCTCTGGGTGGGTGGGGCTCTGGCGCTGGGTGTGGCATGCGGGGTGCTGCTCGGAATGGGGCTGCATCCCATGCCAGCCAGGCTGGGTGCGGGGCCCGCTGTCAGCCAGCTCCCAGCCACGACTAGCGCCCTGTCGGACTTGAGCGATCACAGCGAACCGAGTGGGAAAACGAGGACAGATTTTCCCGTTTCTCCCAATGGCGCAGCAGATGAGTCTCCAGTCCGACAGACTGCTAGAGCCGTTACCAAAGAAGCCGCCACATCCGCGTCTCCGTCATCGCCGCCGATAGCTGGGATGAATGCGGGAAGCGCACGGGTGGCGGCTCCGCAGACGTTGCTGCAGCAGCGTTTGCAGGCGACCTCTGCCTGGCTGGAGGGCGCACCGGCACAACAGGTGTCTATCCAGTTGCTGACGGTGAATGCCGACGGCCGCACTGATATCGACAGATATCTGCGCCAGTCTGCGGGGGGGGTGGAGGGTGGGCAGCTCTTTGTTTATCAGGTGGCAAGCAGCGGCCGGGTCGGGGTTTTGTACGGATCGTTTGAGTCTCGAACGGCCGCAAGGGCGGCGCTCGATACATTGCCAGCCTCACTGCGGGCCAATGGGCCAATATTGCGGACGGTGGGCGGAATTCGGGCTGAATTGGCGGATAAACCACAGGCTGGCGGGGGCGTTGGCAGAAATGGCTGGCAAAAATCACCCTAATCACAAAATAATCATTTCATGACATCAAAAATTACTTTATCTGCTAGCTGCCTGGCCGTTGCGCTGGCAACTGGTTGCAGTGTGACGCAGCCAATCGAGCCGTCTGCCTCCCATCTGGGCAAGCCTGTTGCACGAACGGCCGCGATTCCTGCTCCTGTCGCCACGGTGCCCGCAGTGCCTGCCCCGCAGCCGCGAACCCGGCAGGAAACCTTTAGCGTAGTGGTCAACGATGTGCCTGTGCGCGAGTTGCTGTTTGCGCTGGCCAGAGATGCCAGAGTCAATGTCGACGTGCATCCCTTGATCGAAGGACTGGTGACGCTGAACGCCATCAACCAGACCTTGCCGCAGATTCTTGATCGGGTTGCGGCACAGGTTCCACTGCGTTTTGAGCTCAAAGAACGTTCGTTACAGATATTGCCGGACGAACCTTACCTGAAAATGTACCGAATCGATTACGTCAACATGGCTCGCACGTCGACCAGCAACGTCAGCATCGCGACGTCGATTGCGTCGACGGGAGGCTCGGTGATCAGCTCCGGTACGAGTGGCGGTGGGGGAGGTGGCACAGTTACCTCTGGTAGTAACGCATCTGTATCCAGTGTCACCAACTCTTCCGAAAACAAGTTCTGGACGCGCTTGGTGGAGAATATTCAGGGAATACTGCGTGATCAGGATCGACTGGTATTGATGCGCCGTAGCGAAAGTACTCAGAGCGGTGAGACGTCAGGATCGTCCAGCGCGGGAAAGGCACGTGCTGGGGCCGCGAGCAGCGCTGCTGGCCAGCCTCCACAGACGCAAATGCCGGCTCTGACTCAGGGTGCGATGCCAACTCCCGTTCTGGCACCTGGCACTCCTTCGCCTAATCAGCAGGTTTCCGAGGCAGAGCGGGCGGTCAACGTCATCGCCCATCCGGAAACCGGTGTGGTGATGGTGCGGGGCACCGCTCGACAGCACAGGAAAGTTCAGGAATTCATCAACGAAGTAAGCAGCAGCGCTCAGCGCCAGGTGTTGATCGAGGCATCGATCGTTGAGGTTGAGTTGTCCGATCAATTCCAGTCGGGGGTTGACTGGTCAAGGATTGCTGAAAGCACCCGCTCGTATTCAAGTTTTTCTCAATCCTTGCTGGGCAGTAAGCTGGCCTCGGCACCGTTTACCCAGCTGACCTTCAATATCGCCAATCCGAGCCTGTTCTCCGGAACCTTTTCATCCACGGTCAAGCTGTTGGAGTCCTTCGGCAAGACCAAGGTGATTTCCAGTCCGAAAATCATGGCGTTGAACAACCAGACTTCGCTGCTGAAAGTGGTGCAGGAGAAGGTCTATTTCACTGTTGATGTCGATGTTACCGAGGCGTCATCTTCCGGGCCAGCCAGCCGGACGTTTACCTCGAACCTGCATACGGTGCCTATCGGCGTGGTGATGTCGGTCACGCCACAGATCAGCGAAAGCAATCTGGTTTCACTGAACATTCGCCCCACCATTTCCAATATCATCGGCTACAAAGCCGATCCGGTGCCCAAGCTGTACAACGTGTCGATCGACAATCTGGTGCCGGAAATCGAGGTCAGGGAGATCGAGTCGACGCTCAAATTGTCCAGCGGACAGGTGGCTGTACTGGGGGGGTTGATCCGGGACAAAATCGACAATCAGCGCCAGGGACTGCCCTGGTTTTCCCGCTTGCCGTTGATCGGAACCTTGACCAGCCATCGTGACGAAACCGTATCTAAAAGCGAGCTGGTCATCTTCCTGCGTCCGATCGTGATTACCGACCCCAGCCTGAATGGCGATCTGGCGTCGTTCCGCGAACATGTCCCGGATAGCGGGTTCTTCAATCGCCAGAAGGACGAGATCGCGCCGCACTATCTGGACGGGAGTCGCCAATGAGCCTGTTGCTGGATGCGTTGAAAAAAGCCGAGCATGCCAAGCGGATGCAGGCTGCCCAGCCGCAGGTGCCGCCCTTGGTTATCGAGCCTGAGTCGCTACCCCAGGGGGACGAATTCCCCAGCCTGTCGCTGCAACTGGAAGACACGTCTTCGGCGCTTGCTCCCGCCGCGGATCTTGCCCCTGCCAAAGCCGCACCGGAGCCGGAAGCGCCAAAGGCTGGTGCAGAGTCAAGACCCGATTTGGGGTTGGTTGAACTGGCCGATCAGCTGGATATTTCTCCCTCGGTTGCGTTACCGGTTTCCGACGCAGCACAGGTGCCACTTGATCTGGCAGCTGACCTGCCCGTTTCCGTGACTGCTGTGAACACCCAGGTAACCGGGGCGTCAGTCTTGCCGCCCGAATCCTTGCCCGTGCAGGAGGCGCCGGTACTGGCGACGATCGAACCTCCGCCGGCTAGCGCCTTGGAGCCTGCTCGCCCTGCTCCAATGGTGCAAACCGCTCCTGATCTTGCTCGTCGGCCTTTACAAGGGGCAAACGATGCGGAGTCTGCACCTGCAGCCGGGTTTGCCGCTTCACCGGAGTCGGCACAGCGAGTCCTAGCCAGCAAACCTCCCCGCAAGCCAGTCAACCGCACGCTGGTCATGGCCATCGGTGGATTGCTGCTCATAGGGGGTATGGCCGGCTATCTCTGGTGGCAGATGCAACCGCCTGCACTCCCTGCCGTTTTACCACCAGCAGACTCCGTGGGTCCCGTACCCTCTGCGTTGCCGGCAACCGATTCGGCTGCGTCTCCGGTTCTGCCAGCGGCGGACGCCGGTCCAGCCTCCGCACCCGGTGGCGCTCCATCGGGTCCGGCACAGGCGGCCGCTACCGGAGCACCGCCACCTGACAGGCCGGTTGCCCCGGCGGCCCGTGCTGCACGGCGACAGGTAGCTGGCCCGCTGCTACCACGGCAGCCTGCAGAGCAGGCTGATCAGCGAATGACGATCCAGCGGGAGCCGCAGATCCAGGCGGTCGACGAGACCTTGGTGGCGGGCTACCAAGCGCTGCAGAAAGGGGATATGAAAGCGGCTCACGGTTTTTACCGCCATGCTCTGCAGGACGATCCTCAGAACCGTGACGCCTTGTTAGGCATGGCAGCGATTGCGGTGCGCGAAGGGCGTGTCGATGAGGCAGAGCGCTGGTATCGAAAACTGCTGACGCTGAACCCGCTTGATTCGGTCGCACGCGGAGGGCTGGCGGCCGTGGCACGGGATATGGGGTCTGGTGAGCGGGAGGCCGAGTTACGGAATCTGTCTGAGCAGCCCGGCGGCAGGGCTGCAGCAGCATCGCAGCTAGGCGGGCTGTATGCGGCCCAGAAACGTTGGGGCGAGGCCCAGCAGCAGTATTTTCGTGCCTGGACGCTTGAGCCCGAGAGTCCTGACCATGCGTTCAATCTTGCTGTAAGCCTGGAGCATCTTGATCAGCCTCGGCTGGCACTCGATTTCTATCGCAAGGCACAGGCCCTGGCCGGGCAGCGCAAGCCCGGGTTTGATCCGGCAGCGCTCAAATCCCGCATCGACACGTTGGCACAGCCCTGAGTGATATGACCGTACAAAAGAAAAAACTGCCTCTGGGCGAATTGCTGGTCGTCAAGGGATTCATCTCTGAGGATCAGTTGCGGATCGCTCTGCTGGAGCAGAAAAAGAGCGGTGCGCAGCTAGGCAAACAACTGGTCGGCCTCGGATTCGTGTCAGAGGCCACGCTGCGTGAGGCGCTATCAGAAAATCTGGGGCAGGACAGCGTTGATCTGAACAAGGTAGTGGTCGACGCTGCTGCAATCCGCCTGGTGCCCAAGGAGCTGGCCAAGCGGCATGTCTTGTTGCCGATCGGGTTTTCCGTAGCGGAGCGGCGGCTGTCGGTGGCGATGGCCAATCCGAACAATCTGGTGGCACTGGATCAGATTCGCATGCTGTTCCGGGATGAAGTCAGCATTGAGCCAATGCTGTCATCCGAGTCGGACATCCTGCGTGCCATCGATCATTACTACGGTTACGAGTTATCGATTGATGGCATCCTGCACGAGATCGAGACCGGCGAAGTCGATTATGCCAGCCTGCAGACCCAGGGCAATGAGTACAGCCAGCCGGTTGTGAGGTTGGTCGATGCCCTGCTGGCAGATGCTGTCCAGAAAAACGCATCCGACATTCATTTCGAGCCGGAGCACAGTTTTCTGCGCATTCGCTATCGTATCGACGGTGTATTGCGGCAGATCCGCTCGTTACACCGCAACTACTGGCCAGCGATGGCCGTACGGCTGAAGGTCATGAGCGGCATGAACATTGCCGAAACCAGGGCGCCGCAGGATGGGCGGATCTCATTGACCCTGATGGGCAGGCCGCTGGATTTTCGCGTGGCAGCGCAGCCAACCATCTACGGCGAAAACATCGTGCTGCGGATTCTTGACCGTTTGCGTTCGCTGGTGCCGATTGACGGTCTGGGCTTGCCGGAGGATTCGCTCAGCTTGCTCAAACTGATGATTGCAAGGCCGGAAGGCATTATTCTGGTCACCGGACCGACCGGCTCTGGCAAGACCACTACACTGTATTCGATTCTTAACTACGTCAATTCCGAGGGCGTCAATATCATGACTCTGGAAGACCCGGTCGAATACCCGATGGCGATGATTCGACAGACGAATGTCAACGATGCAGCAAAAATGGATTTTGCCAACGGCATCCGTTCGATGATGCGACAGGATCCCGATATCATCCTGGTCGGCGAAATCCGAGACCACGAAACGGCAGAAATGGCGTTCCGGGCGGCCATGACGGGCCACCAGGTGTATTCGACGCTTCACACCAACTCGGCGATTGGCGCGATTCCAAGATTGCTGGATATCGGCGTACTGCCGGACATCATGGCCGGCAATATTATCGGCGTCATTGCACAACGTCTGGTGCGCAAGCTCTGCACACATTGCAAGCAGCCCTATCAGCCCGATGATTTCGAGTTACGGCTTCTCGGCGTTTCCGATGCTGCGGCGGTGCCCAGGCTGTTTCAGGCCGCTGGATGCGATAGGTGCGAGCATCAGGGGTATCGCGGGCGTGTTGCCATTCAGGAGTTGCTGAAAATGGACAGTGAACTCGATGAATTGATTGCGCGCCGGGCCTCGACGCGGGAAATCCGCCGGGCCGCTTCTGATCGCGGGTTCCGGCCCCTGGCGGATGATGCCGTCCGTCGGGTGCTGGAAGGAATGACCTCGCTTGACGAAATCAGCCGGGTAGTGGATCTGACCGACCGGGTGCAGGCGATCAGCTAAATGCCGCTCTACGCTTACAAGGCTGTTGACCCGGCCGGCAAATTCATGAAAGGCGAGATCGAGGCCGCGAATCCTGGCGATCTCGAGTTGCGCCTGTCGCGTATTGGGCTTGATCTGATCAGTTACGGCCTGGCCTCGCGCAAGAACATGCGCATGGGCGGTGGTGGCGAGATCAAGCGCCGGGAGCTGATTACATTCTGTTTTCACCTTGAACAATTGACCCGTGCCGGAGTGCCCTTGCTGGAAGGGCTGGCTGACCTGCGTGACAGTGTTGATCATCCGCGTTTCAGGGAGATCGTCGGCGACTTGATCGATAGCATCGAAGGCGGTCTGCAGTTGTCGCAGGCGCTGGCCAATCATCCCCGGGTGTTCGATGTGATATTCGTCAACCTGATCAGGGCGGGCGAAACGACCGGGCGTCTTCCGGAGGTGCTCAAAGACCTGATGGACGGCCTGAAATGGCAGGATGAGCTTGCCTCGCAGGCCAAGAAGGCCGTGATGTATCCCGCGTTCGTGCTGGTGCTGGTGCTGGGCGTGGGGCTGGGAATGATCTTCTTTTTGGTTCCCCAGATGGTGGAGCTGTTCAAGGCCCTGCAGGTGCCGTTGCCGATTCAGGTCAAGATTCTGCTGGCAATCAAGGATTTCCTGACTCGCTTCTGGTTCATGATCCCGCTGTTCCCGTTCGGCATCTGGGGGGGGATCTGGCTGGAGTTGCGTCGTAATCCTGAGTTTGCTGTCACGCTGGATGGCTGGAAGCTGAAAATACCAGGAGTCGGCCCGATTTTGCACAAGATCATTCTTGCGCGATTTGCCAACTACTTCGCATTGATGTTCTCAGCCGGTATTTCCGTGCTGGATGCCTTGAAGATCTGCCAGGGCATCGTAAACAACCGGGTGATCGAGCGAGCCATTGGCAGTGCGCAACAGCAGATCAGCGAAGGCACCGGGATTGCTTCCGGTTTCGAAACGGCACGCATTTTCCCCAAGTTGGTGGTTCGCATGCTGAAGGTGGGTGAAAGCACTGGTCAGCTTGATCATTCGCTGCAGAACATTTGCTATTTCTACAACCGCGATGTGCGTGAGGCCATCGAGAAACTGCAGGTCATGATCGAACCCATCCTTACTGTAATTCTGGGTACCCTGATGGCATTGATTATGGTGTCGGTGCTTGGGCCGATTTTCGATCTGATGGGCAAGATCCGGTGACCCAGATGCGAGCAAGCAAGATTCTGCTATTCATTTGCAACGATAGTCTGCAAGCCTATGGCTGGCGTGGCAGCCAATTGCAGTCGTTGGGGCTGTTCCCTGCATCTGCCGAAGGCAGGGCTGCACTGGGTGAGCTGGCGCGTACCCATACGCGGATTCCGTTTTATGCGCTACTGGATGTCGTGGAGGAAGATTTTCACACTGACACGATTCCGCATGTCAGGGGTAAGGATCGCGCAGCCTTGCTGGTACGCAAGCTGCAGCAACAATTCCGTGGCAGCCAGTATGTCAACGCCTGGGTTCAAGGGCGGGAGAGCGCCGGCAGGCGTGACGATCGCGTGTTGCTGTCCGGTCTGCTCAATGGCGATGTGGTGGATGCCTGGTTCGATGTGCTGGCCCAGCACCAGGTGCCGCTGGCCTCGGTCTGTTCGATGTCCTTGCTCTCCGCCAGCATCGTCAAGCGATTCCGCCCGGACGCCGAACATGTCTTGCTGGTTACCGAAGATGCCCAGAGCGGCATTCGTCAAAGCTACTTCCGGCACGGCGAATTGAAGTTCAGCCGGTTGACTGCAGCAGCAGGCGTTCAGGATGACGATCTGGGGGAGAAAATAACTTCGGAATGTCGCCGGACCCGGCAGTATCTGGCCAGCTTGCGCCTGGTAAACCGGGATGATCGGCTGGCAACGCTGCTCGTCTGTAGCGCCAAAGCCCAGCCGCAGCTGGAACGTGATTGCCGTAGCGGTGAAGGAGTCGATTTTTGCTTTGCCTCGCTGGAAGATGTTGCCAAGGCATTCCGCATCAAGCATGCCGCCGACATCAGTGTAGCCGAATTGATGTTGCAGCTGATTGGCTGGCGCAGCTGGCGCAATCATTACGCTCCGGCTGCCCGGCGGCGGCATTTCTGGTTGTGGTTGGCCGGCCGTTGGCTGGGCCGGGCCTCAGCCTTGGTGTTGCTTCTGGCAGGGAGCGTGGCGAGCTGGCAGGCCAGTCTCGCCATGGAAACCGATGTCCAGACGCAGGCGCTGCACGGCCGGATGGCCCAGGCTGAGCGACTCAAACAGTCCAGCGCCTTGCCGGTGAGCGATCTGCCCCCTCCGGCGATCATGAAGCAGGCGGTTGAACGGATCGACGCCACACAACGTAGCTGGCCTTCGTTTCCTGATCGATTGATCCGGCTGGCGCAGTTGTATCAGCGTTACCCCTTGCTGACTATCGAAACCCTGCAATGGGGTGTCAGTCCGAACGAGATGTTGCTTGACCCCGGGGGGAGCAGCAAGCCGGCAGGACCGCAGCCGGCTGCCGACGTAGTGGTTGCAGGCGAACCACAGATTCAGGGGCAGGGTGGCGAGGCCTCAAGCCAACCCTCACTGATTGACCTGAAGCGGTTTGAAATCACCAAGCTGGCTGGCAAGGTTAATCCATTTACCGACAACTATCGTGCCGCGGTCGATAGCGTGGCCCATTTCGTTCGAGACTGGCAACAAGCTGATCGCGCTACAGTAAACCAGGTCAAGTTGCCGCTCGACACCCGACCAGACCAAACCCTGGAAGTGCTCGCACCGGCATCGGACGATGCCCGTGATCGAACCGATTATGAACTGGAAATGGTTAGGCCTCTTTCCGGAGTGGGTAAATGAACCGGCTGTTCAAGCTAACGGTTACCGAGTATCGACTGATCCGCTTGCCTTTGTTGCTGTTTATCGCCGCTGCGGTGGCTGGCTTGGTCATGATAGGCATAGCCTGGTGGGCGCGAACGGCTGCGACGGCGCGGCAGCAGCAGGCGCATGGCCGACTGGAGCAGCTACAGGTCGAGGCTGCGCAGATGCTGCAGAACCGGCAGGATTATGATCATTTCAGCGGCCGGTTCCGCGACTTGAAGGCAAAAGGCATCATTGGGGATGAAGATCGCCTGCAGTGGGTGGAGGTGCTGGCTGGATTGCGCCGCAACAACCCTGAAATGCAGATTCGTTTTCGTATTGAACCCCAGCGCCCCCTGGATTTCATTCCGGATATCCCGGAAGGCATGAAGGTGTTTGGCAGTCGGATGTGGCTGGAGATGCAGGCACCGCATGAGACCCGCCTGTTAAAACTGCTGGCAGAGCTTGATCGGGAGGCGCACGGCTTGCATCTACTCAGGCAGTGTTCCATTCGTCGGGGGCGTCTGACCCCGGGTCGGACTGGCTGGGTGGCCGATCCACTGGAAGCAGCGTGTGTCATTGAATGGATATCGGTACGCCAGGTCAGTGCGCCGGTAGTGGAGGGGGGGGCACAGTGAATCGCCCGTTACGGATTCTGTTACTCGCCTTGTCTGGTGTAACAACCGCCCAGGCAGACGAGCCACTCGGACGGCTGTTCTATACGCCGCTGCAGCGCAGCCAGATTGATCGCTTGCAGCCGTTTCAGGCCGTCGAAGGAGCTGAATCACCAGCGGCTCCGCAGCCTCTTGCACTTCACGGCGTCGTGCGGCGCGCAGATGGCAAGACAACCGTCTGGCTGAATCAACAGATGAACGCTGCCGATCCTGCTGCCGGCCAGTTGCCCGCTCGCAGCTGGGTGCCCATTCCTGGTGGGGGACGGGCCAGGCTGATGGTGGGGGAGCATTGGTTGCAGCCAACCGGCCGGCTTCCAGCGCCAGTGGTGGTCATGCCGGATGCCTTGCCTGGTGTCGTAGCCAAGAAGCCGATCGACTAATCGTTATGCTTGAACAGGCCGGTGGGCTGTGATATAAATACGCCTTTTTCCGAATTTGGAGACATCATGGCGCGAGTATGCCAAGTCACCGGTAAGGCACCGATGGTTGGGAACAACGTGTCCCACGCCCAAAACAAGACCAAGCGTCGTTTCTTGCCTAATCTGCAATATCGTCGTTTCTGGGTTGAGAGCGAAAGCCGCTGGGTTCGTTTGCGTGTTAGCAATGCAGGTCTGCGTACCATCGATAAGCGTGGCATCGATGTTGTACTGGCAGAGCTGCGTGAGCGCGGCGAAATCTAAATCTAGACGCACATCAGAAGAGGCTGCACGATCATGCGTGAAAAAATCAAACTGGAATCGACTGCCGGAACCGGTCATTTCTACACCACTACCAAGAACAAGCGCACCATGCCTGAAAAAATGGAGATCAAGAAGTTTGATCCGGTTGCGCGCAAGCATGTTGCTTATAAAGAGATCAAACTTAAATAAGTGCAATGCGGCAAGATGGTAAAAAGCCTTTTCCTAGTGGAAAAGGCTTTTGTTTTTTGGATTAACTGTAGTGCGGGCAGCGTGCCCGGCTTGGGCGGCCCTCAATAGCTGGTCGGGGTGCTCACTTGCCCGTTTTTGCCGCCCTTGGCAGGTCTGCGCAGCCCACCGGAGCGAGATAATCCATCTGTGTGGAATGGATTGGGTGGGCGCGACCTTGTGTGGCAGGCGCTACGTACTCAAACCCGTTTGTCGTAGCATTCCCGGCATACCCAGTCGCTCAACAGATAGCTTTTGACTTGCTTGTAGGTTGACCGGTTTCGGTAGATGATCCGGGTGCCGCACACGGCACACTTGGTGTGTTCGCCCGTTGCGGTGCAATTCTGACCGACCACCTTGTGAATCGCTTTGGCATCCATTTCGTAGTCAGCAGCCAGTTCTTCAACCGAGTACTGAAAATGCGGCGGGGTGGACACTTGCCAGTATTTACGGCACAACTCCGCAAGTGCGGATTCCTGCGCATTGATTTTCAAACGGATATCTGCGCCGCTTTGCATGACTTCTTCCTCCGGTTGGGTGGGCTGGGGTGTGTCCGGTTGCATGATTTGACGCTAAGAGATGGAGCTAATGCTCTATTTTGCGCTTGGTGACCTGTTTTTTCAAGAAATGGTTTTGCCTTTTGTGTTACCGCGCACGTAAGGCATCGACAATGGTGAGTCTGCCGGCACGGATGGCAGGGAGAACGCCGCCAGCCAGCCCCATTGCCAGCGCGAACAGAATTGCAGCGGCGCTGATGCCGGGAGTCAGGGTGAAGGAAAAAGCCAGTTCAGAAAAGGTTTGCCAGTTCATGGTGGAAATGGTCAGCCACTGCAGGCTACTGGCGGCCAGCAGCCCCGCGAATCCGCCCAGGCTGGCAAGCAGCAAAGATTCGATCATGAATGCGATCAGGATGCTGCGGCGCGGAAACCCTAGCGCCCGCAGAGTACCGATCTCGGCTACTCGATTGGCCACCGACGCATACATGGTGATCATGGCTCCGATGGTGGCGCCGACTGAGAATATGGCTGACAGCGCGATACCTAGATACTTGATGAATTTGGCCATCATTTCAGATTGATCGGCATAGAACTGGGTTTCCCGTTTGGCTTCGAGAGTCAGTCGCGGATCGGCAGCAATGGCTTGCTGCAGTGCGGTAAACTGGTGGGTGTTGGCAAGCCTGAGTGTGGTAGCCGAAAAAATGTTACGCCGGAAGGCTTGCATCATCTGGTCGCGATCTCCCCAGATTTCCGAGTCAAAGCCAGTACGCCCCGCTGTAAAAATGCCGACAATTTGCCAATGGCGCTGACCGAAAGACAAGCTCTGGCCAAGGGCTGCGCCGGCAAACCGGTCGGAGATGGCGCGGCCAACGACGATTTCATTGCTTCCCGGCCGAAACAGGCGCCCCTGCAACAAGCGGATTTGCGGCCGGATAGCCATGCCGGTCCGGCTGCTGCCGCGTACCGTAACGTTGGCCGGGGTGCCGCCTTGCTTCTTGGGCAGGGTTACCAGAACCAGTAGTTCGTGAGAGACGGCGCTGCTGCCATCAGTCAGCCGTGCGATATGCGGGCTGGATTCGATAATCCCGGCCTGCTTGCGCTCGACCGTACTTTGTACTTCGGTCTGTGATGATTGCCGGATCAGGGTGACGTTGTCATGACTGCCGGTCGTGACCAGCGTTTGCCGAAGCCCGGCTTCGAGCATCAGGACCGTGGTGAAGACAAGCACTACCAGTGCCATGCCACCAGCTGTGAGCAGGGTTGTCAGTCGACGTGCCGACAAATTGCGCAGGATGTAACGCAGCGGTAGCCGCATGTTGACGAACCCCGTTGGACAGAGGAGGGCAATCGCATTCTATCCCGCTTGTGCTATTGGCGTATTGCTAAATAGAAGGCTAAAAAAGCAGGCGACTGTGAAACCTATGTCAACGGGGCCTGGGGCTATTGTCTGGTGCAGTAGCTATCCGGGTTGCCATCGCCCAGTACCAGTTCTGCGGGGGCGGTGTACTGAAAGATGCGGCCAGGGATATGTTCGTTAACCGTCGCCGCTTTGGTTGCGTCACCGGGTTTGAATTGCAGGGCTGCGCCAGCCATTGAAAATGCGCCGTCGATGGTTTCAGTTTTCAGTTTCAGGCTGAATTTGCCGGGGGAAAGGGTAAGGTTGAACTTGTCTCCAACCTTGAATGAAAACTCACAACTCCAGTTTCCGTGAAGGGCTTGCTCTGTAGGTAAATCATCGGCCATGACTACGGTTGTGCCTGCCAGCATCCAAATCAGCCCTGCGATCCAGTTTATGCGAAGCATTGCCCCTCCTAGAGCGTCGTGTTTCATCAGTAAAGAACAGTATTGCTGCAATTACCAGCTTCGCCGCTTGCATTTTGGCTGCTGGGGGCGACCTTGTTCATGATTTTATCAGTATTAAATAAAAAGCAAATGAATATATTAAAGCTCTTATTCTATTGAGTATTCTGTAGTTTACGCCGCCGCTGAGGCGGGCTCGCAGGGGTGTCAGCCGGCTGTACGCAGTCCGTCGATGACATTGGTTCGGGCTGCGTGCCATGCCGGAAGCGCCGCTGCCACGATGCCGATTGCGAGTGCGGCGAGTGATTGCAGGGCCAGCGTGGATGCGGTGACTTGAAACACTGGAAATATGTTGTCAAGAGCGCCGCCGAACCAGGCTGCTACCGGGAACGTCGCCAGCACGCCGCAGAATCCGCCGATCACGGCCAGTAGCAGCGATTCAAGCACAATCAGGGTTGCGATGATTCGAGGTCCGAAGCCGATGGCCTTGAGCGTGGCGTACTCGCTGGCCCGCTCTCTTGCTGCCATGGCCATGGTGTTGGCCATTACCGCCATGATGATCAGAATGACTACATATGCGACCGCTTCGATCGCCACGACAATGGCTTCGGTCATCGCCACAAAGCTGAGCTGAAAGGCTTTTTCGGTTTCGGTCAGCGTTTCGGCCAGCGAGTTGCGGAATTCCTGGTCTATGGACTGGGAAATCTGCGCAGCCTGGCTGGCGTCGTCAATACCGAGAATGAACACGCCAGTGTGGTTGGCTCGCCCCGGGTACAGTTGTTCGATACGGTCGTTCAGCAACTGCCAGTGCAGGAACATCAGGTTGGTATCGGTGTTGTGGCGTGTGCCCTCAAAAATGGCCTCGATCACAAATCGATAACTCCCGGGATAAATGGTTCCGCGCAGTGGAATGACATCGCCGACTTTCCAGTGGTAGCGGTTGGCGAGTTTGCGTCCGATGACGCAGCCACTCTTGTTTCTCAGAAAAGCCCGGTATTGCTGCTCGTCGAAGCGGTATTCAGGATACAGTGGCAGGTAGGTTTTTGCATCAACTGCAAATTGCGGGAAGAAATTCTTTTCGTCGAGGTAGATGCCGCCGAACCAGTTGGCATAACTGACCTGGGTAACGCCCGCGATCTGGCGCAGTTTGTACTGGTAGCCGATCGGCAGGGGAAAGGTGAGCGAGATGGCGTTGCGCGTTACCAGTCGGGAGTCGGAGGCGGCGTCCACTCCTCCGTACCAGGCTGACACTAACGTGCGCAGCAGTCCGAAGGCCAGAATGGCAATCACGATGCCGAGCAGGGTCAGGCACGCGCGCAGTCGATGGCGAAAAGCATTCTGTAGCGCCATTTTGAGAAAAAACAGTGGCATGCCGACCTCAATCCAGTTGCCTGGCAACCAGAGGGTCGAGCAACTCGCCTTTTTCAAGATGGCGCAATAGATGCGCCCGCTCGGCTGCCCGGCTGTCGTGCGTAACCATGATGATGGTCTTGCCCAGGTCAGTATTCAGGCGGTCGAGCAAGTCCAGGATTTCGGTGGCCGATTTGCGATCCAGATCACCGGTTGGCTCATCTGCCACAATCAGTTGCGGGTCGGTGACGATGGCCCGGGCAATGGCCACCCGCTGCTGCTGGCCGCCGGACAGCTCATTTGGACGGTGTGCCATTCGCTGTTGCAGTCCGACCATCTCCAGCGCAGCTTCGGCATGCGCACGGCGCTGTGTGGCAGATAGCCGGGTCAGCATCAGCGGTAATTCGACGTTTTCCAGTGCGTTCAATACTGGCATTAGGTTGTAGAACTGGAAAATGAAGCCGATATGGCCGGCTCGCCAGTTTGCCAGGGCTGATTCGCTCAGCAGGGCGATGTCCTCGCCGTCAACTATGATCTGGCCCGTACTGGGTTTGTCGATACCGGCAATGAGATTCAGCAGTGTGGATTTTCCCGAGCCGGACGGGCCCATCAGGCCAATGAATTCACCTGACTGGATGTCGAAACTGATATCGTTCAGCACCGGCACTGGCTGGCCGCCCCGGTAGTAGGTTTTGGCGACTTGGCGCAAGCTGACGGCCACGGTCATTTCTCAGCCTCGCGGACAGAGTCCCCGTCGCTGAGTCTGGCGGGGGGATTCAGCACGATCTTTTCTCCGGCCTTCAATCCGGCCGCCACTTCGAGAACGTCTCCCAGTCTGGCGCCTAGGCGGATAGGGCGCCGTGTCGCCCGGCCATCGTCGGTAGCCACCCAGACGCTGGATGTCTGGCCTGCCAGCGCTGCTGGCGGAACGGTCAGGCGCGGCTTGCGCTCTTGGGGCTGGAGCGGGCGGCTGAGAAACGCCACTTTGGCACTCATTTCCGGCAGAACCTTGTCGCTGTTTTCGACAAAGCGGATCTTGAATGTCACCGTTGCCTTGCTGCGGTCGACCGAGGGCACCATATTGGCGACTTCACCCAAGAGGCGAGCCTCGGGCAGGGCGTCCAGTTGAATTTCACATGGTTGGCCAATGCGCACCTTGACCAGGCTGGATTCGGCCACATCTGCCTCGATCTCCAGTGTATCCAGGTCCGCCATCGTGACCACTGCCGCCTTTGATTCGGCGCTGCTGGAAAATGGCGCAACCACGTCGCCGACATTGGCATTCTTGGTCAGGATCACGCCGGCAAACGGTGCGCGGATCTCCGAGTTATCGCGGGCAACCTGTGTGGCCTTTAGTGCTGCTAGGGCGGCCTGGATGCCTGCCTGTTGTACCGCGACGCCTGCCTTTGCACGGTTAAGCCGTGCCCGGGTCTCGTCAAACGCAGCCGGGGAGATGAACTGTTGCGCCAGCAATCCCTGTGCACGCCGATGTGCCTGGCTGGCATCGTCGAGCTCGGCCTGCTGTTGGCGCAATGCGGCCTGGGCGGATTGCACATTGGCTCTGGCCTGATCTACTGCCGCTTGCAGATCGCTGTTTTCCAGCCTGGCCAGCAGCTCGCCACGCTTGACTCGGCTGCCTTCACGCACGCCCAGCCATTCCAGGCGTCCGGTTGCCTTGGATGCAATCGATGCTTTGCGTTGTGCGACAACATAGCCGGTTGCATTCAGTTGGGTCAGTGCCTGTGAAGGGTAGAGCGGAACAACGACCGCAGTCTGTACTGCGATCGGCTGGCTGGTGAAGGTGGCTACCCCTCCGGCAGCGGCCAGCAAGGCTGCAACCGCCCACAGCCAGCGGGATGTGCGCGCCGGCTGCGCGTGTGGCTGGGTGCGGTCGATTTTCAATTGCTGGAGGTCGTGGCTCATGACGAAGCCTCCTGCTCGCGGTCAAGGTGGGCATAGGCTGGGATCGTGCGTAGTCGGCGATCTTCTTCCCGGCCTCCAATCGTGAAGTGATACAGGCTTTGCCATTGTTCAGCATCAACATCCAGCCCGATGATGCGATGTAGCAGATCGTCGTAGAAACAGCCGATGCCTGTGCCGGCCAGACCTGCCGCTTCGGCTTCGAGGTGAAGAATCTGGCCAAGCAGGCCGCATTCCCAGAATAACCGCCGGTAGTTGGGCGCGCCCTGCTGCAGGGCGTGATCGAAATCGGCCAGCATGGCTACCGCAAACGCGCCGTCTGCAGCGATATCCTGCTGGCAATTCAGCATTCTGGCTGCATCGCGCCAATCGGTGTCTTGGCTCAGGCAGATTAGCGAAAGAGGGGCGTCGCTGACCGGGTGCCAATGAAGATGCGGCGAATCCATTGCCTGTCGCAACGCTTCTGCATGACCAGCAGCCCGTGGCAGCAGGTAAAGTCCGGGAGACATGCCCTCAACATGGTGCACGAACAGCAACAAAGAAATTGCCGGGTCGAATGGCAGAGCGATCCACGGAGCCGCGGGGGACGGCATCAACCGCGCCAGGAGTTGCCGAAACGCGGCCTGCGACATCGGGCTACTGCCATCCATGCCAGCCGCACTGCGCCGCAGGCGGATGGCCATGACTGCATCCGGATCATTCGTGCCGACTGAAGGAGAGGCCTGGCAGGAGGCCGTTGAGTGGGCAACTGGCCAACCTTGTGCACCACTGGTCGAATCTACGACCTGTTCCAGCGCGTGCCAGCTGACATGGCTGGTTGACAACGGGTTAGCCTGGCCATGCCACGCTGCATCACCAAGCGCTTTGCGTACCTGGGTGACATCGCATCGTGCAGGCAAATGGTGGCAGTCTGGGGTCAGGGCAAGCAGAAGATCCGGATGTTCTTGTTCAGCCATGTGAAAATCGCGTTCACGATCGAGCCCGCACAGTGCCGCAATCGCATTGTCGCTGGCGCCTGCAACCAAATGCACTGGCCAGCCTGCCACTCGCCCGGCAAAGGCCAGTGCGGCCGCCGCATGGCCTGTATCAAGCTGGCAATAGCGGAAGGCCCGCTCGCCGTATTTCCAGGCTTCGCGCCAATGGATCGAACTCAGCCCCAGTAGTGCCGGCGTATGCGGGAATAGTCCCCAAAGCGCCGCCTGTCCATCTGGGCCCAGTGTAGCGCGGCATTCCAGCGCATGTTCACACGGCGCGTAGTGGTACACCCCGGGCACCAGCTCGGTATCGATCGGCTGAAGCAGCACAACGTAGCCTTCAGTAGGGTGCAAATTGCCACTGGAAGGATGATTGCGCAGTGACCAACGATTGCCCTCCCATTCCTTCCACGCCGAGAGACCCAGGCCAAGTTCCAGCAGGGCGCCCAGCGTGGCACGATCGAGCATGGCCGGAGGCGTGGTTGGTTGATACAGTTGCTGGTAACGTGCTCCCCCATGCCGGGCAAATGGTAGCGGTATCAGCCGGCAGCCGGCAAAGCGGCGAAAGGGATCAGGTTGTGTCGCCCAGTCGAGCTGGCCAGGCCCCGGCGCATATCGTTCGGGCAGGTGCTTGCTCAGTCGGTGATAATGGCGGACGGTGGCCAGATCGGCATGGAACATGGAGAAATCCGTTGCAGAAGGGAGAAGAAAACGTATCCGCGCCACTGTCGATGAAAGCAGCTATTGCACAGCGTAAAGGGCCCTGCCATCGAATGCAATCCATCGGCCGCAGTTTCTGTTACTTGATTGATGCAATCAAAGCCGCCCGGTCGCAGGATTCAATGAGCCGGCTCTACCAGAGTCAAGGCTGTGGCCTTGATCTGTTTGCGCCAGATAGAGCCTATTGTTCTGCACTCACCCTCACGCCGGTATCTCCCTGAGTTATCAGGTCTTGGCACGATCACCGGTCCGGGTGGTTGATTTCTAGCATTCGATCAAAGATAATCCGTCCCGCTCCCAGCCACCTGCCGGACTTGAGCGACCCTAGCGAGTCGAGTGGGGAAAACGAGGGCAGATTTGCCCGTTTTCGGGATGCATAGCGGGTCTGTGTAATGAGAGAGCGGGAAATACGGCCCGTTTCTCCCGTTGGCGCAGCAGATCCGCCTCAAGCCCGACAGGCTGCTAGTGCGCATGACGTCGTGCGACCGGATTGTAATCAGGATGCGCCAGCGCGTTTTCATGGTTTACCTCTCCTCGCTCTTCTTCTAGCAACCCCCGCCCGGGTGGTGAAATTGGTAGACACAAGGGACTTAAAATCCCTCGGCCTTACGGCTGTACCGGTTCGATTCCGGTTCCGGGCACCAATAAAATCAAGTGGTTATGTTGAGTTTTGTGCCCCGCCAATTCAGTTCGTAGCTGTCCGTGGGGCACTGGCGGGACACTGAGCCAAAACACGCCGGAACAATTGCCCCGCAACTGTCCCGCCGGGACACGGCCTGACAAAACCTAATACCGGCATCAAATCGACATATCGCTGAATGATCCGATTCCGCCGTCTTATACCCCTGAAAATATCGCTGACCAACGGTCAATGTCCCGCAAGTGCCCCTTATTCATGGCAATAAAATTATTTGTCGTTATACATCAATAACTTCGATGCGATTGGCGCAGGATTGCAAATCCCTCGTCTTCTGTTTGGTGCTATTCTATGCTGAATTGTTCCAGCCACATTAAGGGGCAGCATCATGGCGAGCATCGAAAAACGCATCACCGCTGACGGCAAGACCACCTACCGGGCTAAGGTTCGGAAGAAAGGCTATCCGACCGAAACCGCCACGTTTGACCGCCTAACTGATGCCAAGGCATGGGCCGCCACAAAAGAAGCGGAAATCAAGGAAGGCCGCTACTTCAAGGGATCGGTAGCCAAGCGCCACACATTGGCGGAGCTGGTGAAGAAGTACGAGCCATTCCTGCGCGACAACAACAAGGATGCCGACAAGACCATGCGGCAGCTTGGCTGGTGGGTGGCGGAGCTGGGCCATATCACTCTGGACAAGCTGGAGCCTACGCTCATTGGCGAGTATCGCGACAAGTTGAAGGCCACGCAGATTGAAGGCCGCAAGGATGGCGCTACCCGCTCGGGGCCGACGGTGAACCGGTATCTGATGGCGCTGTCGTCTGCCTGCCAGTACGGCGTTAAGTATTTGGCGTGGCTGGAATCTAATCCTGTGCATCGTGTCGCCAAGTTCAAAGAGAGCGACGGGCGCGAAGTGTTTCTGGATCAAGAGCAGGTAATCACCGTGCTGGATGCATGCAAGGCTACAGGGCGCGAGGACTTCTATCTGTTCATGCTGTTGCTGCTGACAACCGGCGCACGCTGCGGCGAAGTGGAATCGTTGACGTGGAAACAGGTACAGCTAGACCGGGAACTGATCCTGTTGGGCAAGACCAAAAACGGGGAAAAGCGATCTTTGCATCTGGTCGGGCCAGCACTGGAAGCAATGCGGGCCTATGCCAAAGTGCGGCGCATCGATTCGAAAATGGTTTTCCCACCTACCGGCAAGGCCAAGGATCACGCAGTGTTTGATTCGCTCTGGCGACGTGTGCGGGCCAAGCTGCCGGGACTGGAGAAGGTGCGGCGGCATGACATGCGCCATACCGTGGGCTCGTTTCTTGTCATGTCCGGCTCGGATATCCGCACCGTGGCGGATGTGCTGGGCCACAAGACGTTGGCAATGGCGAAGCGATATAGCCACTTGCTGGAATCACACAAGGCAGCAGCAACCGGCAAGGCGGCGGATATGCTGTTTGCCAATATGAACAAGAAGGCCGAAGACAAGGCGGGGTAATCCGCCAAACATTGAAGGGAGCACAACCATGAGCAATGCGGAACGATTGATTGAACTGGCGCGGCAACTGCCGGAGCCGCTTTTGTCGGAGGTAATCGACTTCGCGGAATATCTGGCCCACAAGCAGGCCGGCGCAACAGTGGCGGGCGGCACGGGCTTTGATACGTTTTTCGGCCAGCTCAAGCAGCAGCCCTTGTTTGAAGGCCGCGACGGTTTGGCGGTACAGCAGGAGCTGCGCAGTGAATGGAATTGACACCTGATCGACAGCCAAGGCTGCCGACAGTAATCACAAGTTTTGCCGCGCCTAGATCGGCCAATCGAAAACCGGGAACCCTTGCCCGGCTGGCGCGGCGATCCATTCAAGGGAATGCACGAAAGGGAGTGCATGTCGTTTCTAAGCCTAGACGAGGCATCGCAAGAGCTGTGCCGACTGGGAAAGCCTGTTGGCGACCGTGGATTGATACGTGCCGCAATTGCTGGATATGTACTTATTTGCACAGCCGTAACTGGTGAAGCTCGTTCGCTTACCAAACACGAAAATGTTGATCTGTGCGGGCTATACGTCGTCCCGCCAAGATATTTATTGGAAATTGAGTCGCGCGGTAGTACCGTGGTTCATGGCGTGTTTAGTCTTGATGGTAAAGAGGTTTTTAGCATTTCCAGTGAGGTGAGTTATGAGCATCTACGCATCACGTATGCAGAGCTTATGCGACTGGAATCAATGCTGATCGGCGAAGCATCGGCGACAAAACCAAGCAGCAACGACCATGCCCCTGATAATAAAAGCAAGGTGATACGATTTGACGACGCAGCCCTTCGACAGCTCCTAATTGAAAGCGAGACGGGGGAAACCCAGTCGCGGCTAGCGAAAAAATATGGGGTATCACGACAAAGGATTGGGGAGTTGCTCAAAGTTGCTCGATCCCGGTTTAAGCCGCTCAGCCCAAAGACCGTACGCACAAGTGTTACCCAATACAAAAATGGCAAGGCTCAACCGCAAAGATATTGATCCCTTGCCAAAATGCCCCCCGGAGCCGCGCCAGCGCTTGATCTAGCACTTGCCGGCTTGCTGCATCACCGTTGCATTCTCCAATCTTCGCCCATTACCAACCAGCGCAACCAAGCGCAGAAAGAAAATGGGCGCAGCAATGCAGACAAATCAACTTAAAACCATCCCACAATTCTGCGGCGATAACGCCGCATTCACTCAGGCCGCCATGCGGGGCCTGATTTTCAAAGCCGAACCGAGAATTACCCACGAGGGCACCAAGCCCGGCAATGGCCTGATTGAGGCCGGCGCAATCATTCGCATTGGCCGCCGTGTGCTGATCGATGAGGCCAAGTTCTTTGAATGGGTGCGCCAGCAGCAGCCGGCTAGCCAAGCTGAGTAAGGTGGCCGTCATGGACTCCACCACCACCGAGCAGCAAAAGCGCGTCCTGCATGCCTTGCGTGAAGGCCCACAAAGCACATTCAGCCTGCGCAGCCGTTACAACGTCATGATGCCTGCCGCTCGCATCAAGGAGTTGCGCGAGAGGGGTTATCAAATCGACACCATCCGCCAATCGGGTGATGACGACTTCGGGCGCAAACATCCCGGCGTTGCCATCTATGTGCTGCTGCCGGAGGCGAAACAATGCGCCTGACCTTTACAGCCCTATCAGTGGCGGCTGATAATCGCGGCTCTCTCTCAATCAAACAGCGGTTTGCCTTGGCCGTGAAGTTTCAGCAAGGCGCATCTTCCCGTCAGATTTCCGGCGGCTTGCGCATGGGCGCTGGCTGCCTGCCGTTTGCGGGGGTGTCGGGTAGCAGTAATGCCCCGGACGGTCTGTTTGCCGTTGAGAGCGCCCCCACCCGTTTCAACTTCTCAATGAATCGTGTGGCAACCCCAGCCAAGGCCGCTATGGCCCGGCTGGTTTTTCTCTCAAATCAAACAGAAAGGGCAACCCATGCCTAAGCACAATCACGTTCAAACCGAACAAACCAATCAGACCACCAACCAGCAGCAGGACAACCAGCAGCCGACCGGCGAACCTTCGGCAACTGCCACCGATAGCCAGGCTGAAACTACCAACACCGAACCGCTGATTGGTTCGCTGTGTCCGTGGACGAAACATGCCGACTTTCTCCGCAAGACCGAAGTCAGCGAGCTGGATATCGCCAGACTACACCGCACAGTCAGCGGCCTGCATGGCCTGTTGCGCGTGCTGGACGCCCACCGTGAGGCGATTGCCAACGAAGAACCGCCACTGCTGAATCAAAATATCGAGGGGGCGCTGTTCGATGCTGCAACCGTGCTTGTGAGCGGTATGAATGACCGGCTTGAAGAGCTGGCGGAAAAGGCAGGTAAGCATGAACGCTAACCACCTCCTGCAATCCGCACGCGGCAACTGGCCGGCGATCCTGCTGGCTGCTGGGGTGCCTGACCGCTTCCTGACCGGCAAGCATGGCCCATGCCCCTTCTGTGGCGGCAAAGACCGTTACCGTTTTACCGACTTCCAGCAGCGTGGCGGCTTTATCTGTTCTCGCTGCAACCCCGATGGCGGCGATGGTCTGGCGTTGCTGATGCAGTGGCGCGGCGATGACTTCAAGCAGGCACTCGCATGGCTGGCCGATTATCTGCGCCTGCCGTCCGAGGCGGTGGCCGTCACCCGTCAAACGCTGGCGATCCTGCGCAATGAACTGAGCCAAGCCGAGATCGAACAGCGCCTGTTCAAGCTGGGCAAGCTGTGGAGCCGTTCGGCGGCGTTGACCGGCGATTGCATCGGTTCGCGCTATCTCAAGCATCGCGGGGTGCTGGATGAATCGAACATGCCCGACCTGCTGGCGCTGCGCTTTGTGGCTGAACTGGATTACTACACCGGCAGAGCAAAGACCGGCACCTATCCGGCGCTGCTGGCGGCGGTTACTGCACCCGATGGCCGCAAGCATTGTGCCCATCGATACCTTCATCTGCACGCCGCTGCATGTGCTGGCCATCACCCGCGACGACGTTGGGCGCAACTTCGGGCGCTTGCTCAGGCTGAAAGACACGTTGAGCCGCTGGAAAGAATGGGCGATGCCAATGGCGCTGCTGTCGGGCGACGGTATCGAGTTGCGCAGCATGTTGCTGGATATGGGCGCAGAGCCTGACCCCGACGCCAAAAGCAGCCTGCTGCGCTACATCCAGAAGCAGCACCCGAAGCGTGAAGTATTGGCGGCAACCAAGCTGGGCTGGCACGGCGGCGGCTATCTGATGCCTGACCGCTACTTTGCCCCGGCCAATGATGAAATTGACGTCGCTTTACAGGATGGCGTGCTGCATTCATCCGGCTTGTTCGAGCGGCGCGGCGCATTGGCGGCATGGTCGGATAGCGTGGCGAGCTATGCACCCGGCAATCCGCTGCTGACGTTGACGTTATCCAGCGCCTTCGCTGCACCCTTGCTCAAACCTTGCCATATCGCTAATGGCGGCTTCCACATCAACGGCGAAACCAGCACCGGCATCCGCGACCGCGCCGGCTGGTATGAGGACAGCGACAAGGGCCGGGTGTATCTGTTCACCCATGGCGGCATGAAAGAGGCGCTGGCCGGGTTTGATCTGCGGCGCGGGCTGGATGTACTGGAAGCGGCGGGATGGTTGACCGGAAGGGATAGCGCCAATCCGACCAAGGGCAAGCAGACATGGATTAATGGCGGCAATGTTCGGGCGTTTCGAGTTTTACCCGGCGATGACGTAAAAACCGGGTTAGACAGGTTAGGTGGGTTAGGTGATTGTTCTGCAAAGGAAAAATTGCCTAACCCAATTCTAACCCAGCAGGTTAGACAGGTTAGGAATGACAGGCTAGACAGCAGCGACCAGCCTAACCTAACCCGTCTAACCCACGGGTTAGAATCTGGGTTAGGCGATAAAATCGTTACTAATCAACACCCTAACCCGTCTAACCCACCTAACCCGGAAAAAATACATAACTGGAATGAAAACACGTTTTTCGATGACGGTAACGGGGTAACGGCGGTAACGGGCGGCGATGCTGATCCCGGCTTCGTGGAGATCGAGCTATGACCCCGGCGGCGATCATTCAGGCGGTAGCCGGTGAAGGTGTGGCGCTGGCAGTTTCGTCTACTGGCTCGCTGAGAGTGTCGGGCGATCCCGGCGCGGTTAATCGCTGGGCGGCAATGCTCAAGGCGCACAAGGACGAAATCATTCATGCGCTGGCCGCAAATGACCACGAGCATGAGCAGAAGGCCGAGCCTGTTCTCTGCATCGCCTGCCAGCATTACCGCTTTGGCCATGACCACGTGGGCAACATCGCACGCTGTCATGCTGCTGGTGGGTAATTTCATTTCCTGCCTTTCAAAAGCAACCTCGATTTTACGTTACCTTTGGCAGACGAAATTCCGGGGGAAGCTCAGGTCGTTCCCCAGCGATGACGCATTACTCAAACTGTTCTATCTGGCGCTCAACAA